>JACRPT010000118.1 GCA_016223045.1 Candidatus Eiseniibacteriota bacterium
CACCGCTTGCGCTTCCGCACCCGACGAACGAAACTGCCCATCTCGGCTCCTCCTTCCTGAAGTGGATGACGTCGTTTCCAACGCCATCACACCACAGGGGTGGGAGCCGCTTCAATTTCCAACTAAGGATCGCACACCTTCCCCCGTCACGGGGTTCGTCACGCTGCTCGGTGGCGACTACACCTACACCATGGCGGCACGGATGCAGACGGGTGGCCTGATCGTGGCGGTGGTGGGCCTGGCGCTCTCGCTGATCGGCGTCATCCGCGGCCCCAGGAATCCCTGAACGGTTGGCGGTGCCGGCTCCCGGGGGAGGCACCAGACTGGCGCCGGCTCCCGGGAGGTGCCCCGGGCCCAGCGGTGCTCCGGGTCCGAGCTTCAGCACCCGCGGCGCCGGCTGCGGTCACGCTCGTGGCCGCGCGCGGCCGGGCGGCGGCGCGCCGGGCGCGCGGGAAGCGGCCCGGAAATCGGCTTGCGTTTCGGCCCGCGCTTGCCGATACTTCCTTCGTCTTCGGTCGCCCGTGGATGTACGAACTCGAGGTTCGATGCCGCCAGGGAACCCTGGCGGCTTTCTCTTTTTCGGCGTCCCGGAGGTCGGAGCACCGGTTACAGTGACCGGGCGCAGCCGTCGCGTGTTGGCGGCAGAACAGGGGTCTTCGGACCCGGATTCAAGGAGTCTCAAGTGGCACGTGGTACGGTGAAGTGGTTCAACGAGGCGAAGGGTTTCGGTTTCATCTCGCAGGAAGGCGGCGAGGACGTGTTCGTGCACTTCTCCGCCATCGCCGGCGAGGGTTTCAAGACGCTCGCCGAGGGTGATGCGGTGGAGTTCGACGTGAACCGCGGGCCGAAGGGCCTGCAGGCGTCCAACGTCCGCAAGGCATAGTCGCCCGAGGTACCACCTCACGAAGGAAGGGCGGCGCGACCAGCGCCGCCCTTCTCGTTGACGCCGCGCGGGCCGCCTGCCGCGGCGGGCTCCTCTCCCGCTGTCCGGAGTCCGAGGCGGTCACACCGAGCGCGCCGCGGCGTGCGCGTGCAGGCGCTCCCCCGACCGCGGACCTTACGACTCGGCCACCTCGTACTGGAGCAGCGACTCGACCGGGTACTGCGCGAGCCGCGTGCGGCCGCCCAGCCCGGTGAGCTCGACCAGGAACAGCATCGCCGCGACCCGGGCGCCCAACTGCTCGGCGAGCCGGGCGGTCGCCACGGCGGTGCCGCCGGTGGCCAGCAGGTCGTCCACCACCACCACGCGCTGCTCGCGCTTGAGCGAGTCGGCGTGCAGCTCGAGCGTGTCCTCGCCGTATTCGAGCGAGTAGACCTCCTTCACGGTCTTGCCGGGCAGCTTGCCGAACTTGCGCGCCGGGACCAACGGCACGTGCCAGTGGAGTGCCAGGCCCGCGCCGAAGATGAACCCGCGCGATTCGATGGCGACGACGGCTTCGGGCACCTGGACGCGCGCGGCGAGCTGCTCGATCGCGGCCTGGAGCGCGACGGGATCGAGCAGCAGCGGCGTGATGTCCTTGAACAGGATCCCCTTGCGCGGGAAATCCGGCACGTCTCGGATGAAGCGGCGCAGGTCGGTCATGCAGGCTCCGGGCTTCAGTGGGTGGTGGCGTCGGTGGCGCGATCCATGTCCTGCATCTCGATCGCCCGCCGCAGCTTCTCGAGCGCGCGCGCCTCGATCTGGCGCACGCGCTCGCGTGAGATCCCGAAATGGTCGCCGGTCTGGGCCAGGGTGCGCGCCACGCCGTCGTAGAAACCGTAGCGGATGCGCAGGATCTGCTCCTCGCGCTGCGCCAGCGAGCGCAGCAGCCGGTCCAGCTTCTCGTGCTCGAGCTGGAGCTCGACCAGGCGCTCCACCGAGAGCGGCGCTTCCGCCAGATCCTCGGTCGAGAGCTGCTCGAAGGCCGCGAGGCTCGAGCCCTCGTCGAGCGAGCGCAGCCCGGCGATCAGCCCGGCCAGACGCTCGGCGCGCGGGATCGAGATCTCCAGCTCGCGCGCCATCTCCTCGGCGATCGGTTCGCGCCCCAGTCGCGCGCGCAGCAGGCGCTCGACCCGCACGTAGCGGTTCACCTGCTGGAACATCTGGACCGGGATGCGCACCGAGCGCGCCTGTTCGGCGATGCCGCGCAGGATGGCCTGGCGGATCCAGATCGCGGCGTAGGTCGAGAACCGCAGACCGCGCTCGGGCTCGAAGCGGTCCACCGCGTGGATCAGGCCGAGGTTGCCCTCCTCGATCAGGTCGAGCAGCGGCAGCCCGCGGTTGCGGTAGCCGCGCGCCACGTGCACCACCAGCCGGAGGTTCGCGAGGATGATGTGCTTGCGTGCGGCCTGGTCGCCGCGCCGCGAGCGCCCGGCCAGCTCGAGCAGCTCGGGGTGCGTGAGCAGCGGCACGCGCCCGATCTCGCGCAGGTAGAGGTCGAGCAGGTCGCGCTCGGGCTCGCCGGGGATGAGCTTGAGCTCGACCACGGCGGTCTCGGTGTCCTCCTCGGGGAGGGCGACGCCCACGCGGGCGGCCTCGGCGCGGAAGCGCTCGAACTCGGCGTCGTCGAAGTCGGGGTCCACGAGCAGCGCCTCGTAGTCGCGCGCGGTGAGCGCGCCGCGGCGGCGAGCCTCGGCCAGGGCGCCGGCGAGGCGGTCGCGGAAGCGGATGAGGTCGGGCGTGCTCATGAATCTCCCCAGGCGGTCGGTCGGATCTCGAAGCTCCGGTGCCGCGACGGTCCTTCGCTCCAGGTCGCGTCGGCGCCCGTCACGATCGCGGCGCCCGGTCCCTCGCGCAGCGCGTCGAGCCACTGCTCGAGGGCCTCGCGCGGCCCTTCGGCCTCGGTCTCGACGCCGCCGTCCCGGCGGTTCCAGACCGCGCCGCCGAGCCCGAGCGCCAGCGCCTCCCGCCGCACGAACCAGCGGTAGCCCACACCCTGCACGCGTCCGCTGATCACGACGTGGAGATGCTGCATGGACCGGTCGGAAGGATGTGCCCGCACGGGCCGCACGTGTCAAGCGGGAAGCGGCGCGGGGCGGCGCGCCGCGCCGCGGAGGACGGAATGGTCGGGGCGAGAGGATTTGAACCTCCGACCACCTGGTCCCGAACCAGGTGCTCTACCAGGCTGAGCCACGCCCCGACATCAATCGTCTCTTCCGGATGGGCCCCGTCCCTCCCGCCAGGCGTCGCGGCCCAGCAGCGGGACGAAGCGACACTCGCCGTGCCGCCGCCACTCCCACCGCCCCGCGGACGTCCGGCGCCACACCTCGAGGCGCTGGGCCTCGGCGCCGCCGACGGGAATCACGAGAACACCCCGTTCCCCCAGCTGATCCTTGAGTGCCTCGGGTACGCGGGGTGCCGCCGCAGCGACGAGCACCCTATCATAGGGTGCGAACTCCTGCCAGCCGAGGCTCCCGTCGCCGAGCCGCAGCCGGACGTTGCGCGCCCCGAGCATGCGGAGCTGCGCGCGCGCGCCTTCGAGCAGCGTGTGGATGCGCTCGATGCTGAAGATCTCGCGCGCGAGCCGCGCCAGCAACGCGGTCTGGTAGCCGGTCCCGGTGCCGATCTCGAGCACCCGGTGGTCCGGCTCCAGCTCCAGCAGCTCGAGCATGCGCGTCAAGATGTAGGGCTGCGAGATGGTCTGCCCCTCGGCGGTGGGCAGCGCCCAGTCGCCGTAGGCCTCGCGGTCCAGCTCGGGCGCGACGAACAGGTGGCGCGGGATGCGGCGCATGGCCGCGAGCACGCGGGCGTCGCGCACGCCGCGCGCGCGGATCTGCTCGTCCACCATGCGCTCGCGCTCGGCCGCGAAGGCGAACGACTCCTCGGGCTCTGCCGGCGGCTCGCTCACGGGACCAGGTTCCACGCCTCCAGCTCCGCCCGCGCGGGCTCGTCGGTGAGGTCGAGCCGGAGCGGCGTCACCGAGATCCAGCCCGCGTGCACGGAGTGGAAGTCGGTGCCGTCCAGCTCCTGCCATACCGGGTCCTCCCCGCCGATCCAGTAGTAGTCGCGGCCGCGCGGGTCCACCTTCTTGACCAGGGTGTCGCGGTAGACCCGGCTGCCGAGCCGGGTGAGGCGCACGCCCCGCACCTCGCCCCACGGCCGGTGCGGCAGGTTGACGTTGAGCAGCTGGCGGCGCGGCAGCCCGCGCTCGATCACCTGGCGCGCGAGCCGCGCGATGAAGCGCGCGGGCTCGACGAAGTCGGCGGCCTCGCGCGTGGCCAGCGACGCCGCGATCGCGGGCGCGCCCTGGATGGAGCCCTCGATGGCGGCGGCCACGGTGCCCGAGTAGAACACGTCCTCGCCCATGTTGGGGCCGTGGTTGATGCCGGAGATCACCAGGTCGGGCGGCCGGTCCAGCAGCCCGTACCACGCGGTGACCACGCAGTCGGTGGGGGTGCCGTCCACGCTGTAGACGTCGGGCTCGTGGGTGTGGATGCGGAACGGCCGGTGCAGCGTGAGCGAGTGCGAGGTCGCGCTCTGGTCGCGGTCGGGCGCCACGATCACCACCCGCCCGAGCGGCGCCAGCGCCTCCTTCAGCCGCGCGAGCGCGGGCGCGAAGATGCCGTCGTCGTTGGTGATCAGGATGTTCATCGCCCGCCCCCCCCGGCACGGGCGCGCCGCATCTCGGGCGGCGGCGCCACGCCTTCGAAGCCGAGCCGGAGCAGCGAGCCGACGATGCGCGGCACGTCGCGGGTCTTGCGCATGTGGCTCTCCTCGTTCGCGTAGACCGTGGGGATCGGCACCTCGGCGATGCGGAAGCCCAGGCGCGCGGCGCGCACGATGATCTCGGTCTCGAGCTCGTAGCGGCCGGGCGAGATCGGCGTGCGCGCCAGCAGCGCGCTGCGGTGGAGCCGGTAGCCGCACTGGCTGTCGGAGACCGTCTGGCCCGCCAGCATCGCGGTCCAGCGCGAGGAGAAGTCGTTGGCGAAGCGGCGCTCCCACGGCATGTTCGGCGTGCGCTCGCGCCGGCCCAGCACCAGGTCGGCGCCGGCCTCGGCCGCGCGCACGAAGTCGGGCAGGCACTCGGGCGGATGCTGGCCGTCGGCGTCGAGCGTCACCACCGCGTCGCAGTCGCCGCGCAGCGCCTCGAACCCGGCCAGCAGGGCGTTCCCCTTGCCGCGGTTCCCCGCGAAGCAGAGCACGCGCGCACCGAGCTGGCGCGCCACCTCGGCGGTGGCGTCGCGCGAGCCGTCGTCCACCACCAGGATGTCGGGCGGCGCCGGCAGCGCCCGCAGCCGCAGGATCACCTCGCCGAGGTGGGCGGCCGCCTGGTAGGCGGGGATGAGCGCGGCCACGCGCATCAGGCGATCCCTCCCGCCAGCGGCTCGAACGCCGACCACTGTCCGGGGTAGCGCCGGAGGAAGCGGCGGATCGCCTCGAGGCCGCCGTCGCCGCGCCCTGGCTCCGGCTGGAACGGTCGCTCGAAGCACGCGGCGTAGCGCCGGCCGG
Source organism: Candidatus Eiseniibacteriota bacterium (assembly GCA_016223045.1). GTDB lineage: Bacteria > Eisenbacteria > RBG-16-71-46 > RBG-16-71-46 > RBG-16-71-46 > JACRPT01. The sequence goes on from JACRPT010000118.1 coordinate 5,429, forward strand.
GGAGCCGCACGATCACCGCCGGCAGCACCAGCGCGCCGGTGCGGCGCGAGAGCGCCCGCGCCCAGGCGCACACCGGGCTGCGGGCGGCGTCGCGACCGCAGGGCCCGCGGTCGGCCATCAGCGCCACCCACTCGCGGCGGCGCAGCGCCTCGGCCGCGGCCTTCCACAGCGGCGGGTCCGGGAGCCGGTGGACGCCCCAGGCCCGCCGCCGGCGCGCGAAGAAGCGCTCGACCCGGCGGCTGGGGTGCGGGCGCGCCACCACGTTCACGCGCGTGCCCCGTGCGGCCAGCCACGCCGCCCCCAGCTCCCAGTTACCGAGGTGCGCGGAGAGCAGGATGACGCCGCGCCCGGAGCGGCGCGCCGCCTCCAGGTGCTCGGCGCCCTCAACCTCGACCACGCGCTCCAGCGCCCCGGGGCCGCGGTGGGCCAGGCGCAGGAAGTCGGTGAAGCTCAGGGCGAAGCTGGCGAAGCCCTCGCGTGCCCGGGCCCGCACGTCCTCCGGCGACGCCGGGTCCAGCAGGCGCGCCAGGTTCTGCTCGAGGGCGCGGCGGGTGGGCAGGCCGGCCGCGAACGCCGCCCGGGCCAGCGCCAGCGCCAGCGCGTCGGCGGCGCGCGCCGGCAGCGCCCGCACCAGCAGGTCGGCGATCAGGTAGAGGAGCCAGCTGATCATGTCCGGGACTCCGCGCTCACGCTGCGCGCCCGGCGGCTGCTTCCGCCGCGGGCGGGTCGGCGGGCGCCATGGCGTCGGGAGGGAAAGGGGAATGGTCGGGGCGACTGGATTTGAACCAGCGACCACCTGCCCCCCATGCAGGTGCGCTACCAGGCTGCGCTACGCCCCGACCGAAAGGGGGAAAGCTCTGAGGCGCAGGGAATCTACGAGAGGCCCGCCCGCCCTGCAAGTGGCCGGGATGCCCGGGAGGCCCGCGCGCGGCGGCCCGCCCGGGCTACGAGCGGACGGGCTCGCGCCCGCGCAGCCGGCCCAGCAGCTGCTTCAGCTCGGTCTTGATCTCGTGGACCAGCAGCTTGCGCTCGGCCGCCTCGGTCACGGCCAGATCGAGCTGCTGCGGCGCGTCGTCCTTGCGCTCGTCGAGCAGGCGGCGCCGCGCGCCGGCGATGGTGAAGCGGCGGTGGTAGAGCAGCTCCTTGATGCCGAGCAGCATCTTCACCTCGTCGGGCCGGTACATCCTGTTTCCGGCGCGGTTCTTCTTCGGGCGCAGCATGCCGAACTGGGTCTCCCAGTAGCGCAGCACGTGCGGCTTCACCCCCACCAGCTCGCTGACCTCGCTGATCGAGCGGTAGAGCTTGGACTCGTCCTTCTCCTCCGTCGTCTTCAGGGGCGACAATTCCATTCCCTCCCGCGGCCGCGCCGCCGTCAGCTCTCGCTCCTCAGGTCGCGGGCCATCAGCGCCTGCAGCGCCTCGGCCGGCCGGCGGCCCTCGAACAGCATCGCGCACACCTGCTCGGTGATCGGCAGCTCGACGCCGTGCGCGCGCCCCAGCTCGCGGGCGGCACGCGCGGTGTTGACGCCCTCGGCCACCATCACCATGTTGCCCAGCACCTGCTCGAGCGGCTCGCCGCGCCCGACGCGCTCGCCGACGTGCCGGTTGCGGCTGTGGCGGCTCATCGCCGTGGCGATCAGGTCGCCCATGCCGGCGAGCCCGAAGAAGGTCTCGCGCCTCCCGCCCAGCGCCACACCGAGCCGTGCGATCTCGGCGAGCCCGCGGGTGAGGAGCGCGCCCTTGGTGTTGTCCCCGAAGCCCAGCCCGTCGCACACCCCGGCGGCGATCGCGATCACGTTCTTGAGCGCCGCGCCGTACTCGCAGCCCGCGACGTCGGTGTTGGTGTAGACCCGCAGGTTCCGCGTCGAGCACAGCACCTGCACCGCCTTCGCGCGCTCCTCGTCGGCCGCCGCCGCGACCACCGTGGTCGGGATGCCGCGGCTCACCTCCTCGGCGTGGCTCGGTCCGGTCAGCACCACCGGCTCCTCGCCCAGGGTCTGGCGCAGCACCACGCTCAGGCGCTCGAGACTGCCGAGCTCGAGCCCCTTCGACGCGCACACCGCCAGCGACCGCGGGCCCGACGCTGCCACCTTCCCCGCCACCTCGCGCACCGCCTGCGATGGCACTACGAACAGCGTGAAGGCCGCGCCGTCCAGGGTCCGCCCGAGTTCGGGCTCGACCTTAACGCTCGCGGGGAGTCCGATGCCAGGCAAAAACTTCCGGTTCTCCCGGTCGCGCTCGAGCGCGGCCAGGTCGGCGCGGTGGTTGCCCCACAGGCGGGCCTCGTGGCCGGCCCCGGCGAGGTGGACGGCGAGCGTGGTGCCCCACGAGCCGGCGCCCAGCACGGCGATGACGCTCATGGCCTCTTCCCTCCCCTGAATGAGAAGCGCCGCTCCTCGCCGCGCGCCAGGCGCCGGAAGTTCCCGCGGTGACGCGCGACCACCAGCAGGGCGAGCAGCACGCCCAGCAGGAACGTCGGGCTGCGCGTCCCGCCGGGCGCCAGGAAGGCCAGCGCCAGGGCGAAGGCGACCGCCCCCAGCACCGAGCCGAGCGAGATGAAGCGCGTGATCCACACCGTCGCAGCGAACACGGCGACGAACACACCGAAGGCGGTCGGGGCCAGCGCCAGCAGCACGCCCACCGTGGTGGCCACCCCCTTGCCGCCGCGGAAGCCGGCGAGGAAGGTCCAGACGTGGCCCGCCACCGCGGCCAGGCCCACCGCCAGCCGGCACCACTCCGCGCCGCCCGGGAACTGCGCGGCGAAGGGCGCGTGCGGGAGGAGCCACACCGGGAGCGCGCCCTTGGCGATGTCGAGCGCCAGCGTCACCATCCCGAGCGCGGGACCGAGCGAGCGGTACACGTTGGTCGCGCCCAGGTTCCCCGAGCCCATGCTGCGGATGTCCACGCCGCGGAAGAGGCGGCCGAGCCACAGGCCCCAGGGCAGCGAGCCGCTCGCGTAGGCGAGCGCGACGCAGGCCAGCAGCGAGACCATCACCGGCTCACTCGCTCTTGCGCACGCGCAGGCGCACCGGGGTGCCGCGGAAGCCGAAGTGCTCGGTGAGCTGGAGCCACAGGAAGCGCCGGTAGTTCGCGGAGAGCCGCGACGGGTGGTTCACGAACAGCGTGAACTCGGGCGGCGCGGTCGAGGTCTGGGTGACGTAGTAGATCTTCGGCGTGTGCCCGAGCCGCGTGCTCGGTACCGCGCGGCGGCGCTGCACCTGCTGGAGCCAGTCGTTGAGGTCGCGGGTCGCCAGCTTGCGCTCGTGCTCGGCGACGCGCTGGAGGATGAGCTTCGGCAGCCGCCCGAGGTTGATCCTGGCGGTGGCCGAGACCGGCACGGCGGGCACGCCGGCCAGCGTCGCGTAGCGCTCCTCGCGCTCGTGGGCCATGCGCTTCCACGCCTCCTCGCGGCCCTGGATCAGGTCCCACTTGTTGTAGACCAGCAGCAGCGAGCAGCCGGAGTCGAGCGCGCTGTGGGCGAGCCGCGCCTCCTGGCGCAGGAAGCCCTGGGTGGCGTCCACCACCAGGCAGGCCACGTCGGCGCGCTCCAGCGCGTGCAGCGCCCGCACCGTGGCGTAGAACTCGGCCTCGTCGCCGAAGTGGGCCTGGCGGCGGATGCCCGCGGTGTCCACCAGCAGGAACTCGCCGGCCGGCGTCTTCCACAGCGTGTCGATGGCGTCCATCGTGGTGCCGGCCTCGGGCTCGACGATGACGCGGTCCTCGCGCAGCAGCATGTTCACGATCGAGGACTTGCCGACGTTGGGACGCCCGACGATGGCGACCCGCGTGCGCGGCTCCGCCTCGTGCGCCGGCTGCGCGGGCAGCGCGCCGACGATCAGGTCGAGCAGGTCGCCGATGCCGAGGCCGCCCTCGGACGAGACCGGCTGGGGCGCGCCCAGGCCGAGGCCGTGGAAGTCGTGGGTCACCGGGTCGCCGGGCTTGTCCACCTTGTTCACCACCAGCAGCGAGCGGCGCGCCAGTCGTCGCAGGTCGCGCGCGATGGCGCCGTCGAGGTCCGTGACCCCGGTCTTCGCGTCCACCATGAAGACCACCACGTCGGCCAGCCCGATCGCGATCTCGGCCTGGCGGCGCACGTGCGCGTCGCGCCCCGCGGCCGCCCCGGGCAGGAAGCCGCCGGTGTCCACCAGCAGGAAGGCGCGTCCCGCCCACTCGGCGCGCGCCGTGTTGCGGTCGCGCGTGATCCCCGGGCGGTCGTGGACCACGGCGCGGCGCTCGCCCAGCACGCGGTTGAAGAACGTGGACTTGCCGACGTTGGGGCGGCCGATGATGGCGACGACCGGAGCGGCCATGGGGGAGCCTGGACCCTGGGAACGGCCCGGCGCGCCGTTCGGTGGATCGCCCGCGCCGGCGCGCCTCGAGCCAGGAAGAGGAATGGAGCGGGCAACGGGGTTCGAACCCGCGACCTCAAGCTTGGGAAGCTCGCGCTCTACCAACTGAGCTATGCCCGCATCAGAGGTTCACTTCGGACCGGGTCGAAGCTAGTCCGTCCCGCCGCGGGTGTCAACCGTCACGGCGACCGGCGCACCCGCGTCGCGGCCGCGGCTGGCGCGGGCTTGAGCGCCCTCGGACGCGCGTCCCGGTGACCGGCACGACGCCCCCCGCGCGTCGCGCGCCGAAGCCTGCGGCGGAGCTCCCCACCGGCACGATCAACCGCACGGTGTCGCCATTCCACTCGACCGCGAGCGGGCGGCTCACGCGCGCAGCTCCGCGAGGATCGCGCGGGTCCAGCCCGCGACGTCCACCGCGTCGGCGGGGATGCGCACCGCCTCGACCTGGTGGCGGAACCAGGTGCGCTGGCGCTTGGCGAGCTGGCGCGTGCGCAGGCTGGTCCGCTCCTCGGCCTCGCGGCGCGTCATCCGTCCGGCCACCAGCTCCATCGCCTCGTCGTAGCCCACGGCGCGCAGCGCGGCCAGCGCGGCCTGGTGGCCGGCGGCGAGCAACGCGCGCGTCTCCTCGACCAGTCCCGCGCCGAACATCCAGCGCGTGCGCGTCTCGATGCGCGCGGCCAGCGCCGCGGGCCCGGCGATCAGCTCGAACATCCGCCACTCCCCCGCCACCGCGGGGCCGCGCGGGCGCGCGTGCCACCACGACAGCGGCCGGCCGCTCGCCTCCAGCACCTCGAGCGCGCGGGTGATGCGCTGAGTGTCGCGCGGCTTCACGCGCGCGGCGGTCTCGGGATCGGCGAGCGCGAGGCGGCGGTGGAGCTCCCCGGGGCCGTGGGATGCCGCCTGCTCGCGCAGCCGCGCGCGCAGCGCGGGATCGTGCGGCGGCTCTTCGGCGAGCCCGCGGCGCGCCGCGGCGAGGTAGAGCCCGGAGCCGCCCACCAGCAGCGGCACGCGGCCGCGCGCGTGGATCGCGGCGCCGGCCGCGCGCGCGGCGCGGGCGTACCAGCCGGCCGAGGCGCGCTCGCCCAGCGCCAGCGCGTCGAACAGGTGGTGGGGCCGCAGGGCGCGCAGCGCGGGCGCGGGTTTGCCGGTGCCGATCTCGAGCTGGCGGAAGACCTGGCGCGAGTCGGCGCAGACGATCTCGGCGTCGAGCCGCGCGGCCAGCGCCTCGGCCAGGTCGGTCTTGCCGGTGGCGGTGGCGCCCACCACCGCCACCACGAGCGGCGCGCGGTTCACGTGCGGCCGAAGCGGCGGTGGAGCTCGTCGAGCTCGAGCCTCACGAAGGTGGTGCGCCCGTGCGGGTCGCCGTGCGGGCGCGAGGTGGCGAACAGGCGGTCCACGAGTGCGCGCATCTCCTCCTGAGTCAGCGGATCGCCGGCGCGGGTAGCGGCGTGGCAGGCCCAGGAGCTGGCGAGCCGGTGCGCCAGGTCCTCGGGCGCGGCGCGCCCGGTGCCCTCGTTCATGCCGTCGAGCACGTCCTGGAGCAGCTGCCCCGGGCGCTCGTGCCTGAACCCCGAGGGGATGCCCTGGATCACGACGGTGGGCGGGCCCAGCAGCGAGAGGTCCCACCCGAGCTGTCGCAGGTCCGGCCCCAGCTCGAGCAGCAGCTCGAACTGATCGTTGGTCAGGTCCACCAGCGCCGGGAAGAGCAGCTGCTGCGCGGTGCCGCGCTCGCCCTCGAGGCGCTGGAGCGCCTCCTCGTAGAGGATGCGCTCGTGCGCGGCGTGCTGGTCCACGATGACCAGCCCGCCGCGCACCGGCGCCAGGATGTAGGTGCGGTGGAGCTGCCACAGCTCGGGCTCGGCCGCCGCCGGGGCGGCCGCGGCCGGGGCGCTCCCGGCGGGCGGCGGCGGCAGGTCCAAGCCGAGGTAGGTCTGGTCGGGCGGCCGCTCGTTCACGCGGTCCGCCCACGCCGGGTAGGCGGTGCGGTCGGCCGCGGCGCCGCCCGGCACCACGGTGAACGGCGGCTGGAGGCCGGAGAGCGGCTTCGCGCAGGCGGAGGCGACCAGCGAGAACACCCGCTCGTCGTCGGCGAAGCGCACCTCGCGCTTGGTGGGATGCACGTTCACGTCGAGCCGCGCGGCCGGCACGGTGAGCCACAGCGTCGCCGACGGGAAGCGCCCGGGCGGGATCAGGTTGCCGTAGGCCTGGCGCAGCGCCGCGCCCAGCAGCGGGCTCTGCACCCAGCGGCGGTTGACCAGGAACACCTGGCCCTCGCGCGTCGCGCGTGCGTGCTCGGGCAGCCCGAGCAGCGCCTCGACCACCACGCCCTCGCGCTCGCCGCGGGCCTCGATCAGCTGCCCGGCGTGGCGCGCCGTCCACAGCGCGGCGGCGCGCTCGCGGCGCGCCGCCATGCCCGCCGCCGCCGCGGCCGCCGGCCAGTGGAGGCGCTCCTTGCCGTCCACCAGGAGCCGCAGCGTGACCTCGGGGAACGCCAGCGCGTAGGCCTCGAGCAGGCGCAGCGCGGCCCTGAGCTCGCCGGCCGGCGAGCCCATGAACTTGCGGCGCGCCGGCGTATTGAAGAACAGGTCGCGCACCTCGACCGTGGTGCCCGGGGCGCGCGCCGCGCTCGCGCGCGCGACGACGGTGCCGCCTTCGGCGCTGATGGTGGCGCCCGCCCGCTCGCCGGCCGGGCGGCTGGCGAGCGCGAGGCGGCTCACCGCGGCGATGCTGGGGAGCGCCTCACCGCGGAAGCCGAGCGAGGCCAGGCGGTCGAGGTCGTCGAGGCTCTCGAGCTTGCTGGTGCAGTGGCGCTCCAGCGCCAGCTCCAGCTCGGCGGCCGCGATGCCGTGGCCGTCGTCGGCGACGCTGAAGGCGTGGTCGAGGGAGCGCTCGACCCGCACCTCGATGGAGCGCGCGCCGGCGTCGAGCGCGTTCTCCAACAGCTCCTTGAGGGCGGACAGCGGCCGCTCGACCACCTCGCCCGCGGCGATGCGCGAGGCGGTCTCGGGCGCAAGCCGCCGGATCGAGCGGGTCACGGTCACCTCCGTCACGAAGGACGGAGGATTACACGACCGCTCGAAGCCGGGTCAAGGACGGGTGCGGTGGGGGTCGTGGCCGGGATCCGGCAGCTCAACCCGGACTTCAAGTTCGAGCTGCCGAAGCGATAGCCCCGTCGCGGAGCTCGAGCGGGCCCCGGGAGAGAAGCTCCGTGGGCCGGGAGTGTCCCGGTGCGATGGCCGGGAACGCGGGCGTGCCGGATGTCGGCGAGGAGCGCGGCGACCTCATCGGGTCACCGCGGCTCGCGCGGTGAGGGAGCGACCGCCCCGCCTGAGCCGGAGCCAGTAGAGCCCGACCGGCACCTGCTCCTCCAGGCGCATCAGGTGCTGCCCGGGGCCGAGCGAGCCCACCTCGCGCGCGGCGATCCGCCGCCCCGCCACGTCCAGCAACTCGAGCATCGCGGGCGAGCCGTCGGGGAGCGAGAACGAAACCTGCAACGGCCCGGTCGCCGGGTTCGGTCGCAGGCCCGCGAGCGCCAGCCGGTAGCCCGCCGGCACCTCCACCCAGGTCTCGGCGGTGAAGGCCTCGCTGGTACCCGCGCCGATTCCCAGCCGGTAGGCATAGCGGGTGCCGGCGGCGACCGTGCGGTCCGCGAAGACGAGGTTGCCCGTGCCGTCAGCGCTGACCGTCCCGAGCCGCAGCCAGTCGGTCTGTGAATCACGGCGGTAGACCGTGGCGGTCAGGCTCGCGCCGGCGCCCGCGAACCAGCGCAGCGTCACCGCGGTCGGCGTCGCTTCGACGCTCGCCAGCGACAGGTTCACCGGCACCGGGCCGTCGGGCACGAGTTTCTGCGCGTAGATGTCGTACCAGGTCAAGTCGTCTCGCCCGTCATCCCACGAGACGATCGCCCCGCCCGAGCCGTCCGGGACGATCACCGGATGCTGCTGCTCGCTCGGGGTGGAGGCCAGCGGGGTGCCCTCGGCGGTCCAGCCCGGGGCCGGCAGCCCGGAAGCCCCCAGGTGCTGGGCATAGACCTTGTAGTAGTCCACCAGGTTGGTGAACGACACGTACGCCCCGCCCTGGCCATCGGTGGCCAGCCCCAGGTCGGACTGGAAGCCGTAGGCGGTGCTCACCCTGAGCCCGTTCTCCGGCCAGCCGGGCAGCCGCTGGCCATCGGGGCCGACGCGGATCGCATAGGCCGCAGCGTAGTAGACCGCCCGGTAGTCCACCCAGGCGGCGATCAGCCCGCCCTGCCCGTCGGGGCAGGCCACCGAGGCCCACTGGGTGTTGGAGGCGGTGCAGAGCGGCAGGCCGTCGGCGGGCCAGCCGGGAGCCAGGACCCCGGAAGCGGTGACGCGCTGGGCGTAGATGTCGAAGTCGGCCTGGGTGGCGCCGCGCCGCCAGTCGTCCCACACCGCGTAGGCCCCACCGGCGCCGTCACTCACCAGAGCGGTCAACCCCGGGCCCTGGGGGACGGTGCAGAGCACTACCCCTTCGGCCGGCCAGCCGGCCGCGACCTCGCCGGAGAACGTCAGATGCTGGAGCACGGCCTGCGCCCAGGTGGCGGTCGCATCCAAGAACCTGGTCCAGCCGACGAACACGCCGCCGCTGCCGTCGGCCAGCACCTCTGCCGCGTTCGAGTACGGCGAGGTCGGGGCCAGCGGGCGGCCGTCCACCGGCCAGCCGGGAGCAATCACGCCGCTGCCCAGCACGTGCTGCAGATAGGCAGCCGTGTTGCCTCGGAAGTCGGTCCAGCCGACGAACGCCCCGCCTGCCCCATCGCTGGCCACATTGCTGGCGCCCTGCTGGCCCGACGCCGCGCACGCGGGCACCCCGCACGCCGGCCAGCCCGGGGCCAGCGCTCCCGATGCGGTCACGCGCTGGATGTAGATGTCACCGGTGTCCTTGCGGTTATCGATCCACGTCATCAACACGCCGCCGCTGTCGTCCGGGGTAATGGACTCGGGGAACTGGGCCCGCCGCGCGTCGCAGATCAGCAGGCCGTTGGCAGGCCACCCCGGCGCGATCTCCCCCGAGGCCGTCACGTGCTGGAGATAGATGTCGCGGTAGGGATCGGCACGATCGTCCGTCCAGGCCACGTAGGCGCCCCCGCTCCCGTCGGGGGCGATCTGTGGATTGGTCTCGTCGTAGAGTGCGCGCGAAAGCGCCACCCCGTTAGGGGTCCAGGCGCGGGCGGGGAACGGCAGGAAGCAGGCGGCGAAGAACAAGGCGGCACAGGCACGGATGCGCATGACGAGCCTCCAAGACCCCCCGAGGTTATCACCCCGACAATCGCTCCGGAACACGAAACCCGCGCTATGGCCCCGCTCCCGCTTCCCCCCTGCAATCTGGAAGAACCCTGTTGACATATGGAGGGCGGTGGGGCCATGAATCCCCCGTCCCTCGGACGCACGTTCCTTCCCCCACACCAGGAGGCCGCCATGCGTCCCCACCGCATTGCCTCGTCCCGCCCGAGCTGTTTCCCGCGGCGCTCACTCATGCTCGCGTTCGTTCTGGTGCTGGCGCTGATGCCGGCGCTCGCCGCCGGGCAGTCTCCACCCCGACCCGCCAACCCTGGCCGCTGGACCGCCACGAAACCCTGGGGCGCCACCGCCGTGCACTTGAGCCTGCTGCGCGGCGACCTGACGCCACACCGCCGGGTGCACAGCCAGGTGCTGTGGTGGGACGAGCCGACCCCGAGCTTCCAGTGCGGGCTGTGGGCCTGGAAGCCGACCACCGACGACTGCGCCAGCTCGCTGGAGTCGAACCTGACCGCGTTGAGCGTGCCGGCACCGCCGCGGAACATCTTCTGCGGCGCCCACACTGCGCTCGCGGACGGCAACCTGTTCGTGGTCGGCGGGCACGAGAACGTCACCATCGGCACCACCCAGGCGCTGATCTTCAATCGGGCGACGCGGACCTGGGCGGTGGTGGACTCGATGAGCCAGCGACGCTACTACGCGACCGCCACCACGCTGCCGGACGGGCGGGTGCTGGCGAGTTCGGGCACGCAGTACCAGCACCTGGTGTTCTTCGGCGGCCGCACCGACGGCGACACGTTGCGCAACAGCGTGGACCGCTTCCAGCTCCTGTCGAAGGGCGCATGGGACTTGCCGGTCAATCCGCGGCAGGGCCAGGTCGGCACCTCCTGGCCGGAGAAGCGCGAGGAGCACAGTCTGGCCAGCGTGCCCCGCGGGCCGGGGTTCGTCTTCGGCGGCATGGATGCTTCGGGCAGGCCGCTGAACGACGCGTGGAGGCTGGATCGGACGGACTCCGACACCGCGCAGACCTACGCGTGGGCGAAGCTCGTGGTGAGCGGCACGGTGCCGGCGCGCAGGCTGCACGCCGCGGTGGCGCGGACCGAGATCACCTCGCATCCGGCATTCCCGCAGGTGATGTACGTCTTCGGGGGACGGGGGCAGACAGGACCGCTGGGGGATCTTCAGAGGCTTCGATGGGAGTCGCCGTGGGGGTGGACCTGGACCGACTTGACCGACATGACCCAGGGCGCGCCCCCGGCGCCACGCTACGGCCACGCGGCGGCGTATGTGGATTCGCTGATGGTGCTCTGCGGCGGCAAGGACGCCGGCGGCCAGCTCGCCGACAGCCTGTGGGTGCTCTCGTTCCGCACCTCGCCGCCGAGCTGGATCCGCCCCACCATCATCTCGGCCACGCGGCCGAGCGCCCGCTACCTGCACGCCCTGGCCAACGATTCCGAACTGCGAACACGCGGCGGCAGCGAATGGGACCGCTTCTTCCTCTTCGGCGGGCGGCAGGCGCAGGAGCCCGACAGCCTGTCGAACGAGCTGTGGAACCTCTACCTCTCGCGCGACGGTCAGAGCGCTGCGTGGTTCCGCCTGAGCCCGACCGGCACCACGCCGGCGCCGCGCCGCCAGGCCACCATCGCCTACGAGAGGAACCGGGTGCTGATCTTCGGCGGCGACACCGGCGAGGCGCCGGACCCGGTGGTGTGGTCCGCCTGCCCGGACACCGAGCAGTACGTGCCGCCCTCCTGGGTCCCCCTCGCCTCCTCCAGTCTGAGCCTGCGGGGCCACACGGCCTTCTACGATGCGCGCGACCTCGTCGCGCGCGTGCCCGAGACCTACAACCCGGTGGCGAACCACTGGTCGCGGCTGGACGGGGCGCCGAAGCTGCAGGCGCTCTACCCGTTCACATTCGTGGACACGACCGGCCACCGCGTGTTCAACGCCGGACCGACGTCGAACGGATACCAGACCTACCGGCTGGACCTGGACGCGCCGGGCTGGTAGCCGTATCCGGCGTCGGGCTTCGACCAGCTCGACGGCGGGGCGGCGGTCCTGTACCGGCCGGGGCGGGTGATGAAGTGCGGCAGCAAGTTCGTCACCCCGGCGCGCGGGCTCACGGCCTCGCTCGACCTCACGAGCGAGGGCTCTCCGTGGGTGGCCGCGGTGGACACCATGCTGGGACGCACCTTCCACAACCTCACGATGCTGCCGACCGGCGAGGTGATCGCCACCGGCGGGCGGCTCGGCGAGGGCATGACGCCGGTCAACCGGCCGGAGATCTGGGATCCCGACTACAGCGACGGCAGCGGCGCTCGCGGCTACTGGTACGGCCGCTTCGCCGCCGACACGCTGGCCCCGAGCCCGGTCGCCCGGGGGGAGCACTCGACCGCGATCGTGCTCCCCGACGGACGCGTGCTCGCGGCCGGCGGCTGCAACGAGGAGGAGCACCCGGACCCCAACCGGATGGAGGCCAACCTCTACTGTCCGCCCTACCTGTTCAGCGATGCGGCGGCGACCGTGCCGGCGGTGCGGCCGCGGCTCTCCGGGGTGCAGGAGTTCATCGCCTACGGGCAGGAGTTCGACCTGGCGAGCCCCGACTCGATCGCCCGTGCGGTGCTGATCCGGCCCGGCGCCACCACCCACGCCTTCAATCAGGACCAGCGCTGGGTGCCGCTGGCGCGCACCGGCGGAGCGAGCCCCTGCCTGCGCTTCCGCGCGCCGGCGAGCGCCAGCAACGCGCCGCCCGGGGACTACCTCCTGTTCGTGCTGAGCCCGCAGAACGTGCCTTCCATCGCCGAGTGGGTGCGGCTCGGCAGCACCCCGAGCAGCGACCAGGTGTGCGACGTGCTGGCGCCGCAGGTGGTCTCGCTGCAGAAGACCTGCACGCGCGGCGAGTCGGCCGATCTCCGGTGGCTCTCGCCCCACGAGGATGGCACGGCGGGCGGGGCGGTGGTCAGCTACGAGCTGCGCTACCGGCCGGGGCAGCCGATGAACACGGTGGACGACTTCCTCGACTACGGCACGCTGGTCACCGACGAGATTACCGGGCCCGCGCCGCCGGGGCCGGGCGTCTACGACAGCGTGACGGTGACCGGGCTCGTGCCGAACACCCCGTACTACTTCCGGCTGATGTACAAGGACGACGCCGGGAGCTACCGCAACTGGACGTTGAGCAACCAGCTCACCTTCATCACCCGCTACCAGGTGTGCGGCGGCTCGGGGCTGACGGCGGGCGGCGGCAGCGGCGGCGGCGGATTCTCGCTGCGGCAGGCCGGGGCCGAGGGCACCAGCGCCGCCGGCGGGAGCTGGGGCGCCGGCAACTCGCTCTTGACCGGGGTGACCGATCGCACCGGGAGCGACACCTGGCGGCTGCCCACCGGGCCGCTGGCCGTGAACGGCCACCCGGCGACACGCCTCATCGTCTCGGACGCGCACTCGATGTCGCTGGCGCGCACCCGACTGCTCGCGGTGGACCACGCGCCGGAGCTGGAGGCGTTCGCCTCGGGCGGCTCGTTCCTGCTCGGCACGACGCAGCCGGCGGCGTCGGTCACCGGCCCGGGTGGTGCGGAGCTGACCGCTCTGCTCACGGGCGCAGGCGAGACCTATCCGGGTCAGTACGGCGACACGCTGCGGGTGCAGCTTGCCGGCCCGGACACGAGGCCCGCGCTTCTCATCGAGAGCCGGGGCCCGAACCTGGTCCAGCCACCCGACTCCTCGGGCATCCTGATCCAGATCCCCGACGCCGAGGGCTGGCGCACGCTCACCCGTCACGTCCCGCGCGAGGGCTTCGACCGCTTCGTGCTCGACTCGACCGCGCAGACGCTCAGGCTCGTGTTCCTGGGCGAGCATGAGCTCGGCTACGTCGGGCAGGTGAGCCGCGCCGCGGCCACGCCGACTGTCAGCGCCCTGTCGCTCGCTGGCGCCACCCAGTCGCGGCTCGGCAGCATCAGCCCGCTCACCGACAGCACGGGCTTCGACCTCCAGCCCGCCGACACGCTGGTGCTGGAGTTCGAGGACCACCCCCTCGAGCCGGGGCGTGCCCGCGACTGGTTCCTGGCGGTTGAAGGAAGCACGGCGAGCCTGCGGAGCGCGGGCTCCGCCCGGCTCGCGCCGGTGCGCGAGAGCGCGCCGCGCCGCTTCGCCCTCCACCAGAACCAGCCCAATCCGTTCGCGGGGACCGCCACCATCGGCTTCGACCTGCCGGCGGCGAGCGGCGTGCGGCTCGAGGTGTTCGACCTGCACGGACGCCGGGTGCAGACGCTGGCCAGAGGGCGCTACCCGGCGGGGCACCATAGGGTGGAGTGGGACGGTCGTGCCGCCGGCGGGGAGAGACTCGAGGCGGGAATCTACTTCTACCGACTCATCGCCGGCCCGTTCCGCGGCGAGAGGAAGTTCGTGCTCTTGCCTTGACGCCGCGCGGGCCGCGGCGGGGCTCAGCCCTGCGCGAGCCAGGCCGAGGTCGCGAGCAGGAAACGGTCGGCGTCCGAGTGGACCGACATGCCGGCGCGCTTCTCGGCGAATGGGGGGGCCGGGGGCTGGCCGCCGCTCTCCTGCCACACCGCCTCCCACAGCGTCGCCAGCCGCCGCCGCACCGGCTCGAAGGCCGCGAGCGTGCAGGTGGTGAGCACGAGCACCGTGTCCGGCGCGGGCCGGCACAGCCGGTCGGTCCCGCGCAACTGGTCCGGGAGCCGGGCGCACAGCAGGTCCAGCGCGCGGGGCCCGCCCGGAAACTCGAAGCGGTGGACGGCGAAGGAGAGGCCGTCACGCTTGTTGCGCTCGACCGCCAGGTCGAGGTCGCAGCGGAACGCCTCGGGGTCGAGCCAGCCCTGGCGGTCCTCGGGGACCAGCGGGAAGGCGGGCGCGGCCTGCGCGCGGTCGCGCTCGTCCCACGCGGAGCGCAGCTCCTCGACCGTCTTCTGCCAGGTGGTCCAGCCGGAAGCCGGATCGATGGCCGCGGCGGCGAGCACGCCGCGGCTGCGCGTGGTGCGGAACGGCCAGGCGCCCCACGCCTTGCCCACCTGGGGTCCGGTGAGGCGGGTCACCACCTGAGGGGCGTTGAGCTCGAGTGCCAGGCCGATGAGGCCGTGCAGCAGCGGATCCTCGGCGCCCACCCGCGCCACGGTCTCGACCGCGCCGGCGCGGCCGGCGCGCAGCTCGGCGCCCTGCGCGCCGGTGTCCGCCACCAGGCCGGCCAGCGCGTGCTCGAGCCCACCGCGGTCCTCGAGCGAGGGGAAGGTGTTCAGGTCGGGCGCCGGCGGCCCCGGTCGTCCGGTGGGGACCAGCGGCTGCGGCGCCGTCGGGGCGTCGGGGGCGACATCCGGCAGCGCGTGCTCGACGATGGCGGCGAGGTCCCCGCCCAGCGTGGTCTCGAGCGCGGCGGCGTGGAGCGCGAGCGGGGCCTCGACCGCGGGCGTATGCGCGTGCGCCAGGTCCGGGCCATGCGCGAACGCCTCGGGGCTCACGCACGGCGTACCGAGCGCGAGCAGCAGGCCCTCGACCTGGGTGCGCCGCGGGCTCCGCTCGCTGACGATGGCGAGGTCGAAGATCTCGCGCGTCAGGTCGGCGAGGTCGGTGGAGACCGGCAGGTCGCAGAGCTCCGCCATGCGCAGGCCGGGGTCGCGGGCCTGCTCGCCGGACACCAGGCGCACCGAGATCTCGGGACGCGCCAGCAGCTCCGGCAGCAGGTCGGCATCCTGCCAGTCGAAGTCGATGAGGACGATGCGGCGCGCGTGGGCGCCGGCGATGGTCTGGGCTGGTTCCATGGGCAGAGGTCGGGGTCCGTTCCGCCCGCGCGATTGCAGGGACCATACCATCGCTGCTCCCTGCCGCCGCCGCGCGGCGGGCGCACGTTCCCGACCGCGACACGCAACCCCGCCGTGCCTTCCGCACGAAGCGCTCCCGGCGGGGTTGCGAAATGACAGCCCGCTACGGCCTCGCCGGGGCCGGCGTCGGCAGCAGGACCTCGCGCAGCCGGGCGTCGAGGATGCGGACCGGGTAGCGCTGCTTGAGGCGCTCGAAGGCGGTCAGCATGCCGCGCTCGATCCCGGCGCGGCGCTCGCTCTCGATCAGCGCCGCCAGCTGCACCGGATCCGGGCTCCGCCTCTCGACCAGCCGCACCCGGGCCGCCCCGGTCGGGCCGGCGACCCAGCCGCTGGTCTGGCCCGGCTCGAGCGCCGCGGCGCCCCCGGCACCGAACGCCAGCGAGTCGATTTGCCCGGCGGCCCCGAAGCCGGGCAGGCCCTGGCCCGGCGCGGCGTCGGCCAGGTGTTCGATCCCGCCCCACAGCCCGCCCAGGCTGTCGAGCGACCAGCCGGCGGCGAGCATGGAGTCGAGCTCCGCGCACTTGGCGTCGAGCACCCGCTGGCCGGCGCCCGCGCGGTAGCGCGCGATCGCCTGGTCGCGGGCCTGCTCCCAGGTCGGCGCACGGGGAGGCGTGATGCTGTCCACCCAGGTGACGACCCAGCCCTGACCGCGCAGCTTGAAGGTGCCGGGGTAGAACTGGCCGGGCTTGATGGTCTCGAGCTTGCGGTAGAAGTCCTGCAGCTCGGCCCGTTGCTCCCGCTGGCCGATCGCGTGGGTGTACGAGAACACCTCGAGGCCGAGCTGCCGCGCCGTCGCGCGCGCCAGGGCGGGGGTCTTGAGCCGGCGGTAGAGGCTGTCGGCGCGGTGCTTCGCCAGCGTGTCGGCCTTCTCGAAGGCGGCGTCCACCGCGACGTTCGAGTACATCTGGACCAGCGGCTGCGCCACTGCGGGCAGGTAGTCCGTGACCTTGATGATGTGGTAGCCGACCTCGGTCTTGACCAGGCTGCTGACGTCGCCCGCGCGCATCGCGAAGGCCGCCTTCTCGAACTCCGGCAGCATCGAGCCGCGCCCGAAGGGACCGAGGTCGCCGCCCTTGTCGCGAGTGGCCTCGTCGTCGGTGTACCTGCGGGCCAGCTCCGCGAACTCCTCCCCCGCCCGCACGCGTTCGAGCACGCTGTCGGCCCGGGCGCGGGCCGCGCGGTCGGCGGCCGGACTGGAGTCCTTCGGGCTGATGAGGATGTGGCGCGCCGACACCAGCTCGGGCGCCGAGTAGCGCTCCATGTGCTCGCGGTGCTGCTTCTCGACCTCGGCGCGGGTGAGCGGCACGCTGAGGAGCTCCTGCGGGGTGATGAAGAAGCGCGAGAAGTGGATCACGTCGCCGACCGCGAACGCCTCCGGCGAGCGCTCGAAGAGCTGGCGCGCGCCCGCCTCGTCCTCGGTCGCGCGTAGCGCAATGCGGCGCTCGGCCAGCCGGGCGCGCGCCAGCTCGAACGAGGGCACGAAGTCCTCGACCTTCCGGGTGACGTGGAACACGACGTAGCCGGCGCCCGAGCGGGCGATCCCGACGCCGAGCGCGCCCCGGCGCGCGGCGAGCGAGTCGGCCACCAGGCGCGCCACCGCGCCGGTGTCGAGCGGCGCGCCCGGGGGCAGCGGTCCGGCTTCGCGCACCTGCGCCCTGCGCTCGAGCGCCGGGTCGCGGCGGCCGTGGCTCCAGGCGTCCTGGAGCTGCCCGGCGACGGCGCGCGCGAGGTCGCCGCGGCGATCGTGCAGCCAGCGCGCCCGCACCTCGTCGCGGACCTCCTCGAACGGACGTGCGACCACGCCCCCCGCGGCGCTGCTGAAGGTCGAGTAGTCGGCGAGGTGGCCGCGATAGTAGCGGTCGAGGTCGGCGGCCGTCGGCTCTCCGGGCGCCACGGTGCCGGTGTCCAGCGCGGCCCAGCGCAGCTGGTACGCCGTGGTCTTCAGGCTGTCGCGCAGCGCCGCGTAGAGCGCGCGCAACTCCCGTTCCTCGAAGTGCTGGCGGCGGTCGCCGCGCAGCTTGCCGCGCACTTCGCGGGCGACCTCCGCGAGCGGCGCGGTGCGTTCGGGCTTCGCCTCCACCACCCGCACCAGCAGCCAGCCCGACTTGGCCGGCAGTGCTTCGGGGAACACGGTGCCGGGCCGGGTGGCGAACAGCGCCCGGTCCTGCGCCTCGCTGGCGCGCCAGTAGCCCGGGAAGTTGTCGGCCATCACCACCACGGGCGCGCGCGGACCACCGAACGGCGCGGCGGCCTGCTCGAAGGAGGCGCCGCCCCGGATCGCGGCGAGCGCGCTGTCGGCGCGCTGCTTCATGCGCTCGCGCCAGGCCTGTGCCGCCGCGGGGACCGCGGCCTCGGAGTCGGAGAGCGCGGGCTGGTCCACGTACACCACCGAGACCGTGAGGCGCGCCGGGCGGTGGAACTCGTCGGCGTGGGCGCGGTAGTAGTCGAGCACCTCGCTCTCGCGCGGCTCGGGGTTGGCGCCGTTGAATTCGGGGCGCCGCAGCACCAGGTAGTCGAGCGCGGCGCGGCCGAGCCCCCGCGCGGCACGGGCGCGCAGCTCGGCGTCCGGCGGGCGGTTCTCGGCCTGGAGTTGGTCGTTGAGCTTCCGCGCGCCCAGGCTCGCGCGCATCTGCTGGATGGCGTCGGCGAACACCGCGGGGTTCGCGGCGCGGACGGCGACGAACTTCGCCTGGTCGAACCGGCCGTTCTGCTGGAAGAACGGGTCCTTCTTGAGCTGTTCCTCGGCTTCCTGCTCGGTGCCCGCGAGACCGCGGCGCTTCGCTTCGAGGATGAGCAGGTCGCGGCGGATCAGGCTCTCCAGCATCTGGCGCTTCACCATCGGCTGCAGCTCCGCCGGGACCTCGGAGCCGGACCGCGCCCGGTATTCGGCGAGGCCCTGCTGGACGCGCTGGTCGAACTCCTGGCGCAGGATGCTCAGCGGCCCCACGGTGGCGATCGCGTCGGGCTTCGCCGCCGCGACCGGCGCCGCCGCCCGCGGCGCCACCTGGGCCCAGGAACCCCAGGCGGCCGTCACCAGCAGCGACGCCGCCACCCCGCTCCTCAACGTCAGACGTGCCATCCCGTGCTCTCCCGTCGCGACGGTCCGGCTTGACGCTGCCGCGCGACATTCACTAGCGTGCGACCACTCGCCATGTGGACCCTCGATGCCGGGGCGGGCGTGCCCCTGTGGCGGCCCGCCGCTCCCGATCCTGCCTTCGTGCTCGCCTTCTCCGCCCGCCGCGGCGGAACCAGCGCGCCGCCTTTCGACACCCTCAACCTCGGACGCTCGACGGCCGACGCCGCCGCCGCGGTGGCCGAGAACCGGCGCCGCCTGCTGGGCGCGCTCGGTCTCGACCCCGCGCGCCTCGCCACGGCGGGCCAGGTGCACGGCGCCGCCGTCGTCGCCGTGCGCGGTCCCGGACACCACCACGCCTGCGACGCGCTGGTCACCCGCGCTCCCGGCGTGCCGCTCGCGGTCTCCACCGCCGACTGCATGCCGCTGCTCTACACCGCGCCCGGCGCGGTGGCCGCCGCCCACGCTGGCTGGCGCGGCACCGCCTCCGGGATGCCGGTCGCCGCCCTCGCCGCGCTCTGCGACGCCGCCGGCGTGCCGCCCGCCCGCGTGCGCGTCGCGATCGGCCCCTGCATCCGCCCCTGCTGCTACGAGGTCGGCCCCGAGGTGGCGGGTCGCTTCCCGGCCGCGGCCGTCCGCGATGCGGAAGGATCCCTCCGTCTCGATCTCGCCGTCGCCGCCCGGCTCCAGCTGCTGGAGGCGGGGGTCCCCGAGGATGCGATCGAGGACACCGGCGCCTGCACCTCGTGCGAGCCCTTCTGGTACTTCTCCCACCGGCGCGATGCCGGCGCCACCGGACGGCACTGGGGCGTGGCCGCGCTGCTCGCCTGAGATGCCCGAGATGCCCGAGATGCCCGAGATGCCGCCCCGACCCATCGCGCGTCGCGGCGCGCTCGCAGTCTTGACGCGCGGTTGACCGGACCGGCCTTGACCCCCCGGAAAACCCGCCTCTAGACTCGGCCGCTCGCGCGGCCCCACCGCGGTCAGCTTCCCCGTTCATCACCAAGGAGGACATGCATGCGACGATTCCTCATCGCGGGCGCTGCACTGCTCGCGCTCTCGGCCGCCGCCTCGGCGGATTCGACCTCGACCGCGGCTCCCGCCGCGGAAAGTCCCGCCCCGGTCAGGGTCGGGACCGCGGCGAAGCCCGCGGCGCAGCCGGCCGGCGCGAAGCCGGCGGCCGGCGCCGGGTCCGCGACCACCGCAGGCGAGCAGGTGGCGGTGTTCCAGACCGTCTGCGGCGACATCGTCGTCCGGCTCTTCGACCAGGACGCGCCGAAGACCGTGGCCAACTTCCGCAAGCTGGTCCAGACCCACTTCTACGACGGCACGTACTTCTTCCGCGTGGTCCCCGGGTTCGTGATCCAGGGCGGCGACCCCAACACCCGGAACGCCGACCCCAACGACGATGGGGAGTTCGACATCGGCTACACCATCCCCGCCGAGATCAAGCTTCCGCACGGGCGCGGCGCCGTGGCCACCGCGCGCATGCCGGACGCGATCAACCCGAAGCGCGCCTCGAGCGGCGACCAGTTCTTCATCGACCTCGCGCCGCAGTCGGCGCTCGACCGCGGCGGCTACTCGGTGTTCGGACAGGTGATCGCGGGCATCGAGGCGGTGGACGCCATCGCGAAGCTGGCCCACGACCCGAACGTGTTCCAGGGCCGCCTCGGTCCAAACCCGCAGAGGAAGGCGCTGATCAAGCGCGCCTACCTGGCGCCGCTCGGCCAGTATCAGAAGGCGGGCGCGGCGAAGTAGCCGGCAGCGCCCGCGGCGCGCGGACTACCGCCCCCGCCCTGGGGTAGTGGCGCCGGCCACGGTGTCCAGCATGGCGTGGAAGAGGCGCTGGCCACGGTGTCCGCCGTGGCGTGGAGCAGGCGAAGGCCACGGTATCCGCCGTGGCCTTCGCGGTCACGGCACCCGGGCTATTCGAGCTCGAGCGGGTTGAAGCCGAGGTCGGGCCGCCGCGCGCGGCGGAACGTCCCCGGGTCCAGCACCACCTGCACCTCGCAGGTCACGCTCACCACGCCGCGGAACAGGTGGCCGGTGTGGCCGACCAGGTCCTCGCCGGCGATCAGGATGTGGCAGTGCGGGAACGGCTGGCCGTCCAGCTCGCTGAAGTTGCCGGTGAGCGAGCCGATCTCGTGCTCGCCGGTGAAGGTGCGCCGCACGTACTGCCCGCTCGCGCGCACGAAGAAGCCCAGCTCCACCTCGCCCACCGCGCCGAGCCCGGAGATGAGCCCGGCCCGCACGCCCTCGCGCTTCGCGAACTCGGTGAGCGATGCGACGATCTCCTCGCCGCTGTCGATCCGCAGCGCGTAGCCGTAGCGCGTGCGCTGGACCTGCATCTCAGTCCTCCGCTTCGGCCGCCGGGCGCGAGAGCCCGAGGCGCTCGGTCCAGTCGAAGAACTGCTCGAGCGCCTCGGGCGCATGGTGCCCGGTCTCGAGCCACACCAGGCGGGCGATCTCGTCGAGCGTGCGCCGCCCGTCGCACGCGTACCATGCGGTCTCGAGCGTGGTGGCGCCGCCCGGCACCGCGGCCTCGAACGCGCGGAAGCGCTCGCGCTCGGCGCGCGGCAGCGTGCGCCACCCGGGCAGCAGGTGGCGCTGGGAATCGAGTGGCGCGCCGAGCAGGCGCTCCGGCACCGGGTCCCCGGGCCCGGGAGCGGGGCGCCGCACTTCGTCGTGCCGGGCGAAGCCCTCGCGCAGGCAGAACTCGTCGAGCGCGCGCACCGCGGCGCGCACCGCCCCCTCCTCCGCGCCGAGCCGCGCCAGGCTCGCCAGCGCGGCGGCACCGCGCACGCGCTCGGCCTCCAGCGCGCGCCCCGGGTCCGGCTCGTTCGCGGCGGCGAGCAGCCGGCGCCGCGCCCCGCGTCCCACCGCGGCGGCGAGCCAGCTCAGCTCCTCGCCCCCCACGCCGGCCACGAACGCGGCGTAGGTGGCGGCGCAGCGGGCCGCCAGCGCCAGCGAGGCCGGATCGCTCTTGTCGGGGGTGTCGTGGGAGGAGTGGTAGAAGCGGTCCGGCCACTGGATGAGCATCGGGCACGGCACGCCGATCGCGGGGTCGATGAACACCGCGTGGTCGCTGCCCCCCGAGTAGGGCACGTCGCCCAGGCGCGCGAGCGAGAAGTGCCCCGGGCCGGAGTACGAGGTCACCCAGTCCTGCGCGCGCCGGCGGATGCGCAGCATCAGTTCCTCGGCGAACGAGCCCATGAAGCACGGCGGGTGCTCGAGCAGGAAGGTGCTGCCGCACCGCTGCTGGTCCTCGCCCACCATGTCGAGGTTGACCGCGGCGGCGATCCGGCGCGCGCGGCCGGGCTCGCGCCCGAGCCAGGCGCAGGTGCCGGTGAGCTCGGGCACCCAGAGGAAGCGCACGCCACGCGGGCCGGCGGCGAGCCCGCCGCGACGCCGCAACGCCGCCAGCGCGCGCGCCGCTTCGAGCGCGGCGGCCACTCCCGATGCGTTGTCGTTGGCGCTCGGCCGGGGATGGCAGAGGTGCGCCACCACCAGCGCTTCGACGCCCGCGCCGCCCGGCCCGCGCGCGTCGGCGTCGCGCCGGCCGTCGGCGCCGCGCAGCGCCGCCGAGAGCAGCGGGATGCGGGTCGCGAAGCGGCGCGAGACGATCTCCACCTCGACCTCGGGCCGGCGGCCGTCGCGCAGCGCCTGACGCAGGCGTTCGCCGGTGGCGGTGCTCAGCACGAAGCCCCAGCCGCGCGGAGCGGCGCCCTCCCACCAGAACGAGGTGTAGTTGACGGCGTCTCTCTCGTCCTGCGGTCCCCGCACCGGCGGCAGCAGGCGCCGCGTGTCGGAGAGGATGCCGGCGGCGCCGCGCTCCACCACCGCCAGCTGGTGGACCCGCATCACCGGCCCGCGCGAGAGGACCACGCGGCCGCGCACGTCGAGCCCTTCGTAGTGCGCGTCCTCGGTGCCGTCGTCGAGCGCGACCAGCGGGAAGCAGCCGCTCGCCGGGTCGCTGCGCTGGATGACGGAGAGCTCGAGCGTCTCCCAGTCGCACAGCGGCTCGCGGCGGCCGTCCTCCACCAGCGTGGCGCGCGCCCGCGCGCAGTCCCACCCCTCCGGCATCACCGCGCCCAGCAGGCGCGTGCGCCCGTCGCCCGCGACGTGCTCCAGCGAGATGTCGAGTCCGAGCGGCTCGAGCTGGCCCGCGAGCCAGGCCGCCGCGGCGTCGTAGCCCGGGCTGGCCTGCACGCGGTGGAAGCCGGTCACCGCGATCAGCGACTGGAGCGCGCGCTCGCCCGACACCTCGCGCCGCACCGCTTCCAGCAGGGGTTCGAACATGGGCTCCTCAGCGGCGCCGCAGCCGGCGGCCGGCGGCCAGCACGAGCGCGAGCAGCAGTGGCGCGCCGTACTCCACCCAGCGCCAGGCCAGTGGCAGGTGGTAGCCTCTTCCCTCCGCGGTCGGGGCCAGCACACCGTAATTCAGGACCGCCGTGAGCGAAAGCAGCAGCCACGGCGCCGACGGGGCGAGCGGCTCGAACAGCAGCGGCCAGCCCAGGTACCAGGGGTGCACCACCGGCGCCACCAGCGTCGCCGCGCGCAGGCCGAAGCGGGCGGCGGGCGCGGGCTCGCGCCAGCGCCACCACGCCCACCCCAGCGCCGCCGCGGTGAGCGCGAGCGCCAGCGCGCGCGCGGCAGCGAAGCGCCCGGTCCAGCGCTCGAGGTAGTGGAACACCAGCTCGTTGTTGCGCCAGCTCTCCCAGTAGGCGTGGAGCCCCGAGCTGCCGCCGCGCGTCTCGGCCCAGAACCACCCCAGCCCCACGGCGAGCAGCGCCCCGCAGACCAGCCGAGCGCGCCACGGCCAGAGTCGCCACAGGAACGGCAGCGCCAGGAGCGGCGCCAGCTTCACCAGCGCGCCCGCCGCCAGCGCCAGCGCCGAGAGCACGGGACGGCGCTCGGCCGCGAGCAGCGCCAGCGCCAGCCAGACCATCGCGGTCGGATCGTTGTGCCCGCTCCCGGCGTACTCCACCACCGCGAGCGGGTTCCACGCGTAGGCCGCGGCCCACGCCGGGCTCCGCCCCCGCGCGCGCAGGATGGCCATGAGCAGCGCCACCAGCGCGAGGTCGTGGAGCACCACCCACAGCTTGAACGCGGCGACCGAGCAGCGGAGCCGCGCCACCAGCGCGAAGCCGGCCTCGGCGAGCGGCGGGTAGATGGTGGCCAGCTCCGGATGGTTGACGCGCGGCCAGATGACGCGGTCGCGCAGCGGGGCCAGCGCGGGATCGAGCGGGGGCTCGCGCCAGGGGTCGTGGCCCGCCGCCACCACACGCCCCTCCCAGGCGTAGCGGTAGAGGTCGTCGGAGAGCCGGGGCGGGACCGGCAGCAGCGCGAGCCGGGCCGCCAGCGCCACCCCGAACACCACGAGCCCGGCGTGCGGGAGCGCGACGTAGCGCCGCAGGCGCAGCAGCGCCAGCGCGAAGATCGCGAACGCCAGCGCGTAGAGCGACTGGAAGCGGCCGAGGCTCGAGAGCCAGGGCGGCAGCGTCGCCATCAGGCCGAAGGTGAAGGTTAGCGCGGCGCCGAGCGCGGCCAGCTCCAGCGCCGCACCCCGCGGCGGCCGCGGCGCGCCGCCGCCCTCGGTCACACGGAGCGGCGGGCGCACCCCCGCCACCGGCTAGCTCACCGGGCGCGCGCCACGGTCACCCGCGCCGCGCGCGTGGCGGTGTTGCCCGCGCCGTCCACCGCGCGGACGCTCACGGTGTGCTCGCCGGCCGCGACGTCCTCGAGCCGCGCGCGGGCGGAGAGCGCGCGCCCGTCGGCGAGTCCGCCCTCGGGCGTCACCGCGCGCCACGCGCCGTCGTCGAGCGAGACCTCGAAGCGCGCCAGCGTGCTGGTGGCGTCCTCGGCGCGCGCCGTCACCACGACGGCCGTGCCCTCGGCGCGCGCGTCGAGCGCGGTCACCGCGGGCGCCGTGTTGTCCACCGTGAACGCCGCGCTCAGCGCCTGGTCCGTGCCCTCCTCGCCCACCGGATTGTCCGTCGCGTCGGAGGCGGTGACGCGCAGGCGGTAGCGCCCGTCGGGCAGCGCGCCGGTGTCCCAGGTGCAGGCGGGCTGCTCGAGGTCCTCCGCCAGTTTGATCCACGGCCCGCCGCCCTCCGCGCGCACGTCCACGCGGAAGCGCAGCGGGTCGCCGTTGGCGTCGCTGGCGCGCCACTGCGCGGTGCGCAACCCGCGCGCCCACACCGGCAGGCCGCGGAGCTGCCGGGGACCGCCCCCTGGCGGGAGCGAGTACTCGACCTTCTGCCCTCCCGGCAGCGTCTGCGTGACCGGCTCCATGCGCGGCTGCAGCTCGCCCTCGCGGAAGGCCGCGCCCTGTGGGGCCACCACTACGTCCTCGACCCGCGGCGGCAGGTTCTGCTCGCGCCAGGCCGCCTCCACCGACTCGATACGCGGCCGGCCCCCGGCGAGCGTCACCTTCCATTGCAGGTAGCGCGCAGGCGGCGCAGCGACAGGCAGGCCTTCCTCGCCCGCCGCGCCGCCGCTCCAGCCGGTCCAGGTGGTGTCGGGCGGGTCGGTATTGCCACTGCGCGCGGCGAGTGTCACGCGCCCGCCGCCGGCGTCGCCGCGCCACAGCAGGCGCCCGAAGCGCGCGGTGCGTCGGGCGTCGAGCACCGGCGAGAGCAGGTCGCCCTGGTCGGCACGCCCGGGTCCGAGCCGCCACAGCGCCGCGGGGTTCGAGGTGGCGGCGTAGAGCCGGCCCGCGGCGTCGGCCGCCAGCGCGGTCACCTGTCCCTGCGGCGGCGCGAGCCACTGCGCCGCGCCATTGGCGCGCTCGATGCGGTGGACCCCGGCGCGGTTCCCGGTGGCGGCCAGCATCCCGCCGCCCTGCTCACGCGGCGCGGCCAGCAGCGCGAACACGAACGGCTGGGGCGCGACCCACCACGGCACGACGCTGCTGTCGGGCACGATGCGATAGACGGTGGAGCGCCCGCCCCCCACCGCGCTCTGCGCCGGCGCGGGGCCCTCGGCGTCCTTCTCGTCGCCGCTCACCGCGGAGGCGCTGAGCGCCGCGGCGTAGAGTGCGCCGTCGGCTCCGACGGCGAGCGCGCGCACCTCGTCCTCGGCCGCGTCGTAGAGCGTGCGCACCGAACCATCGGCGCGGGCGTGCATCACCCGGCCCCTGGAATCGCCGCCGAAGTACGCCCCGCCCCGTCCGTCCGGGACCAGCGAGACCAGGTTGCTCTCGTCGGTGTCGATCAGCAGCCGCGCCGCGCCGCGCGTCACCCGGTAGAGCCGGCCGCGCGTGCCGGTCGCGGCGTACCACGCCCCGCCGCCGGCGCTCGCCAGCGCCCACACGTAGCGCTCGCCGGTGCGCGCGAACAGCGCGGTGTCGCCACGGGGCGAGATCCGGTAGATCGCGCCGTCGGGCCCGGTACCGGCGAGCAGCCCGTCGCCGTCGGCGGCGAGCGCGAGCACCTGCCCCGCGGCCAGCCGCACCCACGGCCGCACGCCGCCCGCCTCGGTCCAGCGCGCGATGCGTCCGTGGTCGCCGGCCAGCGCCACCGAGCCGTCCGCGAGCGCCACCACGGCCCACACCACCGAGAGGCTCTCGGCCGGGGCCACGGCCGCGCGCGGGCCCAGCTCCAGCGTGCCGTCGGCGCCGACCACCACGCCGCGCGATTCCGACTTCGCGTAGTCGGCGGGGGTGTCGGCGATCCACCACTGGGTCTCGACCGCCCGCGCGGCCGGCGCGGCGAGAGCCAGCAGCGCCGCGGTCAGCATCCCGGCGTTGCGCGTGCGCGCGGCGGGCCCGCCGCGACTCGAGTCACGTCCCACTCGGCCTCCCCGGCTCATGGAGCCCTGGAATCCACGGTGATGGACAGCAGCAGCTCGCCGCGCGTGAGTCCGTCGAGCGGCTGTCGTGTCTCCTCGAGCCTCGCGGTGTCGCCGCGCCGCGCCAGGTCGCCGGCCGCCTGGCCGCTCGACAGCAGCGCGAGCGCCGACACCGGCAGCTCGGGATAGTCGCGCCCGTCGCTCGTCACTTCGGGCGCGCGGGCGAACAGCGCGGCGTACAGCGCGTCGGCGGGCCGGCTGGACGCCAGCCGGCGCCAGGCGTCGTCGAGCGAGGTGGGCCGGTAGCGCGCCGGCAGCTTGCCCGCCTCGTAGCGCGACAGCTCGGCGCCACCGCCCAGCCACAGGACGTAGCGGCCGTCGGGCGCCTCCTCCGGCACCGCCACGGTGAACCGGCGGGTCTCGCGGCCGCCCCGCCAGCGCTCCAGCTCGCACTCGACCCGCACCTGGCCCCCCGGTCGCACCGCGGCGTCCAGCAGGCGCGCGCTGCGCAGCGTCCACAGCTCGCGCCCGGCGCGGACCTCGACCGCCACGGCGACGCTGTCGAGCGGCAGCCGCGCGAACGGGTTGTTGAAGAGGAAGCGCAGCGGCGCGGCGATCCCGCCCACCACCTCGGCCGGCGGCGAGTCGCCGGCGACCAGGTCGGTCAGCACCAGCGGCGCCGCGCCCGGGCGGTGGAGCGCCAGGGTCCAGCGCAGGGTCTGATTCCCCCCGCTGCCGCCCGACTCGAGCACGCTGTTCAGCGTGGCGACCCCGACCAGTGAGGGCGCCAGCGCGCGATCCTCCACCGTCTCGAAGCGGAAGTCCTGGCGCTGGCGCCCCGCGCCTGCCACCGTGACCCGCACCGGCAGCATGCGCGCGACGCCGCCGATCGTCCCGGCCACCGCGGTGCGGCGGTCCTGGGTCACCACGCCGGCCTCGCGCCCGCGCACGCCGAGCTTGAACGAGGAGGCCTGGTTCGACACCACGGTCGCGATCTCGGCGGTCGAGAGCGGCAGCCGCACCTCGCCCGACTGGAAGAACGGGTGGCCGAAGAGCAGCACCCGGTCGCCGGCGCGGTAGGTGAGCGTGCCGATCGCCGCCATCTCCACGTCGCCGCGCATCACGTCCACCGCCACCGCCGCCCCGGGCCGGAGCGCGTCGGGCGGCGGCCCGCCCCCGGCGGCCCGTCCGCCCGGCACCACCGCGAGCCCGAGCGGGGCCAGCCAGCGGCGCACCGGCTCGAGCGCCGCGGGCGAGAGCCCCGAGCAGGCGAGCGGCAGCATGAGCGGGATCGGGCCCGGGACGCCCGGGCCGTCTTCCCGCGCCGGCGCCCGCACGCGCCCGGGCGGCACGGCCGCCTGGTCGTCCGGGCCGTCGTCCCAGCGCAGCTCGCGGAAGCGCGCCCCGTCCGGGCCGGCGAGCTCCACGCCGCTCGGCCCCGCGCTGCCGGCGGCGCGCGCCGAGGAGGCCAGCTCGAGGACCGGCAGCATCTCGCCGATCGGGGTGATGCCGAACAGCGGCTCGCGCGCGAAGCTCCAGCCGGAGGAGAGCGCGCCGATCAGCTTCCCGTCCACGTAGACCGGCGAGCCGCTCATCCCCTGCGCCACGCCGATCTTCTCCAGCCGCTCGGAGGTGGCGCGCGCCAGGATCATGTCGCCCTCGGCGCGTCCGCCCTTCAGCACGCCCACGATCTCCGCCGGGACCTCCTCGATCGAGTCGCCCCTGAACACCGTGCGCACGATGGCTTTCTGTCCGGGCTGGAGCCGGTCGGGCGCGAGGACGGGCACGGCGGGTGCCGCGAGGGCCGCAGCCGAGGCCAGCAGGGCCGCGCACGCGGCAGCGAGGACGGAGGAGCGGGGAGGCACGGCGGGCGACTCTAGCAGAGGCCCGCGCCGCGGCCAACGCCGTGATGCCCGCCGTGACGCCCCACGACGTGATGCCCGCAGGGCGGGGCCGCCGCCGGATGATGCCGGACACTGCCAATCTGGTGAGCCTGCGCTCCACCGTCGCGGCTCCGGGCTCCGGTCCCCGGATGACGCAGAGCAGGTCGCGCTCCGCGCGGCTGCCGCGCGCATGGTCCGCGTATCGCGGGGCCGGGCGCGACTGCTTTCCTGGCCGGGCAGGCCGAGAGCCGCCGGAGCTGGTTGCCGAGGCGAAGGCACCACGGGCCGCCGGGATCGGAAGAGCGGCTCTGCGGGGAATCGTGTCGGTGCGTTCTGCATGTCGCCGGTGTCCCGGCTGCGGTGCGCGGGCCGTCGGCTCCAGTGGCATCCACACGTCCCGCGGTGAGTGGCGCCCGGAGCGCCGGCACGGTCCGGAGAGAGCACGGTCGGCCTCGTGGGGCATCCAGTCGGTCCTGATCCAGGGCATCGCGCGACCCTCCGTCGAGCGCCGATGATGCTCAGTAACTGTCACCCATGTCCCCGGTCTGAACTGTCACCAGCGTGCCCGGTCTGGAGCACCGAATTCTCTTGACAAGCTCGCGAGAGTGCTCGCCGAGGTCTCGCCACCGCTCCGCGCAATCGTTCGCCAGCCCGCGCCAGATGCGCGCTGGCCGCCCCGAATCGTCCGCGACCAGAGAGATCTCGCGGCGCTCCGTTTCAGCGCGCGCGCGGGGCTCCAGGAGCGCCGGAAACGAGCGTGGTATGAACGAGAGCGTCGCCCCCGGCGTCCCGCCCCCGCGGAGTCACGCCCGTGAGCCGCTACTCCCTGTCTCATCTCCCCGATCCGGTCCTGCTGCGCGAGCTGGTAACCCTGGTCGCCCGGGAGCGCGTCACCACCGCCGCGCTGCTCGCCCACCTGGCCGAAGTGGATGCGCGGCGGCTCTACGCCCCGGCCGGCCACCCCTC
>JACRPT010000098.1:0-6384 GCA_016223045.1 Candidatus Eiseniibacteriota bacterium
CGGTGAAGTTCCGTGCCCGCGGGTTCCGCAACCGCGAGCGGTTCCGCAACGCGATCTACTTCCACTGCGGCGGGCTCGACCTCTATCCGGCGACCGTCGGCGCGACCGCATGATTACAGCCACACCATTCCCGGAAGACCCTGATCTGGAACCGGACCTTTCTTGCCTTCGGATCGAACTCCAGCACGCGCAACCGCACGCTCGCAGTGGATGCCCCCGCGACGTCGACCCCCGTCACTGCCGGAATCCGAAGGTAGAAATTCGGACCGTTCCAGTACATCCGTGAGATCTGAATCCCATCCACGAGATACGCGTTGTAGCCCGCGATGTAGTCGACGTTTCCCGCCTTCAGGTGTTCGGAGGCCTGCAACCCCCGCACGGTCGTATCTGCCGAGAGGTAGCTGTACAACGTCTGGGTGAACCCCCAGCCGGAGCTGAGCGTGTCGGCGACGTTCACCGTTAGAGTGTCCTTAGCCACACGAAGTATCTGCGTGTCCGGATGGTTGCCGCCCCACGTGTACATGAGCCGCCAGCCCGTCGGTCGATCGCCCGAGACCCAGTAGGGAGGCACGTAGCCGGAATCCGGGATCACGTGCGGAGACTCCACCTGCCACAGGTAGCCATTGTGGCCGTAGTCAGTGGACTCGTAGCGGCTGAGATCGATCCATCGGTCCAGCGTGCCGGGGCGGTTCCTCGCCAGTCCTACCGAATGGCCAAGCTGCGCCTTGTAGTTCGTATCCATTGCGGTGTAGACCATCAGGAATCGACCGGCGGTGTCCGGGTCGGGAAACACGAATGGATCTCGGAACTGGTCTCGAAAGCCGAACGCTGAAGGATGCCTCACGACCCAGCGCGTGCTGTCCGCCGCGTAGACCATCTTGCGGTCCGACCACACGGTGTTCGTGGTGTCGAGCAGGGGCGTGGTCACGCGGCCGATGCGCTGGTTGCCCCCTGCATCCACACCCGTGTAGAACATATGGTAGAGATTGCCGTTCTGCACGATGCTCGGAGCCCACACGTGCTTCGCGTCCCACGTTCCAAGTGGCCCCTGGAGGAAGTGGTACCTATCGGAGGTCCAATTCCGCAGATCCGGCGACCACGCGTGGCCAAGGTTGAACTCGTCGCCATTCGGCAGCCGGCGGATGTAGATGAGATGGAACAGGCCGCGCCAGACGCCCGGAGTCGCGGTGGGCACGGTGTTGTAGACGAACGCGAAGTCCTTGGGGCTGACGCCAGCCGAGTCCGGCGGCACGAGGAAGGAGTTGCCGCGAATCGTGACCGAGTCCACCATCGGGGCCATCACCTGCGAGGCCGGCAGCGGGGTGGCCGCGCTCATGCTGTCCGCGAGCGACACCTGGAGAACTGCGTCGGGAAGCTGGGTGGGAACTTCGGCCTCGGCGGTGAGCGTCGAGTCCGTCGCCTCGGTGATCGTGAGCGGGACCCGCCAGGATGTGTCGGCCGCGACCAGGCTGGCCGAAGCAGCCGCGCCGAGGCCCGCGCCGCGGCCGCGGACCGAGAGCCGCGTGGTGGTGTGGTCTCCGGTTGCGCCCATCACGAGCGCAGGGAAGTTGGCGGTCGCACCTCCGTTGACCACGGCCGCCTGCGATCGGGCGAGCGTTCCAGATGCGCCGTCCGGTCCAGGGAGAAGCGCGTACACGATGAACTTCCCGGACGACCCGGTGGGGAGATCCAGAAGATACCGCGCGGCCGTGATCGGCGGAGAGCCGGGCAGCCGGAAGTTGCAGGTGATCACATTCGCGTCGGTCTCGGCCGCGGTTGGCGGCAGCACGCTGACCGCTTGCGCCATGGTCAGTGTCGCGAACGTCGTATCCGGGACGATGACCAGGTTCCCGAAATCCTCCGCGACCCAGAGCAGGCGCCATTCCTCGGGCAGCGTGCCTTCCGCAGAATCCACCTCGACCACGAGCGTGCAGCGTCGGGCCTCGATGAACGTGAGAGTGTCAGTACCCGACGCCCAGTGCAGCGAGATTGCACCTGCCGGGACGGGAATCACGACGAGCAGCAGAACGGAGAGCCAGCGGCGGAGCAGCATGATCATGGCCTCCTGGGAGGGATGGGGTGGTGTGGCTCGAGAGGTGTGCCGCAAGCACGCGGCGCGTGGTCGAAAGTCGGCTCAGGCGGGGTGGATGGCGCCAGCGAAGCCGGGTTCGGACAGCGATAGGCCACGCTTAATGCAGGAGTGCTGAGTGGAACGCCCATCGAGATGCGCATGCGAAACGTATCTGTTCGGCGAACCCATGTAGCCAGAGCTGGTCGCGCCTGAGAGCATCGCAGCCTTTCGCGTCGCGAGCGACTCGGGCGGCCAGTCTTGGAGTCTGGCCCGGCGAGACGCGTGGATAGTAGACGCTTTTGGGAGGGCGTCAACATCAGGAATGCCGAATCTGGCGGCATGCCGCACTGGGTGGTGCACCGCGCAGGCGGCGCGCAGCGGGGTCGCGGGGTGGTGGGGTTGTGCAACCGGGCGTCGCCCCGCGGGCGCGGCCGAGCGGCACGGGCGCGCGCGCCGCGCACGTCACGCGGTTCGCCGCGCTCGCCCGCTCCGCCGCTCGACCGCCGTGCGGACCGGACCTACTATCGCGGCCCGCGAGGCCCGTACCCGGCACGACGGCCCCGCGTGCGAACCGACCCTCCGCCAGAAGGCGAGCCCCCATGCCGATCCGTCCCCTGTTCTTCGTCGCGTCCGCGCTCGCGCTGCTCGCTGCGCCCTTCGCCGGCGCCGCCGGACCGCCGGTCCAGCTGGTCGAGACCCGCCCGGTCGAGACCCGGCTCGGGAACCCCGCGCTCCCCGCGGCGCTTCCGGCATGGCTCGAGATGATCGGCGGCGCCACGACCAGCCTCGACTTCGAGGAGTTCTACGTCTCGACCTGGCCGGGCGAGCCGCTCGAGGAGGTGCTCGCCGCCATCGGGCAGGCCGCGGGCCGTGGCGTCCGGGTGCGGATCCTGGTGGACGCGCGCATGCACGCCACCTACCCGCGCACCGTGGACTCGCTCGGCACCGTGCCCGGGATCGCGGTCCGCGTGCTCGACATGGGGCGCATCTCCGGCGGGGTGCTGCACGCCAAGTTCTTCCTGGTGGACGGGAGGGAGGTCTTCCTCGGCAGCCAGAACTTCGACTGGCGCGCGCTCAAGCACATCCACGAGCTCGGCGTGCGGGTGCGCGACCCGCGCGTGGCGGGCGAGTTCGCGCGCCTCTTCGCGATGGACTGGGCCGCGGGCACGGCGCCCGGGGCCCCGCCGGACACCACCCGCGCGCCGCGGCCCGCGCCGCCGCCCGGAGCGCGCCTCACGGTGCCGGTGCGCATCGTCCAGGCGCCCGGCGACACCGTCCAGCTCTGGCCGGGCTACAGCCCGCGCGGCTTCATCCCCGACTCGACCCTGTGGGACCGCGACGCCATCGTGCGCCTGCTCGACTCGGCGCGGCGCGAGATCGTGGTGCAGGTCCTCACCTACGCTCCGGAGAGTCGCCGCGAGCGCGACGAAGCCCTCGATCAGGCGCTGCGGCGCGCCGCGGTCCGCGGCGTGGCGGTGAAGCTGCTGGTCTCCGACTGGGAGGCGGACGGACCCGGCATGGCCTCGCTCCAGAGCCTCGCCGAGGTCCCGAAGGTCGAGGTCCGGCTCTCGGTGGTCCCGGAGTGGAGCGGGGGCTACATCCCGTTCGCGCGGGTCGAGCACTGCAAGTACGCGGTGGTGGACTCGGCGCGGGCCTGGGTGGGGACCAGCAACTGGGAACCGGGCTACTTCCACGGCACGCGGAACGTCGCGGTGACCCTGTGGAACCGTCCGCTGGCGCTCCAGGCCCGCCGTGTGTTCGAGGCCAGCTGGGCCGCGCCGCAGGCCATCCGTGTGAGGCCCGGGGAGCGCTACCCGGCCCGGGTCCACGGCTCCCAGCCCCCGCCCGGGAAGAGCCGCTACGGCGAGTAGGGCCGGGCCAGTAACCCCAAGCACGTCAAAGCGCTCAAGGCGGGTCGCGGGGCGTCCGATACCACCCGGACGAGGGCCTTTCTCCACCCGACAGGGAGGTCTGCGCAGCCGCATGGAACCCGACGCCGCTCAGGAGCCGATGGATCCCGCAAGAATGGCCGCGCGCGACCTCACCCCGGCGCTCGGCGAATCCGCCGCGCGCGAGGAGGCCGCAGCCGCGCGCCGCGCCGCGCTCGAGGACGCGATGGGCGTCCTGCTCGACGCGGTGCCGGCCCCGATGCTGAGCATCGGAGCGGACCTCAAGGTGCGCGTCCCCAACCGGGCCTTCGTGGAGCTGGACCCGGTCGCCCACGCCGGACTGAAGGGCCGTCCGCTCGCCGACCTGCTGGCGCCGGAGTGCCGCGACAGCGTGCTCGCGCGGTTCTGCGACCCGAAGATGCCGCGGGGTGAGCTGCTGCTCGATCGGGTCCGGCTCGCGTCGTCCCCCCGGACCGAGTTCCTCGCCACCTGTGTCGAGATCGTCCAGGACGACCTCCTGACCCGCTGGATCCTGCGGCTGGCCCCGGAAACGTCGAGCGCGCGCGCCGGCATCCGCCTGCTGGCGGGCTCCGAGCAGGCCGTCCAGGAGCGCTTCGCCGCGCTGCTCGCCGTGAGCCACGCGGTGGTCAACTCGCTCGATCTGGATACCGTGCTCGACACCATGGTGCGGGAGGTCCGCAAGGTGGTCCCGGTGGACGAGTGCACGGTGTTCCTGCTCGACGAGGCCGAGCAGGTCCTGAAGCCGGCGGCGTGCGTGATCAACGAATACCGCGACGAGGTCATGGCGCTGCGCCTCAAGCCGGGCGAGGGCATCAGCGGCACGGTGGCCCTGACCGGCCAGGGGCTCATCGTCAACGACGCGCTCAACGACCCGCGCGCCATGCAGGTCCCGGGCACCCCCGAGGAGCGCTCGGCGCTGCTCGCCGTGCCGCTCAAGGTGCGCGACCGCGTGGTGGGGGTGATCACCCTGATCCGCAACGGCGAGGCGGGCTTCGAGGACCAGGAGCTCGAGCTGGTGACGCTGTTCGCCGGCCAGTGCAGCGCGGCGATCTCGAACGCGCGGCTCTACGAGCAGACCCGCGCCGCCTACGAGGAGCTGCGCGAGACCCAGTCGCAGCTGGTCCAGTCAGCGAAGCTCAACGCGCTCGGCGAGATGGCCGGCGGAGTGGCCCACGACTTCAACAACATCCTGGCCGCGATCCTCGGGCGCACGCAGCTGCTGCTGCAGAGCGTCACCGACGAGGAGACGCGCCGCCAGCTGCTGGTGGTCGAGCAGGCGGCGCTGGACGGCGCGCAGGCGGTGCGCCGCGTCCAGGAGTTCACCCGGCTGCGGCAGGACGAGCGCTTCGAGACCCTGGACGTGAACCAGGTGCTGCTCGGCGTGCTCGAGCTGACCCGCCCGGCCTGGGAGGCCGAGACCAAGCGCCGCGGCATCAGCGTGGCGACCGCCGTGGAGCTGCGGGCCGTCCAGCCCGTCGCCGGCAACGCCTCCGAGCTGCGCGAGGTGTTCACGAACCTGGTGCTGAACGCGGTGGATGCCATGCCGTGGGGCGGCACGCTCACGCTGGCGAGCGCCGACGAGCACGGCGAGGTGGTGGTCCGCGTCCGCGACACCGGCGTCGGGATGGACCCGGAGACCCTGGGCCGCGTCTTCGATCCGTTCTTCACCACCAAGGCGGTCAAGGGCACCGGGCTCGGGCTGTCGGTGGCCTACGGCATCGTCACGCGCCACCACGGCCGCATCCAGGTCCAGAGCGAGCCGTGCCAGGGCACCGAGTTCACCGTTCGCTTCCCGGTGTCGTCGGTCGCCGAGGCCGAGTGCCCGGACTCGTCGCTCGAGCCGCTGCCGCGCCTGCGGGCCCTGGTGGTGGACGACGAGGAGCCGGTGCTGCACGTCATGGGCGATCTGCTGCAGGCCCTGGGCCAGGACGTGCGGGTCGAGCTGGGCGGGGCCGCCGGCATCGAGGCGTTCTCGCACGAGCCGTTCGACGTGGTGTTCACCGACCTGGGCATGCCCGAGGTGAACGGCTGGGATCTGGCCCTCGCGGTGAAGTCGCAGCGGCCCGGGACGCCGGTCGTGATCGTGACCGGCTGGGGCACGCAGCTCGAGGGCGGCACCCTGCAGGCGCGGGGCGTGGACTTCGTGGTGCCGAAGCCGTTCTCGATGGAGGACGTCTCGCGCGTGCTGCGCCAGGTCACCGAGCGGCTGGCCGACGCGGCCTGAGCCGGTCGCCGGCGCGCGTCCCGAAGCACCCGGGTGACGGCCGGGCCCGCGGCTCCCGCCGGTCCGCCGCCGGCGCGCAAACCGGAGCGCCCGTCCGCAGCGCGCGGACGGGCGCTCCTCCGTTGCGGAGCGTCAGTGCTTCGCGCTGGGGAGCGCCACGCCCGGCGCCGGGATGGCCA
>JACRPT010000098.1:6397-15128 GCA_016223045.1 Candidatus Eiseniibacteriota bacterium
AGACCAGCTGCACGTAGCCGCGCTCGGGCAGACCCGAGCGGTCGAGCGCGCGCACGCGTCCGGCGCGGTCCACCACGAACCACGACGGGGTGGCCCGCTGGGTGACCGGGTCGAGCACGTTGAACTGCCCGGCGATGGCGCGCGTCGGGTCCGGGATGACGGTGAGGTGGAGCTGGAGCCTGCGCGCCAGCGACCATGCCGAGCCGGAGCGGCGGTCGAGCACGGCTGCCGGCACGACGCCGAGGTCGAGCAGCCGCGGGCGCTCGCGCTCGAGCGCGGCCAGCCGGTTCTCGTCGGGATCGAACACCAGGAGCACGTGGCCCTGCGCGCGCAGGTCGCGCAACCTGAGCCAGCGGGCGCCCTCGGCCTGCCAGCCGAAGTCGGGCGCGCGTTCACCGGCGACCACCAGCGTGGTGGGCGGTTCCGGACCGTTGGGATTCAGCGCCGCCGGGACCCGTGGCTCGTAGGGCGAAGGGCCCGGGCGGTTGACGGACGGCGGTACGGCGAAGACCGCCACCGCGATGCAGGTCGCGGCGGCCAGGGGCAGCGTGAGCTTCACGTGAGCCTCCGGTTCTCGGGGGTCGGTCCACACGTCGAAGGACGACGTCCCGGTTATCGGCAGGCGCACGGCCGCGGTTGAGCCCGGCGCGGACCGCGGCCGGGCTTGACCGCGGCCGCGGGCTTACGGCGGAGCCGGGCTAGAACCCCGTCACGGCGAAGCGCACCAGCTGGGCGACCTGCTGCTCGGGCAGCGACTGCCCGAGCAACGCCATCTTCACGATCCCCCTGCGGTCCAGCAGCACGAAGCCAGGCCGGATCTCGGAGTGCTCGTAGTCGTAGAGCCCGTAGAGCATCGAGATCTCGCCGGTGACGTCGGACAGCATCAGGAAGGACACGCTGTCGCGCACGGCCGCGGACTTGAGCGCGTGCGTCTTCTCGGAGCAGACGCCCAGGATGAGCACGTCGAGCTTCCGCAGGTCCGGGGCGATGTCCCGCAGGCGGATGAGCGGCGCGCGCCCGTCGGAGAACACGAGCAGCGTCCACATACCGCGCTGCAGCGAGAGCTTGACCGGGTTGCCGAGCGAGCCGGGGAGCTCGAAGTCGGGCGCCTCCTCGCCGAGGTAGACCTGCCCGACGATCTTCGGCTGCGAGTGCGGGCCCTCCCGCGGCCCCCCGGAGGGCCGGACGAGGGGGGGCTTAGGGGCTTTGGGCTCCTCCTGGGCGCGCGCCAGCCCGGCGAACGCGCCCAGCGCGAGAACCAGACACGCCACACGTCTCATCGCAGCACCTCCCTCGGTCCAACCACGGTTCTCGGCATGACGCCCGCGGGACTCCACTACGCTCGTGACTCGAGCCTGGCCGTCTTCATCGTGTCGCGCAACGCATGCAGGTTGGCGGCGGGCGTGCCGGGCGGGATCGAGCACCCCGGCGCCGCCAGCCAGCGGCGGCCGCCGGTGTCGGCGAGTGCCGCGCGCAGCTCCGCCAGCGCGGGCCCGGGGCTCGCGGCCTGGAGCGCGCCGTCCTGGGACACGCCGCCCATCACCGCGCCCGGGATCCGGGCGAGCGCCTGGCCGAGCGTCGGGTTGCCGGGCACGGTCGCGGCCCACGAGAACGCCGCCACCGGGTAGTCGGCCAGCTCGAAGAGCAGGTTGTTCCGCCCGCACACGTGCAGCACGTTGAAGGGCGCGCCGGACGCCGCCTGGAGCACAGGCAGGTCCCAGGGCCGCGACCAGGCGCGGTGCTGCGCGGCGGTGAGCAGGTCGCCCGAGGCCCAGTCCACGGTCGCGAAGTAGATGCCGTCGGCGCCCGCCCGCAGCAGCTCGCGCACGAAAGGCACCCAGGTCGCGGTCACCGCCTCGAGCGCGCCGCGCACCGGCCCGGGGTGGGTGTCGAGGTGGCGCCGCAGCTCCTGCGGGGTCTCGACCATCTCGCCGAGCACGGCGAGCGGCGTGAACACCGTCTCGACGATCGGCACGTCGGCCGGCAGCGCGCTGCGCAGCAGGCGCACCGCCTCGACCTGCTCGCCGAGTGCGCCCGCATCGGGCCGCTGCGGCCGGACGCGGGACCAGTCGTCGCCCGCGCGGATCGGCCACTCCGCGAGCTTCGGCTTCTCGCCGGGAATGCCGCTGTAGCGGTAGCGCACGTCCCAGGGCTCGACGTGGTAGTGCTTCCGCGGGTTGAGCTTGACCCAGTCCCAGCGGTACTCGCGCCACGACTCGAGCGTGGCCTCGACCAGTTCCGCCGCGCTGCTCTCGCGGTGGTAGACGTGG
This sequence comes from Candidatus Eiseniibacteriota bacterium, assembly GCA_016223045.1. Classification (GTDB taxonomy): domain Bacteria; phylum Eisenbacteria; class RBG-16-71-46; order RBG-16-71-46; family RBG-16-71-46; genus JACRPT01. Next base: position 8,668 of record JACRPT010000098.1, read on the forward strand.
CCCCAGAACGAGACCGGCGGGCGGTCCACCGGCTCGCCGCGCAGCGCGGCCCACACCCGTTCACGCGGCGTCATGGGAGCCCCGCGGCGGGAGCGTCGGAGCGGCGGCGCAGGGTCGGAGTGGCGCGCGATCCCCCGTCGCGGGAACGGGGGCGGGTGTGCTGCGTCGCACGGGTCATGGCGCGGCTCCTCGAGCCGCACTCTAGCCCACCGCGCCGCGCGCCGACAAGCGGTGTCCGGCGTTGCCCTGGCGGCTCCGCGGTCCCGGCGTGCGCGCATGCGCGAGCTCCCCGGCCGCAGGCGCGCCGACCAGCGGTCTCAGGCGTTGCCTTCGCGGCTCCGCGGTCCTAGCGTGCGCGGCATGTGCAGGCTCCCTGCGGCGCCGCCGCGAACGCTACCGAGCGCGGGGCTCGCCCTCGCCCTCGCCCTGGCGCTGCTCGTGGCCTGCGGGCGCACTGTCCTCCCCGCGCGGCGTCCGGTCGCGCTCTCCGTCGATGTCCTGGCCGACACGGGTCGCGCGGCGCGGCTCCACCTGGCACCGCCACGCGCGATGCGCGTGTGGCTGACCCGCGTCAGCCCGTCGCGGGCCCCGGCTCCGGCTCCGCCGCTCCCGGCGCCCGAGACCGGCACGGTGCCGTCGCTGCCCTCGCCGCCGGAGCTGGCGGTGGACGAGGGGCTCAAGTCTCCGGTGCTGCGCGGGCCGGCGCTGCTGAGACCGCCGCCCACGGCGGCGCGCGCCGGCCAGGTCGAGCTCGAAGTGCGGGTGGACGAAGCCGGCACGGTGAGCGACGCGTCGTGGGCGGGCGGCAGCGACGACAGCGCGCTGGTGGCGGCGGCGCGCGCCTGCGCGCTCGGCATGCGCTTCTACCCGGCGCTCCGCGGTGGCCGCCCGGTCGCGGTCTGGTGCCGCCAGCGCTTCGACTTCGGCGGGAACGGCCGCTGACTTCAGAGTGGCCGCGCGAACAGCTCGCGCGTGCGCACGACGGCGAAGTCCTCGGCGCGGTAGAGCGCGAGCGCGCCCTCGTTCTCGCCGTCCACGGTGAGGTCCACGCGCTCGGCGCCCGCGCCGCGGAGCCAGAGGACGCCGCGGCGCAGCAGCGCCCGCCCCAGGCCGATCCCGCGCGAGGCGGGGACCACGCCCAGCGCCGAGACCTCGCCACGCGGGCCGCGCAGGGTGCAGCCGCAGAACCCGGCGCAGGCGCCGCCACGCCAGGCGAGGGCGAGTCCGTCGGGGCGGAAGCCGGGCAGCTCCGCGATGCGACGGACGTGCTCGAGGTCCGAGGGCACGAAGTGCCAGTGCGCGGCGAAGGAGAGGTTGTAGGAGTCGTTCCAGTCGGCGAGCGCCTGCTCGCTGCCATCGAAGACTTCCACTTCGATCCCGGCCGGCCATCGCGGCGCGGGCGCGGCTCCGGGAGCGCGCTCCATGCGCCAGAAGCTGCGCGCGGGGCCGAAGCCGTGGCGCGCGGCGAAGCCGGCGAGCGCCGGGTTCGGCTGCCAGGCCGCGAGCGCCGCCTCGCGCGGCGGTCCCGCGCGCGCGCGCAGCGCCGCCAGCGTCGCGGCGAGCAGCGCGGAGCCCACGCCGCGGCGCCTGTGTGCAGCGCTGACTCCGAGCTTCACCATGACCCACGAACCGGTGCCGGAGGGCAGCACGAAGGAGTAGGCGAACCCCACGGGCACTCCCTCCACGCGCGCGAGGAAGCGCAGCGCGGGGTCGCAGTAGGAGTCGCCCAGCTGGCCGTCGAGCCCGCCGGCGGCGAGGTCGCCGTATTCCTGCTCCAGCGATGCGTCGGCCACGAGCGCGCGCAGGACGTCGAGGCCGTCGGCGCCGAACGGCTGGATGGTGACGGAGCCGGGAGGCCGGGAGGGGTCCATGGGCGCAGGCTACGGAGCGCGCCGGCGACCGGTCAAGGCGCGTTGACCCTCCCGGGGGCGCGGTGTAGCGTGCCGCGCCGATGTCCACCGCCCTCCCGCAGCTCGAGCGCCTGCGCGCCGCCATCGCGCGCTTTGCCGGCCGCCGCATCGCGGTGCTGGGCGACTGCATGCTCGACCGCTACCTGTGGGGACGCGTCGAGCGCATCTCGCCCGAGGCGCCGGTGCCGGTGGTGGAGATCGAGCGCGAGAGCTTCACGCTCGGCGGCGCCGGCAACGTGGCCGCCAACCTGCGCGCGCTCGGGGCCGAGCCGCTGCTGCTCGGCGCGGTGGGCGAGGACGACGACGGCCGCCGCCTGCGCGCCGCCTTCGCGGAGCGCGGGCTCGACACCCGCGGCGTGATCGGCGATCCCGCGCGGCCCACCACGGTCAAGACCCGCATCGTCGCGCACTCGCAGCAGGTGGTGCGCGCCGACCGCGAGTCGCGCGCCGACCTGGGCGGCGCGGCGCTCGAGCGCCTGCTGCGCGTCGTGGAGGATGAGCTGCCGGGCTGCGAGGGCCTGGTGGTGAGCGACTACGGCAAGGGCGTCATCCACGCCGGCACGCTGGCGGTCGCGCTCGGGCTCGCCCGCGCGCGCGGCTTCGCGGTGAGCGTGGACCCCAAGGAGAGCCACATCGAAACCTACCGCGGCGTCAGCATCCTCACGCCCAACCAGCACGAGGCCGGCTGGGCGCAGGGCCGGCGCATCACCGACGAGGCCAGCCTGCTTGAGGTGGGCTGGGGCCTGCAGCAGCGGCTCGACGCCGCCGCGGTGCTGGTGACACGCGGTCCCGACGGCATGAGCCTGTTCGAGCGCGGCGGCCGCTACACCCATCTCCCCACGGTGGCGCGCGAGGTCTACGACGTCACCGGTGCGGGCGACACGGTAGTGAGCGTGGTGGCGCTGGCGCTGGCCGCCGGCGCCGACTTCCCCGACTCCTGCCGGCTCGCGAACCACGCCGCCGGGATCGTCATCCGCGAGGTCGGCACCGCGACCTGCACACGCGAGGAGCTGCTCGCGTCGCTCGCGGACACGCGCCCGTGAATGACCAGGTGCTCCCCACGAACGCGCGGGGCGCGCTCGAGGAGTGGCGCGCGGCCGGCGAGCGCATCGTGTTCACGAACGGCGTATTCGATTTACTCCACCGCGGCCACGTCGAGTACCTGGAGGAAGCCCGCGCGCTCGGCGACCGGCTGGTCGTGGGAGTGAACTCCGACGCCTCGGTGCGGCGGCTGAAAGGCCCGCAGCGCCCCATCATTCCTGCAGAAGAGCGCGCCGAGCTGCTCGCCGCGCTGGCCGCGGTAGACCTGGCCGTGATCTTCGACGACGACACCCCCGAGCGGCTGATCCACGCCGTGCGCCCCGACGTGCTGGTCAAAGGCGGCGACTGGGCGCTCGACCAGATCGTCGGCCGCGAGCTCGTCGAGTCGTACGGTGGTCGGGTGCTCGCCATTCCCCTGCGCCAGGGCTACAGCACCTCGGCGCTGGTGCAGCGGATCCTGGACGGGAAGTCGGCGCTCGAGCCATGAGCCAGCCCCGGCGGAGCTGGACTCGGCCGGGAGCGTGGTGCGCCGGTTGTGGAGCGCACCTGCGACGCGGAGTTCCGCGACTCCACGGAGAGCGTGAACGGGAGCCTGGAGGTGACGTTCGGCTACGACGAGGATGGGCTGCTGACCCGCGCCGGGGCGCTGACCATCAACCGGCTGGTGACCAACGGGCTGGTGGACAGCACGACGCTGGGGGGCGTGACGAGCGGGCTGGACTACGACCCGGCCGGGGAGCTGGCGAACCTGCACTACCGCTACGGCGGCACCACGCTGTTCCTCGCGAGCCTGAGCCGGGACGCACTCGGACGGATCATCCTGCGCGACGAGACGGTGCAGGGGACGCGGACCATCTACGGGTACCGCTACGACGAGGCCGGACGGCTCGCTGCGGTGACCACCAACGGCGACACCACGGCGCGGTACTGGTACGACGCCAACGGGAACCGGACGGGGTTCATCGGAGCCACCGCGGGCGACACCGCCACCGCCGACTACGACGACCAGGACCGGCTGCTGCGCTACCGGGACACGCGCTACGCCTACACCGCGAACGGCGAGCTGACCGAGAAGATCGCCGGGAGCGACACCACCCGCTACAGCTACGATGCGCTGGGGAACCTGATCACCGTGGTCCTGCCGAACGGCGACCGGCTCGACTACCTGGTGGACGGCCGGAACCGGCGGGGAAGCAGCTCAACGGTCGCCTCACCCGGGGCTGGCTCTACCAGGACGACCTGCGGCCGGTGGCGGAGCTGGACTCGGCCGGGAGCGTGGTGCGCCGGTTGGTGTGGGGCAGCCGGGGCAACGTGCCGGCGTACGTGGTGCAGGGGGACAGCACGTACCGGATCGTCTCCGACCACCTGGGCAGTGTGCGGCTGGTGGTGTTCGGACATTGGGACGTCGTAAGGGGCGACCATGAACTTCGGATTAGGACGTCGGATGGGAGAGAATGGCGCACGACACTCAGGCAGGCCGAATACGTTGTTGCAAGAATCCATGGAGACTCGGTGATCGCATTCTATGACGATCGGTAGATGCGCCTGCGAGCCGCGTCTCATGGACGTCTCCCGGGTGGCGGGCGATCCGGAGGAACAACCGCTTGGTCGGTTGTTTGCGAGCCATGCGGAGGATGGTAGCGCCATTGAGGCGCGGCAGCCGTCCTGCGCGATGAAGCAGTTCGAAACAGAGTAAGCCCGCGCGATTCAGTTCCTCAAAGCGTCGGGGAAAGGCCATTCCCTCCGCAGTCGTGGTCGCGCTGGTCCGGCAGAGTCGTGCGGTCGGCGGTCTGCCGCCCCTTCCTTGGCCACCTGTGGTCGCAAGCGCCTTGGAATGCCCGCCGGGGAACTTGGATTCGCGCTCACGCCCGGCGCTTCCGAAGCACCACGTTCTTCCCGCTTGCGTTGCGGTGACGCGCCCGCTTAGTGTATCCCGTCCTTTTCTCCGGGCGCATCCATCCTGCTCGACCCGAGCCCCACATCCGGTCTCCGGAGCGGGTTCGCCGCCCGGCACGGGAGAACCGCGATGTCCGACGAGTTCCTGAACTTCATCGGGGGGAAGTGGGTCCCGGCCCGCTCCGGCCGCACCTTCCCGAACCACAACCCCGCCACCGGCGAGGTGCTGGGCGAGTTCCCGGCCTCCGAGGCCTCCGACCTGGACGACGCGGTGGAGGCGGCCGCGAAGGCCTTCCGCTCCTGGCGCCTCACGCCGGCGCCCAAGCGGGCCGAGATCGTGTTCCGGGCGGGCGAGATCATCCGCGCGCGCAAGGACGACCTGGCCCGGGCGATGACGCGCGAGATGGGCAAGATCCTGGCCGAGACCCGCGGCGACGTGCAGGAAGGCATCGACATGGCCTACCTGGCGGCGGGCGAGGGGCGCCGCATGTACGGCGTCACCACCCCGAGCGAGATGCCGGACAAGTGGGCGATGTCGGTGCGTTGCCCGGTCGGCGTGGCCGGCGTCATCACCCCGTGGAACTTCCCCTTCGCCATCCCCGCGTGGAAGCTGATGCCGGCGCTGGTGGCGGGGAACGCCGCGGTGTTCAAGCCCGCGACCGACACGCCGGAGCTGGCCTGGCACTTTGTGAAGGTGTTCGAGGAGGCCGGGCTCCCGCCGGGCGTGCTCAACCTGGTGTTCGGCTCGGGCTCGAAGGTGGGCAGCCCGATGGTGGCGCACCCGAAGGTCCAGGTCATCTCCTTCACCGGCTCGACCGACGTGGGGCTCGGCATCTACGGCCGGGCCGGCGCGCTGGGCAAGCGGGTCTCGCTCGAGATGGGCGGCAAGAACGCCATCATCGTGATGGACGACGCCGACCTCGCGCTGGCGGCCGATGCCATCCTGTGGAGCGCGTTCGGCACCACCGGACAGCGCTGCACCGCGTGCAGCCGGGTGCTGGTGCAGGAGAAGGTGCACGACGAGCTGGTGCGGCAGGTCGCGACCCGCGCGCAGGCGCTGCGCCTGGGCGACGGGCTCGACCCGCGGACCGAGGTGGGCCCGCTCATCAATCGCGGCCAGGTCGAGACGGTCGAGAGGTACGTGAAGATCGGGCTCGACCAGGGCGCCAGGCTCGAGGCGGGCGGGGAGCGTGCGGCCGAGGGCGCGCTCGCGAAGGGCAACTTCTACCGGCCCACCGTGTTCGCCGGGGTGAAGGCCGACGCGCGTATCGCGGTCGAGGAGATCTTCGGCCCGGTGCTGGCGATGGTGCGCGTGAAGGACCTGGCGGAGGCGGTCGAGGTCAACAACGCCTCGAGCTTCGGGCTCTCGTCCTCGATCTTCACCCGGGACGTAAACCGCGCCTTCGCCGCGATGCGCGACCTCGACACCGGCATCGTGTACGTGAATCACGGCACCACCGGCGCCGAGACCCACCTGCCGTTCGGCGGCACGCGCGGCACCGGCAACGGGCACCGCGAGGCGGGGCACACCATGCTCGACCCGTTCACCGAGTGGAAGAGCGTCTACGTGGACTTCAGCGGCCATCTGCAGCGGGCGCAGATCGACAACAACTA
>JACRPT010000099.1 GCA_016223045.1 Candidatus Eiseniibacteriota bacterium
CGCAGCTGCGGCGGAGGTGATCCCGTATCTGCGGCGGCTCGGCTTCCGCGCCGACGAGGCCCGTCGTGCCGCCGCACGGTGCGAGTCGGTTCCCGACGCCTCGTTGGAGGAGCGGGTGCGCGTCGCCCTGTCGTGCTTCGCGAAGGCTCCCCAGGGCCGAGCCGCGCGGAGCCTTCCGGCGCCGACGTTACCCGCCTGAGCAGACCGCGCGGGTGTGGCGGCCGGTGCGTGCGACGCCATTGAAAGCAGGGGCGCGCGCTGCTGCCAGCCTCGCCCGCACCATTCCCGGAATGGTCGGAAGGAAGCTGCCCCGGCCGGCACGGGCGCGTCCTTTCCCCGAAGAGCCGGGATGAAGCTGCGCCGGCTGCCACGGGCGCATGCTCTCCCGGAAGAGCCGGAAGGAAAGCGCGCCGGCCGCCACGGGCGCGTCGTCTTTCAAGTCAGGGCGGCCGGTGGTGACGTTGCCCCATGGCGGAGCCAGCAAGCTCCACCGGCCGTCGCCCTCCCCGGCGAGGGAGACGGTTGCGCCCGATGCGGCCGCCTTCCTTGACACCCGCCGGGGCGGCTCCCTAGATTCGCCCGATTCGGCGCCGCCGCGGTGGGTGTCCCGTCCGCGCGCGTGCCACGGAGCCCGCCATGTCCCTCCAGGAACTGATGCGCCAGCGCCAGGAGAAGCTCGCCCGGTGGCGGGCGCTGGGCGTCGAGCCCTACGCCTACCGCTACGAGCCCACCCACCACGCGGCCGACATCCTGGCCTGGGGCGACCAGGTCACGGCCGAGCCCGGCCGCCGGGTGCGGCTGGCCGGCCGCATCGTGGCGCTGCGCGGGCACGGCAAGGCGGGATTCGCGCACCTCTTGGACGGCAGCGGGAAGGTCCAGCTCTATTTCAGGGCCGACCGGCTCGCGGCGCAGTTCGAGCGCTACGAGCTGCTCGACGTGGGCGACTGGATCGGGGTCGAGGGCCCGGTGTTCCGCACCCGCACCGGCGAGATCACGGTGCGCGTGGAGGACCTCGAGCTGCTCGCCAGGTCCCTGCGGCCGCTCCCCGAGAAGTGGCACGGCCTGCGGGATCCGGAGACCCGCTTCCGCCAGCGCTACGTGGACCTGTTCATGAACCTCGGCGTGCGCGAGACCTTCCGCCGCCGCGCGCGCCTGGTGACCGGCCTGCGGCGTTTCCTCGACGAGCGCGGCTACCTGGAGGTCGAGACCCCGGTGCTCCAGCCGCTCTACGGCGGGGCCTTCGCGCGGCCGTTCGTCACGCGGCACAACGCGCTCGACACCGACCTCTACCTGCGCATCTCGAACGAGCTCTACCTCAAGCGCCTGATCGTGGGCGGGCTGGAACGGGTCTACGAGTTCTCCCGCGACTTCCGCAACGAGGGCATGGACCGCTCGCACAACCCCGAGTTCACGCTGCTCGAGTACTACCAGGCCTTCGCCGACGTGCACGACATGATGGCGCTGACCGAAGGGCTGGTCGCCTCCGCGGTCGAGGCCGCGGCCGGCGTCCGGGCGCTCGACTACCAGGGCCAGCGCCTCGACTTCGCGCCGCCGTGGGCGCGGATCTCGATGCTCGACGCGGTCGGCGCCGCGGTCGGGGAGGACGTCTCCGACCTCGACGCGGCGAAGCTGGCGCGGCTGGCGCGCTCGCGCGGGATCGAGACCCGCCCGGGCACCGGCGCGGGCGGGCTCCTGGACGCGCTGTTCGGCGAGCTGGTGCAGCCCGGCCTGGTGAAGCCGACGTTCGTGGTGGACCATCCGGCCGAGACCTCGCCGCTGGCGCGCGCGAGCCGCGACCGGCCGGACGTGGTCGAACGCTTCGAGCTGTTCGCGGCCGGCATGGAGCTGGCGAACGCGTTCTCCGAGCAGAACGACCCCGAGGCGCAGCGCCGTGCCTTCGAGCAGCAGATGGCGCGCCGCGCCGGCGGGGACGAGGAGGCGCAGATGATGGACCACGACTACGTGCGCGCGCTCGAGTACGGCATGCCGCCCACCGGCGGTGTGGGGATCGGCGTGGACCGGCTCGCCATGCTGGTCACCGACTCGCGCTCGATCCGCGAGGTGATCCTGTTCCCGCAGCTGCGGCCCGAGGAGGGGATCGCCGAGCCCGAGGACGAGGCGGAACGGGAAGCCGGCGCGCCCGCGCCCGGCGGGGCGGAGCCCGGGACGTCTTCCGCGTGAGACTCCCGCTGTGGATCGCCGCGCGCTACCTGCGGACGCGGCGGGCGAGCGGGTTCATCACCCTGCTGACGGGCATCTCGGTCGCAGGCGTGGCGGTCGGGGTGACCGCGCTGCTCACCGTGCTGGCGGTGATGAACGGCTTCGAGAGCGAGATCCAGACCCGCATCGCCGGCACCGACGCGCACGTCGTGCTGCTCGGCGAGACCGCCGCGGGCGTGCACGAAGCCGACCGGCTGGCGGCGCGGGTGGCGCGCCATCCCGGCGTGCTGGGCGTGGCGCCCTTCACCTACGTCAAGGCCATGGCGTTCCACGACGGGCTCACCGAGGGTCTGGTGGTGAAGGGCGTGGACCTCGGCCGCGAACGCGGCGTCACCACGGTGGGGCGCAACATCACGCCCGCGCTCGACTCGATCCCCGCGCGGGGCGCGGACGGGATGCCCGGCATCGTGCTGGGCTCGGAGCTGGCCGGGCGGCTCGCCGCGCGGGTCGGCGACCGGGTGATCCTCGCCTCGCTGGCGGGGGCCGAGCGCTCCGCGCTGGGCTTCACGCCGCGGCTGCGCGCCTTCCGCGTGGTCGGCCTGTTCACCTCCGGCCTCTACACCTACGACTCGAGCTTCGGCTTCACTTCGATCGCGGCATCGCAGGACTTCTTCCGGCTGGGCGGCGCGGTGACCGGCATCGAGATCCGGCTCGCCGACATGTTCGGCGCGCCGGCGGCGGCCGACTCCCTGCTCGCCGAGCTGCGGGTGCCGGGCCTCAGGGCCAACAACTGGATCGAGCTCAACCGCAACCTGTTCACCTGGATGAAGCTGGAGAAGGCCGTGATGTTCGTGATCCTCGCGCTGATCGTGCTGGTGGCGGCGTTCAACATCGTGAGCACGCTGTTCATGGTGGTGCTCGAGAAGCGCCGCGACATCGGGGTCCTCAAGTCGCTGGGCGCCAGCCGCGCGACCGTGCTCCAGGTCTTCCTGTGCGAGGGCCTGCTGATCGGCGGGCTCGGCACCGGGCTCGGGGCGGCGCTCGGCGGCGGCCTCATCGCCGTGCTGCGGCGCTACCCGTTCGTCACGCTGCCGGGGGACGTCTACTTCATCGAGCGGCTGCCGGTGCGGCCCGAGGCCGGCGACTTCGCCGCCGTGATTCTGGCCGCCCTGACGCTCTGCCTGGCCGCCGCGCTCTACCCGGCGTGGCGCGCCTCGCTGCTGGACCCGGTGGCCGCGATCCGCCGCCAGGCCTGAGAACAGGGTCGAAGGAGAGCGCCTAAGTGGAAAGTGGGAGCCGCGTTGACGGGGTAGCCACGGTCCTGGAGGCACGCGGCATCGCGAAGAGCTACGCGACCCCGCGCGGCCGGCTGGAGGTGCTGCGGGGCGTGGACCTCACGGTCACGCGTGGCACAATTCTGGCTATTCTCGGAGCGTCGGGCGCGGGCAAGAGCACGCTGCTGAACATCCTCGGGACACTCGACCGGGCCGACGCTGGCACCGTGCTCATCCGCGGCCGGCCCGTGGACCCGCTGCGGGAGCGGGAACTCGCGCGCTTCCGCGCGAACCACCTGGGATTCGTCTTCCAGTTCCACCACCTGCTGCCCGAGTTCAGCGCGGAGGAGAACGTGATGATGCCGCTGCTCATCTCCGGCAGGCGCCCGGCCGAGGCGCGCGCCCGCGCGCAGGCCGCGCTCGCCGCGGTCGGTCTGGCCGAGCGCTGGGAGCACCGGCCGGCCGAGCTGTCGGGCGGCGAGGCGCAGCGGGTCGCGGTGGCGCGCGCGCTCGCGCCCGAGCCGGAGCTGGTGCTGGCGGACGAGCCCTCGGGCAACCTGGTTTGTGCTGGTCACCCACAATGATAGGCTGGCGGCGATCGCGAACCGCGTGCTGACCCTCGAGTCCGGCCGGCTCGTCGCGAGCGCCTGAGAGGTCCCGATGCTCTGCCAGATCTGCGGGAAGAACCCCGCCACGGTGCACTTCACCGAGATCCACGACAACAAGATGTCGGAGATCCACGTGTGCGAGAAGTGCGCCGAGGAGAAGGGGCTCCACGCCTCGGTGAAGAAGCCGAAGTTCGACATCGCCGACCTGCTCGCCGGCATGGTGGACGGCATGACCTCCACCGAGGAGGAGCGCGTCGGGCACGTCCAGTGCCCGCGCTGCGGCCTGCCGTATTCCGGGTTCAAGGAGACCGGCCGGCTGGGCTGCGCCGAGTGCTACACGGCCTTCCAGTTCCAGCTGCGGCCCCTGCTGCGCCGCATCCACGGCGACACCCGCCACAAGGGCAAGCGTCCCACCGGGGACGGCGAGGGCGTGTCGCGCTCGCGCCAGATCCAGCGCATGCACGACGAGCTGCAGCGCGCGGTCGAGCGCGAGGAATTCGAGCGCGCGGCCAGCCTGCGCGACGAGATCCGGCGGCTCGAAGCCGAGAGCCGCTCCGAGCGCGCCGCCGCGGAGAAGAAGCCGTGACCGCCGCCGACCGCGCCCTGCCGCCCACCACCTTCGACGAGCTGGTGTCGCGCCCGGCCCGCTGGCTCTCGGGCGAGGGACCGCACGCGGAGCTGGTGCTCTCGACCCGCATCCGGCTCGCCCGCAACCTGCGGAACGTGCCGTTCTCGCACCGCGCGCGCGACGAGCAGCTGCAGGGCGTGATGCTGAGCGTGGCCGGGGCGGCCGAGCGTTCGAAGGCCTTCGACCACGCGCTGCTGCTGCGCATGAGCGAGCTCACGCCGCTCGAGCGCCAGGTGCTGGTCGAGCGCCACCTGGTGAGCCACGAGCTGGGCGACGGTGCGCGCCCCCGCGGCATCGTGGTGGCGCCCGAGGAGAAGGTCTCCCTGATGATCAACGAGGAGGACCACCTGCGGCTGCAGACCATGACGCCGGGCTTCCAGCTCGCGGAGGCGTGGGCGGTGGCCGACACCGCCGACGACGAGCTGGACCAGTCGCTCGACTTCGCGTTCTCGGAGGAGATCGGCTACCTGACCGCC
>JACRPT010000102.1 GCA_016223045.1 Candidatus Eiseniibacteriota bacterium
CCGTGGAACCATCGTGAGACCTCCCTGTCTCCTGGCGTTGTTGGTGCGACCCAAACCAAGAGATACAGTGCAGGTCTCACGACTTTCAAGTCAGCCTGGTCGGACTTCTCCGATTCATGCGAACTGATTTAGGCCCTGCCCGTACGACGAGGAAGAGGTGACGGTCGAGAACCGCGCCGCCGGCGTGAAGCTCGCCGGCACGCTGACGAAGCCGCGTGGGGCGGGGCCGTTCCCGGCCGCGCTCCTCATCACCGGCTCGGGGGCGCAGAACCGCGACGAGGAGCTGGCGGGCCACCGGCCATTCCTGGTGCTGGCCGACCACCTCACCCGCCACGGGCTCGCGGTGCTGCGGCTCGACGACCGCGGCGCGGGCAAGTCCACCGGGACGTTCGCCGCCGCCACCAGCCGGGACTTCGCCGGCGACGCGCGCGCCGCCGTCGAATTCCTGAAGCGCCGGCCCGAGGTGGACCGCGCGCGCATCGGCCTCGTCGGTCACAGCGAGGGCGGGCTCATCGCCCCGATGCTCGCGGCGGGCTCGCGGGATATCGCCTTCATCGTGCTGATGGCCGGGCCCGGGCTCCCCGGCGAGTGGATCCTGATCCGGCAGGGCGAGCTTCTGAACCGCGCGGCGGGCGCGCCGGATTCGATCGTCGCGTTGAGCCGCGCGGCCCAGGAGTCCACCTTCGCGATCGTGAAAGCCGAGCCGGACACGGCGGCCGCGGCGCGGCGGATCCGCGAACTGGCCGGGCGGATGTTCGCGCGCGTGGGCGGCGATCAGACGCAGGCGGGAAGCGCGATGCAGCGCCGGATGGAGCAGCAGGCCGGGTTCGTGACCTCGGCGTGGTTCCGCTTCTTCCTGACCTACGACCCGGTGCCTGCACTCAAACAGGTGAAGTGCCCGGTGCTGGCACTGAACGGCGCGAAGGACCTGCAGGTGCCGCCGAAGGAGGACCTCGCGGCGATCGCGGGCGCGCTCAAGGCCGGCGGCAACCGCGATTTCCAGACGGTCGAGCTGCCGAACCTCAACCACCTGTTCCAGACCAGCGCCACGGGTTCGGTCGCCGAGTACGGCACGATCGAGGAGACCATCGCGCCCGCCGCGCTCGACACCATGACGGCGTGGATCGAGGCGCATGTGAAGAAGTGAGGCGCGCGCTCGCGAGAGCGCGCGCCCCGACTCCCGGTTCTGCGCCGCGCCGCGCCCGGCCTTCGTCTGCGCGCCGGTCGCAGCGTGACTCGACCCTGCGCCCCGGCACTCGATCCCGCGGCGCTCCTGCTCAGCTCTTCGCGGGCGGCACCGGCCAGGGGATGGACTTCAGCCGCTCCGGGTGCACCTGCGGGTGGAACTTCGCCCTGAGCTGCGCGGTCAGCTCGTTGAGCCTCGCCTCGCGCCGCTGCTGGACCGCCTCGTTCTCGAGCGCCAGCCGCACCTGCTCCGGCAGGTTCTCGAAGGTCTGCGGGCCCTGGTCCTTCGAGATCACCTGGAGCACCAGCCAGCCGGCGCCCATGCGCAGCGGGCCCCGCACCTCGTTCGGCCCGGTCGCCATGATGGTGGCCTCGAGCCGGCTCCACAGCGGGTCCTGGGTCGGGAACTTGATGTCTGCCTCCATGACGTGCGCCGCCGGCGCGGCCGCGTTCACGGCGTCGCGCAGCGTGCCGCCCGGTTTCGCGTGCGCCGTCACCGCCTGGGCCGCGGCCGAGTCCGGGAACGTGGCGAGCATCACCTTCGCGGCGTCGAGGCGGACGAACCCGCCGGGGTGGCGCTCGAAGGCGGCACGCAGCTCGGCCTCGCTGGCGCTCAGGATGGAGGCGATCTCGGCGCTGTAGATGGCGTCGAGCAGCATGTTGTTGACCCGCTCGCGCACCTGGCGCTGGACCGCGGGCTCCTCGCCGAGGTGGCGGTGGCGCGCCTCGATGAGCGCGACGCGCTGGACCAGGTTGCTCTCGAGCCACTGCTCGATCATCGGGACCATCGCGAAGTCCGGGCGCGGCTTGCCGGGGTCGGCCATGTCCTGCAGGGCGTCGGCCAGCGTGTAGGGGACGGCTTTGCCGCGGTCGTCGTAGCGCGCGAGCACCTGCTTGAGTTGTTCCGGCGTGGGTGGCGGCGGGACCGGGAGGCCGCCCATGGCGGCGACCAGCGAATCGCGGTGGTCGTTCGGGTTGAAGCGGTGGAACAGCGCCTGCGGGCCGTCGGACTCGAGGCGCACCTTGTACTGCTCGCGCAGCCGGTTGTAGGCCGCGTTCATGAGCGTCTTCTGCTTCCGCTGCTTGAGCATCTCCCGGAGCATCGCCTTCTGCTGCTCGAACGGCTCCTGCTGGCGCGGGCGGCGCTCGGTGATCTTGACCAGGAACCAGCCGTCGCCGGTGGACTCGACCGGGCCGATCAGCTGGCCGAGCGGTGCGGTGCGCAGCAGGTCGTCGAGCGGCGGCACCAGCGAGCCGGGCGTCATGAACCCCGCGTCGCCATGCGGCGGCATCATGCCGGTGTAGTTGTAGCGGTCGGCCATCGCGGAGAAGTCGGCGCCGCCCTTGAGCTCGGCGAGCGCGGCGTCGGCGCCGCGGCGGTCCGGCGTGAAGATCACGAACAGGTGCGCCTCGCTGGCGCGCCATTCGTAGAGCCGCTTCGCCTCGGCGTCGCTCACCGGCACGTCGCGCGGGGCCAGCTTCTCCAGCAGCGACCGCATCGCGAGCTGGTCCTCGAGCTGGCGGCGCATGTTCGCGAGCTGCACCGAATCCGCGAGCCCGCGCACCTTCGCCTCCTGGATGAGGAGCGCGCGCTTGACCAGGTCCTCGAGCAGCGCGGCCCGGGCGGAGTCGGGCCGGCCCGGGTACTGGCCCGGGTTGGCGCGCGCGACATCCAGGAAATCGTCGGCGGTGATGGCCTGGTCACCGACGCGCGCCAGCACCTTCGATTCGGTGGAGCAGCCGGAGAGCAGGACGGGGACGAAGAGCAGCGCGAGCGCGGCGAGCGCGCGGAGCGGGGTCGAGCGGGTTCGCATCATGAACGGGGTTCCTCGGGAGGTCGTGGGGGCGGTCGGCTGGAGTGTTTACAGGAGCCGCCGCCCGACTGCAAACGCGACCCGGCCGGGCGCGGGTGCGCCCGCCGCAGCCGCGCGGGCAGCCGCGGCCCTTGCGCCGCCCCGCGCAATCCGCCGCAACCCGGTGACACGTGCAGTCCTCGGCGCGCGGGGCGCCGTGCCGCAACGCGCCGGCGGTCGCGACCCGCGCCGCGCAATCCGCCCCAACCCGGTGACAGCCGCAGTCCTCGCCGGATCACGCCGCAGCTCAGTGGCAGCCGCAGCCCTCGCCCTTCCACGCCTCGCGGCCCTCGCGCACCAGGAAGAACGTCATGCCGAGTGCCGCGACCGGATCGGCCCACCACCAGCCCAGCAGCGCGTTGAGCCCGATCCCGCCCAGCGTGACGAGCGAGAGCCACCAGCACGCGGTGGTCTGGAACGCGTCGGCCGCGAGCGCGCGGCTGGCGAGCCGCGCGGCGGCGCGGCGCTTGGCGCGGGCGAGCCACACCATGACGCCGAGCGAGATGGCGGTGAGCGCGATGCCCACCACGCTCGGCTCGGGCCGCTCGCCGCGGACGAGCGACCACAACGCATCGCCTGCCACCCACGCCGCGAGCAGGAAGAGCGAGCCGCCGACCAGCCGGTGCGCGCGGCGGTCGAGTCGCTCGATCGCAGCATGGTCCGGCGCGACCCCGCCGCCTCCCGCGCCGCTCTCGGCGCGCAGCCGCCACACCAGCACCAGGCCCGAGGCGCACTCGATGAAGCTGTCGAGCCCGAAGCCGAGCAGCGCCACGCTCCCGGCCGCGAGCGCCGCGGTGACGCCGATCACGCCCTCGACCACGTTCCAGCCGACCGTCAGGTACTCGATCCCGAGGGCGCGCGCGACCTGGCGCCGGCGCTCGGGCGGGAGCGCCGCCGTCGCGGCGATCTCAGACCGCGGCATGCGGGACAGCGGTCACCGCGCGTCGCGCCGCGCGGTCGCGCGCGCGCGCGAGCAGGGCCTGCACGGCCGCGAGCAGCGCCAGGTTGAACGCGAGCCCGATCACGCCGTGGAGCTGCGCGTCGTAGAAGACGAAGAACTGCGTCACGAACACCGCGACCAGCAGCGACATGCGGAAGCTGCGGTAGGCCCGCACCGGGTCGCGCCGCAGTCGGGCCACGCCGGCGACCACGAGGGCCGTGCTCGCCACCGTGGAGCCGAGTCGCGCCCACTCCGCGAGGCCCGGCCCGAGGTGGACGCCGGCCACCGGGTCCCGCCAGCCCTGCCACAGCGTCCGCGCGGTGATCAGGACCCAGCCGACGGCGAACAGGGCCTGCCCGACGAAGACGAGCGACATCACTCGCGGGAAGCGCGGGTGGGACGTCACGCGCTCGAGCCGCGCGTCGAGCCAGCGGCGCAGCCGCGCGGTCCACGCCGGCGGCGGAGGCGAGATGGGAGTGAGCCGGTCGAGGAAGCCGCGCACCAGCGCGACCCGCGGGTCGGCCGGATCGCAGCGGTCGAGGTGCGCCGCGGCGCGCGCCTTCTCGGTGGCGTCCAGGTCCTGGAGCGCCATCTCCTTCATCAGCGTGATGGCGTTGGCGAGGCACTCGTCGTCGCTGAGCGCGGTGCGCGAGAGCAGGCGCCGCGTGGCCAGGAAGAACGCGACCAGGACCAGGTAGATCAGCGCGATGGCGGGCTGGTAGAAGTAGTCGTTGTCGCGGGTGAGGAACTTGCCCAGCTCATCCATGAAGAAGCCGAAGCCCACGCCGCCGACGAAGGCAGCGACCGGCTTCGCGCGGCGACTGAGCGAGACCAGGATGAGGACGAGCGCGACGGCGAGCGCCAGCCCGCCCCACAGCATGTGCGCGATGTGGAGCCTGCCGCCGCCGAGCTGGGGGTACCCGGTGGCCGCAAGGATGGCACGGGTGAGCAGGATGGTGGCGACCGCGCAGACCAGGAACAGCTCGGCCAGGAAGCCCGCTTCGGCGTCGCGGACGAGCAGCGGCAGGCCGCGTGGGCGGACGGCGGGCGGCGTGGCGGGAGAGGCGCTCACGGACGCACGTTCCGCGTCACGGGCGGCCTTCGGCCGGAGGGGCGGCGGCGACTCATGCCGGGGAACGCATCCCGGCCGGCGCGCCGGCGACAGCGCAGAGGTCCCGGCGCGGGGCGGGCGCGGACGCTGTCACGGCGGGGTCGTACGCGCGTCTCCGAGGACGAAGGGGATCTGTCGCGCGGTCTGGAATGAGAAGAGCAACAGGTGCCGGAGCGCCTCGCGGTGTACAGCGGGCGAGCTCCCGGGTTCCAGCCACAGCCCGGCCACCAGGTCGCGCCAGCGCAGCAGCTCGCGCCGCAGGCCGCGCTCCGGGCGCACCGCGACCGTGAGATCCGTGAGCTGGAGCACGCGAGCGTAGGCGCTCTTGAGCCGCTCGCGGTCCGCGGGGGCCATGAGCTTCGAAGCGCGGTTCATCTCGTTGGCGATCATCATGAGCTGCTGGTCCGCGGTGAAGCGGGCCCAGCGCTCCGGCGAGAGCGAGGCGTGCTGGCTCATCTCAGAGCGCTCCGCCCTCGCCGATCAACCCGAGCGCCAGCTCCCGCACGCGCTCCCGCATCCCGGGGTCGGCGATCTCCATGCCTGGGTTGCCGCGCGCCGGGCGGACGTTGACGAACGACGTGAACTCGATGCAGCCGTCCCATCCCCGGCCCGGGTAGTAGTTCGCGCCCCACAGGTGCTCGGGGCGGCTCCCGTCGTCCAGCAAGGCCTGCTCGGCGTCCGCGTGCAGCTCGCCACCGATTCCGATGACGCCCCGCTCCACGTCGGCCACGAACTTGACCATCTCCCCGAAGCCCTCCTGGACGAGCCGGCGGAGCTCGTCCGCGGCGATGCGGCGCGCGAGGATCACGACGGACGGGGGCAGGTCGGACATGCCCGGCATCTTCCCACAGCGCGGGGGGCGTCGGCCACGGCGCGGCGCGCCCGGAAGACGGGACGACGGCGCGTCACGCCCAGTCCTGGGCCTCTCGGATCTTCTTCGAGGCATCCGGTCCCAGCAGCCAGCGGGCGATGGTCGCCAGGTGCCGGCGCATGGCCTCACGGTCTTCCAGGTGGCTCGCGGGGATCTCGATCACCACGAAGCCGCGCGATCGCAGCGCGGCCCGCAACACGCGGTCCTGCGCGGCCCGTGCCGGGTCCCCGTGCAGCCGTCCGCTCAGCCCGTCCACGTACACGCACAGCCCGGGTTCTGCTTCCATCGGGAAGAACGCGTCCGGGGTCGTGCCACCGAGCGGCGCGCCCAGGTCCACCGGCTTCTGCCACTCCGGCTCGGGCAGGCCGCCGCGCTCGAACCAGTGGCGCAGCCGGTCCTCGGCCACATTGGTCGGGGCCTCGGCTCCGCGCGGGGCCTCGGCCGGCATGCGCGGGGGGATGGGACGCGCTCCGGCAAGCACGCCGCCCCAGTCACGCAGCCGCGCGGCGGCCACGCTGCGGTCGAGGTGTTCGTGGTAGTACGCGTTGCGGAAGACTTGCAGACAATCAATGCACGACCGCGCGCAGCCGGCCGGACAGCCCTCGACGACTTCGAGCGCTGCCTGCACCACCTCGGCCCACCGCTCGCAGGCCTGCTCCAGCAGCCCCGAGCCGCCGGGCATCGGATCGTAGAGGAACCCGTCCACCAGATCCTCGCCCGGGCGCGCCACGACGAGGATCTCCAGGTCCTCGCGGTCCATCTCGAGCAGGTTGGCCATGCCGGTGCGCAGCGCTTCGAGCACCGAGTACGCCTGCGTGCGGTCGGCGGCGTCTTGCAGCATGAGCGCGTCCGCCACGATGTCGGCGTAGAAGCCGCACCATTCCCAGGGCCGGCCGTAGCGCTCCTCCATGGTCTGCGCGAAGTCCTGGAGTTCACGCTCGGACGCGAACGGAGAACGGCACTGGCTACCGGCAATGGACATCGGGAACCCGAGGCGGCGGCCTTCTACGAGCGAGGCGGCGCCCACGTTGACGAGACGGAGATACTGGCCGCAGCGGAACTGGAGCTCGCGTGCGCCCCAGTCGAAGGCGGTTCCGCCCCCGTGGCGCGATCGCTCCTCGCCGTAGACGGCGACAGGAAGCTGGAAGCGGTGGTCCTGATCGTCGGTGATGGGGTTGCGGAACGACAGGTCGCAGTCGCACACCGGCACCGCTTTGAGACGGTCTGCGCCCAGCGTAGTCGCGTCGTCGCCGGCCAGGCCCGCCTCGCGGACCGCGCCGCGCGCCGCGTCCACCACGAACACCAGCGGCTCGGTGGCCTCGAAATGGTAGAAGCGCACCGCGAACTGGCCGCCGTTGGCGTAGATCAGGTTGCCGGGCACGTACTCACGCAGGGCGGCGACCGGCGGACGCGTGAGTGTGAACTCTCCCACGCCGCCGCCGAAGCGCGGCGGCTGGGCGTAGGCGCGAATCGTGCCGGCCTCCAGGCCGTAGCCCGGGAAGAAGCCCTCCGCGGCCAGCGCGCCGAAGGTGTAACGGTCGTCGTAGCCCTCGCTCTCCCGCCGCGCCTTCTTCTCGACGCCCTTGAGGCGCGCGGCGACACGCTGGCAGCGGCGGCGCAGCGCCATCTGATCCTCGTCGAGAGTGCCGCGCTGTTCCTCCTCGCGGTTCAGCTCCGTGATGCGCGCGAGACTCCACTCCAGCCGCCTGCGCAGGCGCGCGAGCACGGATTCGAGCTCGTCAGCCGTGCCGAGCACGAGGTCGCGCAGCCGCTCGCCGGCGACCCCATCCCGCTCATCCTCCGGCCAGGTGGCCCGGAACGTACCTTCTACTTCGGCCACGAGATCCTCGGCGTGCTTCGTGACCACCGTGCGCAGGTCCGAGACGTCGAAGGGACTCGGCCGCACCGAGCCGGCGGGGGTGAAGAGGTAGTCGCGGATGTAGGTTGGGAACGAACGATCGAGCACTCCCGCGACCTGCCGGCGGTCTTCATCCGCCAGTCTCGACCCGTCCCGGGCGAGCCGGCGCAGCCGCGTGATCGCCGCCGCCCGGACGTGCTTGCCGAGCATGACCTCGTTGCGCAGGTTGAACCGCGGCGGTTCGACGCGACCCTCGAGGAGACGCAACGGGTCCGCAAAGTACTGGCGGTCGTGGCTCACGTCGCGGGCGTAGGTCAGGTTCACGGCCAGGCGGTGCTGGCGGCCGGCCCGGCCCACGCGCTGCCAGTAGTTGGCGGGCGTGGGCGGCACGTTGCGCATGAGCACCGAGTCGAGCCCGCCGATGTCCACGCCCAGCTCGAGCGTGGGCGTGCACACCAGGGCGTTCACGCGCTCCTCCTCGCCCTTGAACCAGCGCTCGAGCCGTTCGCGCACGTCATGGGGAACCTGCGCCGAGTGCTCGGCGGGGCGCAGCATCGCGAACTGCTGGTCGAGGGCCAGCAGGTCGTAGTCGTCCGGATCGTCCTCGATGTGCACGAGCGTGCCATCGCAGTGCCAGGCCAGGCAGCGGTCGTTCGGCGTCGGGCGCACCTGCGAGCGGCGGCAGCTCGTGCAGCGCCAGCGGCCGCGGTGCGGGGCCACGAGCAGGCGCCCGCCGTCAATCTGCCGCGCCCCGCCGGTGCGTGCGATCACGCCGCCGCGCGACCAGGTCAGGTCCACCGGCACGAGCAGCGGGACCTCGACGGTGAGGCAGGCCCACAGGTCGCGCAGGAACTCCTCGACGTCGTCGCGCGGCACGCCGAAGGCGCGCGCCGCCTGCTTGGCCCGGGTGTCGCCGCGCGCGCTCAGCCACTGGTCCAGGCGGCCGTCGTCGTCGCCGGGATCGCGCTCGAGTTTGAGTCCCTTGGGGATCGCCGCGATGAACGGCAGGTAGCCGCGCTGGATCTCCTCGTCGCCCTCGCGCCAGCGCTTGGAGAACGCGCGGGTCTCGGCGTCGTGGATCAGGAACGCGCTGCGCCGGTAGGCGTCGAGCAGGGAGCACGCGCCGTCCACCAGCCGCTCGGGTGCAAGCCCGAGGCGAGCTGACCAGCGCTGGATGAACGGCAGCCCCGCATCGAGCCCGAGATAGCGCACCTCGATCCGCCCCCATGGCTCGAGGCCGAGGCGCTGCTTGACCCCGGTCGCCAGCTCGCGCAGCACCAGCACGCGCAGGAACCAGCGCCGCCGGTCCTGGTGCGCGACTCCTGCGGCCTCGCGGGGCTGGTGCGCCCACACCTCGGGGAGGAGCGCCCGCGACTCCTCGTCGTCCCGATCCAGCCGCGCGTCCAGGTGCGCCACCAGATCGCCCACCGACAGCGGCCCTTCGGCGATGCGCTGCATCATCAGGGCGCGCAGGCGGAACCGGCGTGCGCGGTCGCGCATCCAGCCGGCCTGGAACGCCGCGTCCTGCCGGTTGTCGGCGAACACCAGCAGGCGCCGGCGCTCGGCGCGATGCACCATGTTCTGCGCCAGCACGTGGACGTCCGCCACCGCCACGGCGCGCACCGGGCGCGCGGGTTCGCGCCAGCCGCCCGGCACCGGCCGCCCGGGCGCCGCGCACGAGAGGCAGCGCCCGAGCTGGCCGGGGCGCTTCTCGCCGTGCTCGACGGCCAGCAGTGCGACCAGCGGCCCCGCGCGCCCGCAGGCATCGCAGCGATCGCGGGCCGCCGGATGCAATGCGCCGCAATGGGCGCAGAGGTGCGCGGGCTGCGTGTGCTGCGGCGGCTCGTCGTCCAGGCCGGGCTCCTCCCCTGCACCAATGAGCCGGTCGAGCAGCACCACGCGCCGCCCGCCGAGCGCAGAATCGAGCGGGCGGAACACCCGGCGCTCCTCGACCGCCTCGCCGCCCTCGAGCCCCTTGTCCGTGACGCGCAGATCGGCCGCGTGGTGCACGAAGTAGTGCTGGCCGCAGGTGGTGCACGAGATCAGCGACAGCCGCACGCGTTCGGCAGGGGCGCCCGAGCCGTCGGGGGCGAGCATCGCGAGGCGCGGCTTCGCGTCGCCGGGCTCGAACGTGACCACACCGCCGCCCATGCCGCGCACGAACGCATGCACCACCGGGCGCATGAGCGGGCGACCATCGCGCCGCGCGGCGGCGCCGAGCAGCAGCCAGCACAGCACTTCCTCTTCGGACACCGCGCGGACAGCCTCGGCCGACAGCCGCTCGACCAGCCGATCGAGCGCCATCGGCCGCCCGAGCGCCTGCGTGATGTGGAAGCACAGTTCGTTGGCCGCGAGGCGGGTGTGAAGCGCCTCCTCCCAGCTCTGCGCCGGCAGGGCCTCGCCCGTAAGCGCCTCGAGGGCCGCGGCCACCGCCGCGCCATCGCTCGCCCGCTCGTCCACCGCTTCGAGCACGGCGGCCAGATGCTGCGCGGGATTGCCGGGAGGCGTGCGCGGCCACGCGCGCGCGGGCGCCCAGTCGTCGTCGCGGTAGCGCTCGGTCACCACCTCGATTCGCCCGTCCGGCACGCCGAAGAAGCGGCTCGCGAAACCGCGCGCGGGCTCCAGCCCGTGCGCCGGATCGGCGAGCGTGGCCGAGGTGCCCACGCACACCGTGCCCTCGTCGCGCCCGCAGAACGCCCGCAGGCGCCGCACCAGACACGCCGCCTCGGCGCCCTCGGCCCCGCCCCAGGTGTGCACCTCGTCGAAGACCAGGAACTCGAGCGCCGCACCCTCGAAGAGTTCCACGTCGGCTTGCCGGGTGAGCAGCAACTCGAGCTGCTTGACGTTGGTGAGCAGGATGCGCGGCTGGCCGCCCGGCTCGCGCATCTCCTCGCGCGAGGCGCGCTCCTCGGACGGGCGCACTGCCTGCGCCCGCCCCTCGGCCTTGGTCCGCTCCAGCGCGCGCTCGTAGTCCGATCGCGAACCGCCCGCCCGCAGGCGCGTGCCGGTGACATCACCGCGCCGCTGCGGCGTGTGGCCGACGTAAAGGCCGAACGGAATGCCAGTCCCCGCGAGCAACCAGCGAACGCGCAGCATCTGGTCCTCGGCGAGCGCGTTCATGGGATAGACCAGTACTGCGACAATGCCCGGAGGCGCGTTCTGGTCGCGCAGCGCCAGGCAGCGGCTGATGATCGGGTAGAGGAAGCACTCGGTCTTGCCCGACCCGGTGCCGGTCGAGACCAGCGTGGTGCGCCCGGCGGCGATCGCGCGGATCGCCGCCTCCTGATGCCCGTAGAGGTCGGGGAACTCGACCAGATTCGCCAGGTGCGGGTGGAGCCCGATCTGGCGCGCCAGGTCGGCCACCGGGATTCCCCGCGCGAAGGCGCGGGAGAGGCTGACGTACGGCCCGCGCACCAGCGGCGAGCGCCGCGCCTGGCCCAGTGCCAGGTGCGCGCGCAACTGGCCGCTCAACCGCTCGTCGGCGAGCGGGAACGCCGTGACCTGGTAGCGCAGGAAGTCGCCGAGCACCTGCTCGGAGAACCGCAGGGGGTTGAGGGTCATCAGCCGCCATCCTCGGGGTGGGGCGGAAGCCCGAGACGCTTCCGCGCCTGAATGCGCCTCCAGCGAAGCATGGGCTGGCGTCCCAGCCGGCCCTGCAGGTCGGCGTCTGGCGTCAGGTGCTCCGGCTCGATCTCACCACGATCGATCAGCGCGGACAAGAACGCCCGCTCGCCTTCGCTGAAGCTCAGCAGCCGGCCGAATGCCGGTCCGAGTTTCTCCGCCAGTCGTGCAGCCAGCGCCGTGGCGTCGGTCAGGCCCTCTCCATCCGGTGTGCGCAGCACGGGGAGGAGGTGTTCCCGAACAGACAGAGCGGACAATGCGTCGAGTGTGGGGCCGCGCCGACGGACATCGTCAGCCGCGGCGGCAGCCAGCGCGGTGAAGCAGATGCGGAATCGTCCGTCGTCGAGAAGCCCGGGCTCCCGATCGAGGAGCTGCACGGCATCGAATTGGTCCCGCGCAACGGACCGGCCCACGAGCGCGACAAACTTGCCGGCGGCCAGCTCGACCAGCTCGTACGTCGAGACCCCGACCGTGGCGAATCGCGGCAGCACGCACGCACGCCGCACAAGCCCGAAAATCGGCACGCGCGCCACGAAGTTCAAGTCGACCTCGAGGTTCTGCTGGCCCCCGAAGAGGCTCGCAAACCGCAGACGGAGCTTGCCACCCGCATGTTCGCGAGGCATCCGCATGACCTGGCAACCGGCGAGCCGGATGCACCGTTCGACGCGCCCCTCGAAGTCCGGGCGCAGCCTCATCGCCTCGTTGCGTTCGCCGTCGTGGATGAAATCGAGATCGATGTCCACCGACAGGCGCGGGAGCTCAAGCCAGAACAGATTGAGCGCCGAACCACCCTTCAGCGCGAACCGCCCGGCGATTTCCTTCTCGTCCTCCAGTCGCCGCAGGATGTCGAGCAACCGCACAACCTTCTCGAGCGGCTCCGGGGTCACCCCCAGTTGTCTTGCCTCGGCTCGCAGCTCCTCACGCGTCTCCATCTTCTCCTTCCTTCCCGGGGAGCAGATCCGGAGGCACGACGAGATTCCAGCGGGTCACAAGACACCCGTGGCGCCGACGATCGAATGATACGGGGCCACGTGGCCGCTGGCGCGCGAGGTCGGCGAGCAACGCCGGCGGCACGAACCATCGCTCGGCATGCTGCTCGAGCATCAGCCCCAGCCGCGCCGCGAGCACGGGGCGCGCCACTCGCTCGAAGTAGTCACGCAGGGCGGCGAAGTCCAGCGCCTCGAGGTGCTCCAGCGAACGCCATACCTCCTCGGTGCCTCCGGCGAGCTCCGGACGATCGAGAACGTCCACCAGCGTCCGCTCGACCGAAGTCACGCGCACCGGGCCGTCCTCCCGCTGGACGAGCACGAGCTGGGTGGCCGCCCCGCCGACTCCCGCGCGGGGACGAACGGGCAGGTACTCCCCGCCCTCGTACCGGAACGGGCGTGCGTTCGTGCGCGTGACGAAGAAGAATCGCGAGAACATGCTCTGCGCGAGGCCGTGCAGCTCCAGCGCGGTGTGATAACCAAGTACGGCGTCCGGCGCCAGACGCGCGGCGAGCGCGTAGGGATCCACTGGCTCGGCGGTGCGCCGGTCGGCGGCGAGTCGCACGTAGAGGCCTCGCCGCAGGCGCCGGACGCGCCCGTCGCCACCCCAGCGGGTGAGATGGCTGTCGAGCGTGCCCGGCGAGCGCCGCCCGGGAACGTCGAGGGCCGCGGCAAGCTCGGCCCTTGTGAAGACGCGGTGAGTGTGGAGAAACTGGGCTGGATTCATTGCATTCGTTTACCCAAACCGACGGAAAACTAGCGGCTGCGGCAATCGAATGCAAGCCCTGCCGTCTGGCCTGACTGAGTTCCGTGGGCATTGCGCCCGGACGATGGCGCCGACGCTGACGAACCGGGGGGCATCCTCGTGGTCGCCGCCGAGCCGGAGCACCTTCTCGAGCGTCGCGGGGCGGAAGCCGGAGGCAGAGGAAAGCCGGGCGAGGGTTTCACGGTCCAGCGTCATCGCGTTCTCCCCCGCGCACCACGGGCGCGGGCAGCACCAGATTCCAGCGCGGGAGGAAGACGCCTCCCCGCATCCGGCGCGGCAGGTACTGCGGTGAACGGGGGCGGTGGGATTCGAACCGGGCCAACTGCGCCTCGGTGACGTGAAACGTACGCGCGAATCGTTCGAGAAACCAGCCGGTCGCAGCCCACAACGAGCGCTGGTCGTAGGCTTCAAGCACGCGTGCGAGCAGCGGCACGTCGAGTGAGGCGAACCCCGATGCCGACTCGACGAGCTCGGGCAGGCCGCCGGCGAGCTGTGGCTGTCGGAACCCCTCGACCAGCGTGCGCTCCGGGCTGGTGACTCGGAGCGTCCGACCCAGGTGGTGCGCCTCCCGCACCGCGAGGCGTGACCAGTCGCGCGGTGCGAGCGCGCCGGGGGGATGGAGCAGCCGCAACGTGGTCGTACCCAGACGCAGGGTGGAGCGGCTTCGCCCGGTGTAGGCGGTGCACACATTCCAGTCGCTGTGCGCCGCACCCAGCAGCTCGAGCGCGCCGTGGTGCGAGAATACGGCATCCGCGCGCAGCGTCGCCGCCACGAGGAAGGGATCCGGCTGGAAGCGCCGCGGGTCCGCCCCCGGCGGGACCACCGCGTAGAGTTCGCGCGCGATGCGTCGAACGCGTCCCGTCGCCAGGTAGTACTTCACCCGCTCGCGCGCCCTGGCGTGCGTGTTCGCACCACCGGTCACCTCGGCAAGATCGCCGAGGGAGAACACGGCCGCACGGTTGAGGAAGTCGCGGTAGGACCGCTGGGTTACTTGACGCTGTGTCGTCATACGGGGCCAACTTTGCCCCGGATGGCGCCGAAGCGTCAAGTGCCAGGAGCCTGCCGGGCTGAGAGAGCCAGACACGCCAAGGGCCGCTGGCTGAACAGGCGCCCTACGCCTCGCCCGATTCGTCGCCCGGGCGCAGCGCAATCTCGCGGGCCAGGGCGCCCGCCGCCTGGCAGAGGCGCCCGAGCACCTCGGCCGGCGCCTCCTCGAGCGACCAGGCCGGCGGCGCGCCGAGCTGGCGCAGCAGCGCGGCGGGAGACGCGGGCGGCTCGATGCGGAAACGCAGGTGCGGGACCGGCCCGCGGAGGCGCTCGTAGCCCTCCGGGGCGTATTCGGCGAGCGAGCGAGTCGGGATCTCCGCGCGCGCTGAAGCGATCCCGCTCGCAGCCGCTGCGCCGCCCGCGCCGGCGCGGCGTGCCCGCAGGGCGCCGAGCACCTCTTCCTTGC
>JACRPT010000097.1 GCA_016223045.1 Candidatus Eiseniibacteriota bacterium
GGTTGCAGAAACGAAACAAAGCAAGGGCGTTGCATGAGCGCGAAAATAGCAGCCCGCGCTGCCGACCGGCCACCACCGGCCGAACCCCCGGAAATCAGGGCTCAGAACGCGGCGGGCTCAGGGGGCTTCCGAAACTGCTGCGCGATCGGCGCGGGTGGGGAGGGGCGCCGGAGGCGCGCCCGGGAGGGAGCCCGGACGCGCGCGATCCATTGCCTGCGTGCGGCGCGTGTGCTACCTGTCATCCCGCACACGGAATCCCGCCCGCGGAGGGTCGTTCATCATGCGCAGTGAAGCCCCGGGCCGCACGGTGGAACCGGAGGCGCCGCCCCGGCCGTTCTCCTGGCCCATCCAGGTGCTCGATGCGCTCGAGCAGGGGGTGGTCGCGCTCGACCGCGAGCGGCGCGTCACCTACAACAACCGCCGCATCGAGGAGCTGCTCGGCGTCGAGCCGGGTGCGCTGCTGGGCCTGCCCGGGGGGAGGGTGTTTCCGGGCGCCGATGCCCGCTGGCTGAAGGGCGCCTCGCGCGAGCCGCGGGACTTCCGGCTGGAGGCCGAGGGCCGGCAGGTCACGCTCAAGGCCGAGTCCCTGCCGCTGCGCGACGACGACGGCGACCTGGCGGGCTCGGTCGTGCTGGCCGAGGCGATCTCCGAGACCGAAGAGGGCGAGTTCCAGAAGAAGATCGACCGCCTGGTTTCGCTGGGCGAGCTGTCGGCCTACGTGGCCCACGAGATCCGCAACCCGCTGACCGGGATCCGCACCACGGTCCAGTTCGTCGGCTCCAAGCTCAAGCCCAACGATGCCCGGCGGGAAGACCTCGAGGACGTCATCAAGGAGCTCGACCGCATCGAGCAGATCATCACCGGGCTGCTGATGTTCGCCCGCCCGCCCGCCGCGCGGCCGCAGCCCTGCGACGTAGGCCAGGTGCTGGACAAGACCCTGGACATGCTCGAGCTCCAGCTCGGGGACGCCCGGGTCAAGCTGTTCAAGGAGTACGCCGAGCTCGAGGACGAGATCCCGCAGGTCTACGCGGACCCCGACCTGACCCAGCAGGTGTTCCTGAACCTGTGCCTGAACGCCGTGCAGGCCATGCCGGAGGGAGGCGAACTGCACGTCGCGGTGGGCGTGCGGCGTTACCGCACGCGGCGCTCGGTGGTGGACGTGTCGTTCGGTGACACCGGGGTGGGGATCCCCAGGGACCTGATGGAGAAGATCTTCGACCCGTTCTTCACCACGCGTTCCATGGGGACCGGGCTCGGCCTTCCCATCTCGGTCCAGATCATGCGCGAGGCGGGAGGCGTCATCACGGCGAAGAACAACCCGGGTGGCGGCGCCACGCTGCGGGTTTCCTTCCCGATCCCGGCCGAGCCGCCCGGCCGGCCCGAGGAGTAGCGCGTGAAGGTCTCCGTGCTCGTGGTGGACGACGAGCTCCTGATCCGCAAGTCGCTGACCCGGGTGCTGCGGGAGAAGGGCTACGCCGTCGAGAGCGCCAGCACCGGCGCCGAGGGGCTCGAGAAGGTCACGGCGGTGCGACCGCAGGTGATGATCCTCGACATGCGGCTCCCCGACACCGACGGGCTCTCGGTGCTGCGCCGCGTGCGCCAGGTGGACCCGCTGCTCCAGGTCATCGTCATCACCGCGTTCGGCGACGTGCAGTCCGCGGTGGACGCCATGAAGCTCGGGGCCTGCGACTTCCTGCGCAAGCCCTACGAGAAGGAGGACATCGAGCTCGCGGTGGAAGCCGCCGCCCGCACCTTCCGGCAGGCCAACGAGCTCGACATCTACCGGCGCAAGGCGTGGCGGCACTACTCGGGGGAGGAGATCATCGGGAACTCCCTGCCGATGCGCGAGGTCCGCGACCTGATCGAGAAGGTGGTGCGCAGCCAGGCGACCTCGGTGCTCATCACCGGGGAGAGCGGCACCGGCAAGGAACTGGTCGCCCGGGCGATCCACTACCGGAGCGACCGGGCCCAGGCCCCGCTCATGGAAGTGAACTGCTCCTCCTTCCAGGAGAGCCTGCTCGAGAACGAGCTGTTCGGGCACGAGAAGGGGGCCTTCACCGACGCCACCGACACCAAGAAGGGCCTGGTCGAGCTGTGCGACGGCGGCACGCTGTTCCTGGACGAGGTCGCCGACATGTCCCTGGCCACGCAGGCCAAGCTCCTGCGCTTCATCGACTACCGCAACTTCAAACGGGTCGGCGGGGCCGAGGACATCGCGGTGGACATCCGCATCGTCGCCGCCACGAACAAGGACCTCGACGCCGAGGTCCGCTCCGGCCGCTTCCGCAGCGATCTCTACTTCCGCCTCAAGGTGGTCAGCATCCATCTGTCGCCGCTGTGCGAGCGCGGCGACGACATCCTGCTGCTCGCCCGGCACTTCCTGCGCGAGTTCTCGCGCAAGTTCCAGAAGGGATTCCGCGACATCGCACCCGAGGCCGCGCCATTGCTGCTCTCGTATCGCTGGCCCGGCAACGTGCGCGAGCTGCGCAACCTGATCGAGCGCGTCGTGCTCCTCGAGGAGGGCGAGCTGCTCGAGATCGAGCACCTGCCCGCGGAGGTCGCGGGGCGGCGCGTGGCGTCCGATCACTCGATCGCGCTCCCGACGCTCGCGCAGATCGAACAGGACCACATCGCGGAAGCGCTGCGGCTCACCGCGGGCAACAAGAGCCGCGCTGCGCGCATCCTCGGCATCTCCCGCCAGGGGCTGATCGAGAAGCTGCGCCGCACGCGCATGCTCGATGACGGCGGCGGTCGTCAAGTCTCTTGACACCCACAAGGAAGTGGACACCGATCCGGAATCTCCGTTCCGACAATCGCTTGTGCTCCTCGTGCCGCGTAATCCACCACGAATTTGACACTTACGGCGGTTCCTCACAGCCTTCTCCACAACCGCCGCGCCGGCTCGACCCCTTGAGCCGATTTTTCATCTCTTTCACTCACAACTGATTGCACCGTTCTGCCGTCACCAGTTCCGAGGTGTGGCACGCACCCTGCTTGGGTCACACGCGAGGCCACGTGGGGAGCTCGGGAGCTCCGCGTCGGGCCGAAGCGGCCGTGCCGTACGCGGCCAACACCAGTGTCCCAGCGACGAGTTGGGGACTCTCCGAATCGGATCAAGACCGAGGAGGTGATTCGGAATGGCGAAGAAGAAGGCTGCGAAGAAGAAGGCCACGAAGAAGAAGGGCGCTGCCAAGAAGAAGAAGTAAGCAGGTCTCAGGACCTGGCACGTCCTCTGGGGATTGGTCGGCGCTCGAATGCCGACCAATCCCCGATTGCTGAACCCACCACGCATCGCGAGAAGGACCAACTGCCCATGCGCGCTCCGGCTGGCGCCTCCACGAAACCCTCGAGCTTGTGGAAGGACCCCTGGCCCGGCAGTGGAGCGCTCTCCCGGCCGGCGTTGCCGGCCGCGGCTGCGCCCGTCGGAAGGATCTGTGAGGTGGGCTTCGGGCCGCACCTGGTCTTCGACGGCTACGGCTGCCCGGCGCGCCGCCTGGGCGACCTGGGCCGGCTCTACGCCCTGCTCGACCGACTCCCCGACCAGATCAAGATGACCAAGATCATGCCGCCCTACGTGTTCCGACATGGTTCTCCGGACGGCGTGGCGGGGGGGCTGTCGGGCTTCGTGCTCATCGCGGAGAGCCATATCAGCATCCACACGTTCCCTGGCCGGCACTTCGTCAACGTCGACGTGTTCTCGTGCGAGAACTTCGACGTGGAGGCCGTGCTCGCCGCGCTCAAGCGCGCATTCGCGCCGCGGCGCGTCGAATGGAAGCTGCTCGACCGCGGCCGCGAGTTCCCCAAGAACATCGGCCCGTCTCGGACCGCGGTGCTGCAGGACCGTGTCGCGCTGGTGCGCGAGATGGGGCTGGAGGTTTCGCGCTAGGGCTGGCCGTCTTCCTCCAGTTATCCAGCGGCGGCCCGTCCACGGAAGGACGGGCCGTCCGCGCCCCGGCCGCCCCACCGTCCTCCGTGCTATAGTCCGGCGCTCACCGACCGCACCGCGCCCGGCCCGGGCGCGGCGGCCCGCGATCCCTGCGCCCGAGGCACCGTTGGCCGAGAGAGCCCCGGAGGGCCCGGCGGCGATCCTCGTCCGCGGCGCCCGCCAGCACAACCTCAAGAACCTGGACCTCGACCTGCCGCGCGGCCGGCTCACGGTCGTGACCGGCGTGTCGGGCTCGGGCAAGTCGTCGTTGGCCTTCGACACCCTGTACGCCGAGGGCCAGCGGCGATACGTCGAGTCGGTTTCCACCTACGCCAGGCAGTTCCTCGACCTGCTCCCGCGCCCGGACGTGGACGCGATCCACGGGCTCATGCCCGCGGTCGCCATCCAGCAGGTGTCATCCGCCCACAGCGCGCGCTCCACGGTGGGCACCGCCACCGAGGTCCATGACTACTTGCGCCTGCTGTTCGCCCGCCTCGGTACCGTCCACTGCCTCGAGTGCGGCCGTCCGGTGCGGGCCGACAGCCCGCAGTCCATCGTGAGCGAAGCCGCGGCGTGGCCCGCCGGGCAGCCCCTCCTGGTGCTCGCCCCGGTGCAGCTCTCCGAACGCATGACGTGGGAGGAGCAGGCCGGCCACCTGTTGCGTGCCGGCTACACCCGCGTCTTCCACCGCGGCGAGGTGCGGCCGCTCGAGCCGCCGCCGCCGCTCGGGCGCGGCACGAAGCAGGTGCTCGTGGTGGTGGACCGCTTCACCTGGCGCGCCGGCGAGGAGTCGCGGCTCGCCGACTCGTGCGAGCAGGCCTTCCGGCGCGGCGAGGGCCGGCTCGACCTGGGGCGCGGCGACGCCGCGCCCGAGCGCCGCAGCGAGCGCTGGGAGTGCGCGCACTGCGGGTCGCCCGCGCTGCGCCCGGAGCCGGGCCTGTTCTCCTTCAACAGCCCGCTGGGCGTGTGCCCGGCCTGCCGTGGGTTCGGCAACGTGCTCACGTTCACCGAGGACCTGATCGTGCCGGACCCCTCGAGAAGTCTGCGCCAGGGAGCGCTGAGGCCCTGGGCGGGCTCCTGGAAGAGCATCGCGTGGCCGCGCGTCGAGAAGCTCGCGCGCGAGCGCGGCATCCCGCTCGACGTGCCCTGGAGCCGGCTCGCCGCGGAACACCGCCGCGTCCTGCTCGAGGGGGGCGAGGGCTTTCGCGGCGTGATCCCGTTCCTCCAGCGCCGGCAGGAGAAGTCGTACAAGGCGGGCAACCGCTTCCTGGTGAAGCGGTACCAGACCGCGCTGCCCTGCGCCGAATGCGGCGGCACGCGGCTGCGGAAGGAGGCGCTGGCAGTGCGGCTCGCCGGCCGCAGCATCGCCGAGGTCAACGTGCTGACGGTGGCGGAGGTCGCGGGCTGGGTGGCGGGGCTCGCGTTCACCGAATCCGAGCGCGCGGTCGCCGGCCCGGTGATAAGGGAGCTCCAGGCGCGGCTGCGCTTCCTGGAGCGCGTGGACCTGGGCTACCTCACGCTCGACCGGCTGACCCGCACGCTCTCGGGCGGTGAGGCGCAGCGCATCGAGCTGGCGAACGCGCTGGGCGCGAATCTGGCGGACACCCTCTACGTGCTGGACGAGCCCACGGTCGGGCTCCACCCGCGCGACACCCACCGGCTGGTGGCGATCCTCGAGGACCTGGCCGCGCGCGGCAACACGCTGGTGGTGGTGGAGCACGAGCCCCTGGTCATGCGCGCCGCCGCGCACCTGGTGGACCTCGGTCCGGGCGCCGGCGAGCAGGGCGGCCGGCTGCTCTATGCCGGCCCGGGCGGCGCGGCGCTCGCGCGGGTGGACACCGAGACCGCGCGCTACCTGCGTGGCGAGCAGCAGGTCCGGCGCCGCCGCATCGCCGGCGCGCCGACCGCGTTCCTGACCGTGCAGGGTGCCCGGCATCACAACCTGAAGGACGTGGACGCGCGCTTCCCGTTCGGGCGCCTCACCGCCGTGACCGGCGTGTCGGGCTCGGGCAAGAGCAGCCTGGTCGAGGAGGTGCTCTACCGCGCGGCGCGGCGCGCGCTCGAGGGGCGCGCCGAGCAGCCGCCCGGCGCTCACCGCGCGATCGGCGGGCTCGAGCGGCTCGAGCGCGCGGTGCTGGTGGACCAGTCTCCGATCGGCCGCACGCCGCGCTCCTGCCCGGTCACCTACATGGGCGCGTTCGCGACGCTCCGCGAAGTCTACGCGCGCCAGCCGGCGGCGCTGGCGCGCGGACTCCGTGAGGGGGCGTTCTCGTTCAACACCGCGGGCGGGCGCTGCGAGGCCTGCGAAGGCGCGGGCTGGGTCACGGTCGAGATGTACTTCCTCGCCGACCTGCTGGTGCCGTGCGAGGCGTGCCATGGCGACCGCTTCCGGCGCGAGGTGCTCGAGGTGCGGTACCGGGGCCTGAGCATCCGCGACGCGCTCGATCTCACCGTGGACCAGGCGTTCCAGCACTTCGCGAGCGAGCCCAGGTTCACGCGCGCCCTCCACATCCTGCGGCGCGTGGGGCTCGGCTACCTCAAGCTCGGCCAGCCCGCGACCCGGCTCTCGGGCGGCGAGGCGCAGCGCCTGAAGATCGCGCGCGAGCTCTCCGGGCGCGGCGGCGGCCCCACCCTCTACCTGCTGGACGAGCCCACCGTGGGTCTCCATTTCGCCGACGTCCAGCGCCTGCTCGAGGTGCTCGACGACCTCACCGCGCGCGGTGACACCGTGGTGGTGGTCGAGCACAACCTGGACGTCATCCGCAACTGCGACTGGGTCGTGGACCTGGGCCCCGACGGCGGCGACGCCGGCGGGCGCCTGGTGGCCGAGGGCCCGCCCGAGGCCATCGCCGCGTGCGAGGAGTCGTGGACCGGGCGGTACCTGAAGGTCGAGACGCCGCCGGCCGAGGCTCCGCGGGGTGGGAGCGGTGGCCGGGCGGCCCGTTGAAACGCGGCCCGGGGCCGGGCAGACTCGAGCCATGGCCGAGGAGAGGCCGGTCCCCGCCGGCGTCGTGCAGCTCGACGCCTACCGCTGGATGCTGCCGCGGGAAGGCGGCATGCGCGTGCCCGGCGTGCTCATCGCGAACCGCCCGCTGCTCGAGAAGATGCTCTCCGACCGGACCCTGGACCAGGTGAAGAACGCGGCGCACCTCCCGGGCATCCTCGAGGCCTCGATCGCGATGCCCGATGCGCACTGGGGCTACGGCCTGCCGGTGGGGGGCGTGGTGGCCACGCATCCGGACGAGGGCGTGGTTTCCCCCGGCGCGGTGGGCTACGACATCGGCTGCGGCGTGCGGCTGCTGCGCAGCCGGCTCACCCGCGCCGATCTGGAGCCCCATCTCGACGCGCTGGCCGACGCGCTCTACCGCGAGGTGCCGTGCGGCGTGGGCTCGTCGGGCGCGGTGCGCTGCAGCCTCCCCGAGCTCGACCAGGCGCTGCGCCAGGGCGCGCGCTGGGCGGTGGCGCGCGGGATGGGGCGGGCGAGCGACCTCGAGCACTGCGAGGAGGCCGGCGTGCTGGCCGACGCCGACCCGGACGCCGTGAGCCAGGCGGCACGGCTGCGCGGCAAGGACCAGCTCGGCACGCTCGGCTCCGGCAACCACTTCCTCGAGGTGCAGGAGGTCGAAGAGGTCTACGACGAGGACGGCGGGCGGGCGCTGGGGCTCGAGCCCGGCACGGTCACCGTGATGATCCACTGCGGCTCGCGCGGGCTCGGCCACCAGGTCTGCACCGACCACGTGCGCGAGGTCGTGCACAGGCTCGCCGGCTGGGGCATCTCGCTGCCCGACCGGCAGCTGGCCTGCGCGCCGCTCCGGAGCCCCGAGGCGCAGTCCTACCTCGCGGCGATGCGCGCCGCCGCGAACTTCGCCTGGGCCAACCGCCAGTGCATCGCGCACGGGGTGCGGCGCGCCTTCGAGCAGGTGCTGCGGCGCGGCGCCGACGACCTCGGGCTCGATCTGATCTATGACGTGGCGCACAACATCGCGAAGTTCGAGACCCACCAGACCTCGGCGGGACGCGTGCGCTGCCTGGTGCACCGCAAGGGGGCCACGCGCTCGTACCCACCCGGTCACCCGGACGTGCCGGCGGCCTACCGCGCGGTCGGCCAGCCGGTGCTGGTGCCCGGCGACATGGGCCGCTACTCGTTCGTGCTGCTCGGCCGCCCGGGCGCGATGGCGCACGCGTTCGGCTCCTCGTGCCACGGCGCCGGCCGGCAGATGAGCCGCACCCAGGCGGTGCGCGAGACGCGCGGGCGCGACCTGGTGCAGGAGCTGCGGGCGCACGGCGTCATCGTGCGCTACGAGGGCCGCGACACGCTGCGCGAGGAGACCAGCGAGGCCTACAAGGACGTGGCCGAGGTGGTGCGAGTGGTGGAGGGCGCAGACCTGGCGAAGACGGTGGCGAAGCTCCGGCCCTTCGTCGTGGTGAAGGGCTGACGGGCGAGCGGGGTCCCGCCGCAGGCTGGCGGCGCCCGTCGCAACGCCGGCGATCCCCGGCCGACCCTCCGCGATGCGTCCTCATGGCGCGCCGGAGCGCGAGGGCCGGGGCGCCGCCGCCCTACGCCCCGGCCAGCTCCGCGGGGAGCGGGCGCTCGCGCGCCACCGTCGCGGCCTCGGTGGGGCCCAGCACGCCGTCCTCCACCACGACGCCGCGCAGCAGCTCCATCGGCACCAGCTCGAAGTACACGTTGCGCGGGCGCACGCCGGGGGCGGGCTCGGCCCACACCTCCGCGGGCGGCATCTCGGCGATGCGCAGCGCCGCGGTGGCGGCGGGCAGGAACTTGCGGCGCACCGCCAGCGCGTACACCGGCACCGAGTGCTCGCGCGCCGCGAGCGCGACGGCATAGGATCCCACCTTGTTGAGCACCCCGCGCTCGGTGACGGCGTCGGCGCCGAGCCACACCGCCGCGACCTGCGAGAGCAGCAGCGGAAGCGCGGCGTCCACCACCAGCCAGACCGGAATACCGGCCGCGGCGAGCGCGGCGGCGAGGGAGCGGCCTTCGAGGCCGGGACGGCCCTCGGCCAGCAGCGCCCGTGGCTCGCGTCCGGCCTGGTGCGCGCACAACAGCGCCGCGCGCACCGCGCCGCTCGCCGACAGCGTCGCGATCCAGCCGCCCCTGCAGTCGAGCAGCGCGGCTGCGGTGCGCGCCACCGCGGCCTGGGACGCCGCGAGGTCGGCGCGCTCGGCGGCGCACGAGCCGGCGAGCGAGTCGCGCAGCGCGGCGGGCGCGTCGCCGCGCGCCAGCCCCGAGTCCGCCACTTCCAGGGCGCGCGCTGCGAGCTGGTGGACGAGCGCGAGGGTGGGCTGCGCGGCCTGCGCCGCCCGCAGGCGCGCCAGCAGCGCGGCGCGCAGCGCGGGTGCGGAGGTCGAAGTGTCGGTGGCGGTCCAGCGCTCGAGCTCGCGGAGGAAGGCCAGCGCCACCTCGCCCGAACCCGAGGCCCGGTCCTCCGCGAAGCCGCTCACGGGGCGCGCCTACCTGCGCAGCAGGTTCTTGAGCCAGAGCACCGTGGTCTGGCGCCCCAGCTCGCCGAACGCCTCGGTGAGCGGGATCTCCTTCGGGCAGACCTCGACGCAGTTCTGCGCGTTGCCGCAGTCCACCAGGCCGCCGCGGCCCATGATGGCCTCGAGCCGCTCGTGCGCGTTCATCGCGCCGGTGGGGTGGGCGTTGAACAGGCGCACCTGGGCGATGGGGGCGGGGCCGAGGAACTCCGAGCGGCCGTTGTACTGCGGGCAGGCCTCCATGCAGCAGCCGCAGGTCATGCAGCGCGAGAACGCGTAGGACAGCTCGCGCTCGGTCTCGGCGATCCGGGGCCCGGGGCCCAGGTCGTAGGTGCCGTCGATCGGGATCCATGCCCGGACCCGCTTGAGCGCCTCGAACATCGGGGAGCGGTCCACGATCAGGTCGCGCACCACCGTGAACCGCGTGAGCGGCTCGAGCGTGATCACGCCCTCGGGAAGCCCGTCCACCAGCGCCGCGCAGCTCTGGCGCGGGGTGCCGTTCACGAGCATGGTGCAGGCGCCGCAGACCTCCTCCAGGCACGAGGCCTCCCACATCACGGGCGAGGTCTTCGCTCCCTGCTTCGTCACCGGGCGCTTGCGGATCTCCATCAGGCAGGAGATCACGTTCATCCCCGCTCGCCAGGGGATCGAGAACTCCTCCCAGCGCGGCGGTCCGGAGGGTCCGTCCTGGCGCTTGATGCGCAGCTCGATCGCGGTGCGGGGCATCGCAGGCTCCGGGCTAGTCGTACTTGCGCTCGACCGGCGTGACGAGCGACGTGTCCACCGGTTCGTCGTGGAACGAGGGGCCGTCGGGCGAGGACGTGGCGATGGTGGTCCTGAGCCAGCGCGCGTCGTCGCGCTTAGGCGCCGCGGGCTTGTAGTGCGAGCCCCGGCTCTCCTCGCGCCGCAGCGCGCCGAGCGTCACCACGCGCGCGAGCGCGAGCATCTTCTCGAGCTGGTTCAGGAACGACAGCGGTCCGTTCGCCCACGGGCTCTGGTCGAGCACCGCGGCGCGCTTCCAGCGCCCGGCCAGTTCGAGGATCTTCGCGTCGGTGGCCTGAAGCCGGTCGTTGTGACGCACGATCGTGACGTTCTCGAGCATCGACTGACCGAGCTCCTCGGCGAGCACGTAGGCGTTCTCGTCCCCGCCGCGCTGCGCCAGCTCCGCGAAGCGCCGGGTCCAGCGCTGCTCGGACTCCTCGAACACCGAGGCCGCCACGTCGGCCGCGGCGGTCTTCTGATTGCGCGCCCAGGTCACCGCGGCCGGGCCGCCCACCTGGCCGGCATAGATGCAGGAGAGCAGCGAGTTCGCGCCCAGCCGGTTGGCGCCATGGTACTGGTACTCGCACTCGCCCACCGCGTAGAGGCCCGGGATGTTGGTCATGTGGTTCTTCGGGCTCGCCAGGTCCAGGAACCCGTCCGCGGTGCGCTCGTAGTCCACCCACAGGCCGCCCATCGAGTAGTGGACGGCGGGGAAGATCTTCATCGGCGCCGTGTGCGGATCCTCGCCGGTGAACTTCTCGTAGATCTCGATGATCCCGCCGAGCTTGCGGTCGAGCTCCGCGCGCGGGATGTGGGTCAGGTCGAGGTAGACCATCATCTTCCCGTCCACGCCCAGCCCCTCCTCGACGCACACGCGGTGGATCTCGCGGCTCGCCACGTCGCGCGGCACCAGGTTCCCGTAGCGCGGGTACTTCTCCTCGAGGAAGTAGCTGCGCTCGGCCTCGGGGATATCCTGCGGGCGGCGCGGGTCGCCCTTCCGGCGCGGCACCCACACCCGGCCGCCCTCGCCGCGGGCGGACTCGCTCATGAGCCGCAGCTTGTCCTCGCCCGGGATGGCGGTGGGATGGATCTGGATGAACTCGCCGTTCGCGTACCAGGCGCCCTCGAGGTACGCGGAAGCCGTGGCCGAACCCGAGTTGATCGCGGAGTTGGTGGTGCGGCCGAACAGCAGGCCCGGGCCGCCGGTCGCCAGCATCACCGCGTCGGCGCGGAAGGCCCTGGGCGTCATGCGGCGCTGGTCGAGCGCGACCAGGCCCACGCAGCGGCCCGCGCCGTCCCGGGCCATCCCCAGGTACTCCCACTGCTCGTACTTGGTCACCAGCCCCGCGGCCTCGTGGCGGCGCACCTGCTCGTCGAGCGCGTAGAGCATCTGCTGCCCGGTGGTGGCGCCGGCGAACGCGGTGCGGTTGTAGAGCGTGCCGCCGAAGCGGCGGAAGTCGAGGAAGCCCTCGGCGGTGCGGTTGAACATCACGCCCATGCGGTCGAGCAGGTAGATGATGCCGGGCGCGGCGTAGCACATCGCCCGGGCCGGCGGCTGGTGGGCGAGGAAGTCCCCGCCCTTCACGGTGTCGTAGAAGTGGATCTCGGGCGAGTCGTCCTCGCCCTTCACGTTCACCGCCCCGTTGATGCCGCCCTGCGCGCACACCGAGTGCGAGCGCTTGACCGGGACGATCGAGAACAGGTCCACGGGCACGCCGGCCTCGGCGATCCGGATCGTGGCCATGAGGCCGGCGAGTCCGCCGCCCACCACGGCGATGCGGGGCTGCGCCATCAGCGGGTCCCTCCGGGGGGCGCCGGTGCGGGCAGCGGCGGGTGCTCCACGACCTTCGTCTCCGGCGCGCGCTCGAACAGGCGCACCGGCCGGTGGACGAAGGCCAGCAGGCTGTTGATCCCGACCAGCGAAAGGACCAGGAACACCGCGAGCCCGAGCCGCGCGACGTTGCGCTGGGCGCGCCGCCCGGTGGCGAGGCCCCAGTGGATGGCGAAGCCGAACAGGCCGTTGCCGAAGTGGTAGGAGGCCGCGATGACGCCGAGCACGTAGAAGGCGAACAGGCCCGGGCTGCGCAGGTCGTCGCTCATCATGCCGAACAGGTCGGTCTCGCCGCGCATCACCTCGGGGGAGAGCCGCGTGGTCCAGACGTGGTAGAGGATGTAGGCGACCAGGAACAGGCCCGAGACGCGCTGGAGCAGGTACATCCAGTTGTTCTGGTAGCGGTACTTCGCCGCGTTGGCCTGTCCGGTGGTGACGATGACGAGCCCGAGCACCATGTGGAAGAGGATGGGCAGCCCGATCCCGAAGACCTCGATGAGCACGACGTAGGGGATCTCGGCGAGATGTTCGGCGGCGCGGTTGAAGGCGTCCGGGCCCTGCACCGCGAACGAGTTCGTGAAGAAGTGCTCGAGCAGAAAGACGCCGACGGGGACCACGCCGGACAGCGAGTGCAGACGCCTGAGCGTGAAGTAGGTCCGATCCGAAACCGTCATGAACGCGCGCCTCCTCCGGTCAGAGGGACAGAGCGCCGGCACCTTACCAGAACGCGCGCGCCGCTCCCAGGCCGGGCAGGCGCGCGCGCGGGATGAAATCGTAGCCCTCGCCCTGCTTCGGAAGGACCAGTGCAGCGGCGGAGCGCAGCCGCGGCGGCCGCGTTCGGCGAAGCGGCCGCGCCCGGGCGCGCCCGGGCGTCCGGACGCGGCAGGCTACAGGTGCGCGTGCGCCTCGACCGCCGTGGCGGCCTCGGTCCGCGCCGCCGCCGGGGCGTCCGGTCCGCGCGCCGGACCGGACCGGTCCGCCCACTCGCGGTCGAGCCACTCGAGGAACCAGACCACGTCGTCGCACGACGGCAGCACGTACTCGGCCCGCGACACGATGCGGCCGACCGCGACCGCGACACCGCCGCGGCGGCGGACCATCGCGTGCACCGACTCGTCCTCCGTGTCGTCGCCGAAGAACAGCAGCGTCGCGACCCCCGGCGCGCTCCCGAGCCAGGCCTCGAGCGCCGCGGCCTTGTCCCAGCCGGTCGCGGG
The DNA here is from genome assembly GCA_016223045.1 of Candidatus Eiseniibacteriota bacterium. Taxonomy (GTDB): domain Bacteria; phylum Eisenbacteria; class RBG-16-71-46; order RBG-16-71-46; family RBG-16-71-46; genus JACRPT01. Next base: position 13,232 of record JACRPT010000097.1, read on the forward strand.
CATCACCTCGAACACCGCCCGGCCGTGCACCAGTCTCGCCTGGCCGCGGAACGGGCGCACCCGGCGGCGCACGCCCGCGCCGAAGGCCGGCTGGAGGCCGGGCGTCACCACGCGATAGTGGAGCGCGCACGAGCCGGGCTTCCGCTCGACCCACGAACCGGGGAAGCGCTGGCACCAGCTCTCGAGCTGGCGCACCAGCTCCACCGGCACGGACTGGTCGGGGCCCACATGGACCTCGCGGCGCCCGGCCTCGTCCAGGGTCTCGAGCCCGGCCGAGCCCACGAAGAACGCCCGGCCGAGCCCGGTCTTCGCCCGCAGGTCGTCGAGCGCTCGTCCCGACAGCAGCGCCAGGCGGGCGCCCTCGCGGCGCGAGAGGCGCTCGATCACTTCGCGCGCGCGCGGCGACAGCTCGACCGCTTCCGGCTGGTCGAGGATCGGCGTGAGCGTCCCGTCGAAGTCGAGTCCCAGCACCAGGGACTCGCTGCAGCGCAGGCGCTCGCAGAGTGAGCCGACGTGGAGCCAGAGGGGCTTGAGGCTTGCCATGACGTGGCCCTCGCGGATGGGTGCCGCGCGGCCCGGGCCCGGTGGACTTCGCGGGCCGGCCGCCTCGCCCTCGGAGGACGGCGGCGCGACGCCACCCATCGCTTGGAGCGGAGACTACTCCCGGGCCCGCCGAAGTCAACGGCCCGGTGCCCCCCGGCATTCGCGGCCGGCGCGCGAGGCAAGGCCTTTCGCGGCGCGGCCGCGCAAGGCGCCTGCCGGGGAACGCCGCCGCCGCGGGGGAAGGAGGGTGCCACGGCACCCGCCCACCGCCGGCCCGCAGCCGGCCCTGCCGGTTGGCAGCCCGGAGTGCCTGTGCTAACTTGGCCGCCGTCCGGTCGCGGGCCGCGTGCCGCCGGTCCGGACCTTCCGACCGACCACCAACGATCCCGCCCCGGCGCGCGCCGCCACGAGCTCACCCGGCCACGGTCGGTGCCCGCCTCCCGGAGGCAGCCCTTCACCCATGAGCACGGCGGTCGCCGCACTCATCCAGCACCGGCTGTTGCCGCGTATCTCCAAGCCGAACCGATACCTCGGCAACGCGCTTCATGTTCCGCGCAAGCCCCTCGACCAGGCCGCGGTCAGGGTGTTGCTGGCGTTCCCCGACGCCTATGAGATCGGACTCTCGAACCTGGGGCTGCGGATCATCCACCACCTCCTCAACCGCCGCGCGGACGTGGCGGCCGAGCTGGTGTTCGCGCCGTGGCCCGACGCCGAGGCCGAGATGCGCCGGCTCGGCATCCCGCTCTTCTCGCTCGACTCGCACGCCGTGGCATCGGAGTTCGACATCCTCGGCTTCTCGCTCCAGTACGAGCTCCAGTACACGAACGTGCTCACGATGCTCGACCTGGCCGGGCTGCCGCTCCACGCGGTGGACCGCGATGAGCGCCACGCGCTGGTGATCGCCGGTGGCGCCCAGGCCTTCAGCCCCGAGCCGATGGCGGAGTTCATGGACGCCTTCGTGGTGGGGGACGGCGAGGACGTCATCCACCGCGTCGTGGACCTGGTGAAGCAGGCGAAGCAGGAGCGCTGGGGCCGTCCCGCGCTGCTGCGCCGGCTCGCGCAGGTGCGCGGTGTCTACGTGCCGTCGGGCTACGTCACGGCAGCCGGCCCCGAGGGCTGGCTGACGCCGGTGCCGCGCCCGGGCTTCCCGGCGCGGGTGTGTTCGGTGTGGGTGCGGGAGCTCCGGAGCGAGCACTACCCGGCGGCGCCGATGCTGCCGGTCGGCGAGATCACGCACGACCGGCTCTCGGTCGAGATCATGCGCGGCTGCACTCGCGGCTGCCGCTTCTGCCAGGCCGGCATGATCAACCGCCCGGTGCGCGAGAAGCCGGCGCAGCAGGTGGTCGAGGAGGTGCTGCGGGGGCTCCAGGCGACGGGCATGGAGGAGGTCTCGCTGATCTCACTGTCGTCCACCGACCACACGCAGATCGTGGAGCAGGTGAGCGCGCTGGCGGACGAGCTGTGCCCGACGCGCGTGCAGATCTCGCTGCCCTCGACCCGGCCGGACAACGTGCCGGGTGAGGTGGCGCGGCGCATCGCGGCGCAGAAGAAAGGATCGATCACGCTCGCACCAGAGGCCGGCAGCCAGCGGATGCGCGACGTGGTCAACAAGAACCACACCGAGGAGGAGTTGCTGGGCTCGGTCGCGACCGCGGCGCGCGAGGGCTACACCGGCGCGAAGCTCTACTTCATGTGCGGGCTGCCGGGCGAGACCGACGACGACCTCCGGGCCATCCCCGACCTCGCGACCCGGGCGTGGCAGCGCGCCCGCGCGGAGGGCAACCGCGGCTTCCGGGTCACCGCGAGCGTCTCGCCGCACGTGCCCAAGCCGCACACGCCGTTCGCGTGGGCGGAGCAGCTCTCGACCGCGGAGCTCAACCGCCGGCTCGGGGTGCTGCGCGAGGCGGCCAGGGGCAAACCCATCACGCTCAAGTACCGCGACGCGGAGACCTCGCTGCTCGAGGGCGTCTTCACGCGCGGTGACCGCCGGCTCGGCCAGGCCGTGGAGGCGGCCTTCCGTCGCGGCTGCCGCTTCGACGCCTGGAGCGAGCACCTGCGCTACGGCACCTGGATGGAGGTGTTCCGCGACCTCGGGCTCGACCCCGAGCGCCAGCTGGTGGCGCGCTCGGTCGACCACGACCAGCCGTGGGACGTCGTCCAGTCGCCGGTCACGAAGAAGTTCCTGGTGCGCGAGAAGCAGCGCGCCGAGCGCGCCGCGGTCACGGATGACTGTCGGCTCGAGGACATCTGCTTCTCGTGCGGTGTCACCGACTGCCCGCAGCGGCCGTGGGCGCGGCAGCCGCATCCGCCATTCGACTTGGACCGCGCGCGCGCCGCGGTGCCCGCGCCGGCCTACGGCCGGAGCGCCCGGCGCCGTGCGACGCCGGCAGGCCCGGTGGCGTCCGGCGTGCAGACCAGCACGCGCTTCCGCATCCAGTTCGAGAAGGGGATCGAGATGCGCTTCACCTCGCACCTCGACCTCATGCGCACCTGGGAGCGCGCGTTGCGGCGCTCCGGGCTGCCGCTCGCATTCACCCAGGGGCATCATCCGCATCTCAGGATGTCGTTCGGTCCCCCGTTGCCGCTGGGTTTTCGCTCACGGGCCGAGGTCTTCGACCTGGAGTTCAGCCGTCCGCCCGCCGTGGACCTCGCCGAGAGGATGAACGCGGTGCTGCCGGCCTCGCTCCGGGTGCTGGACTTCCGGCCCATCCTTTTCAAGCCGCCTTCGCTCATGAGCCAGCTGGAAGGCGCCTCGTACCGGGTGCGGTTCCCCCGCGCCTTCCTCGAAGAGGCCGGCCTGCCGCCGGAGTCCCTCCGCGGGGAGCTCGAGGCGCGCATCGCCGTGCTGCTTCAGCGGGAGCACCTGATCGTGCGCCGCCAGAGCGAAGCGCAGACCCGCGAATTCGACGCTCGCCCTTCCATCGCGTCCCTCGAGGCCTCTGCCGCCGAGCCTCCGGCCGTGCTGGATGCGCACCTCCGCTTCACGCCGCGCGCCCAGGTCCGGCCCGACGAGCTGGTGACCCTGCTCGTCCCCGGCACCGACGCGCGTACCGTGGACGTCGAGCGGACTGCGCTGTGGGCGGAGTCGGGAGGCCGACGGCTCGATCCGCTCGAGCTGCTCGGCGCCCGCGCCCGGGACGAGCGCCTGGTCCGGGTCTGACAGCGAGGCCTTGATACGGCCTCACGGGATCCCCGTGAAACAGCAGATCATCATCAACGCCGATTCGTACGAGACCCGCATCGCCATCCTCGAGGACGGCGAGCTCGCCGAGCTCCTGGTCGAGCGGGCCGACCAGCGCCGCCACGTCGGCGACATCTACAAGGGCCGCGTCAACGCGGTGCTGCCCGGGATGCAGTCCGCGTTCGTGGACCTCGGGCTGCCCAAGACCGGGTTCCTGCACGCCTCCGACCTGGCCGAGAGCCTCTCCGAGATCGAGGACCTCTCCGACGTCGAGGAGAACGGCGAGCGCGGCGGACGTCGCCGGCGCGCGCCGGTCCCCAAGATCGAGGACCACCTCAAGAAGGGGCAGGAGATCCTGGTGCAGATCACCAAGGAGGCGATCGGCACCAAGGGCCCGCGCGTCACCCAGCAGGTGAGCCTGCCCGGGCGTTTCTGCGTGCTGATGCCGGGGGTGGACCACGTCGGCGTCTCCCGCCGCATCGAGGACCGCGCCGAACGCCAGCGCATCAAGGCCATCATCCACGACCTGAAGCCCAAGGGCGTGGGCCTGATCGCCCGCACCGCGGGCGAGGGCAAGGGCGATCCCGAGTTCGCCGCCGACGTCAAACACCTGGTCAAGCTGTGGCAGAAGGTGGACCGGAAGGCCGCCTCGGTGCGCGCGCCGGCGCTCGTGCATCGCGAGCTCGAGATGACCGCGGGCCTCATCCGCGACCTCTTCACGGACGACGTGGAGGAGGTCATCATCGACGACAAGGATTCCTTCGCCGAGACCCAGACCTATCTCAAGTCGGTGTCGCCCGAGCTGCGCGAGCGCGTCAAGCTCTACAAGGGCCGCGAGCCGATCTTCGACGAGTTCGGCATCGAAACGCAGATCGAGAAGACCTTCGAACGCAAGGTGTGGCTCAAGAAGGGCGGCTACATCTGCATCGACCACGCCGAAGCGCTGGTGGCCGTCGACGTCAACACCGGCCGCTTCACCGGCAAGAAGAACCAGGAAGAGACCATCTTCCGCACCAACATGGAGGCGGCGCACGAGATCCCGCGCCAGCTGCGGCTGCGCGACATCGGCGGCATCATCGTCATCGATTTCATCGACATGGAGGTGGAAGGGAACAAGCGCGCCGTGCTCGACGAGTTGCGCAAGGAGCTGCGCAACGACCGCGCCCGCACCAAGGCGTTCGCGGTCTCCGACCTGGGCCTGGTCGAGATGACGCGCCAGCGCGAGCGCTCCAGCCTGCTCCACTACTACACCGAAGACTGTCCGCACTGCGCCGGGCTCGGCAAGGTGCCGAGCCCCGAGACCATGCTGGTGAAGCTGGAGCGCGCGATGCGCCGCGTGTCGGCGATGGGCGGGGAGAAGCGCATCACGGTGAAGGTGGCGCCCGAGATCGCGCTGTTCTTCGTCGAGCAGGAGGCGCGCCGGTTCGCCGAGCTGGAGAAGCGCTTCCGGATCCAGGTGGACCTCAAGGACGACCCGCAGCTCAAGCGTGGCGAGATGAAGGTGTTCTCGGGGAGCCGCAAGACCGACATCACCAGGCAGGTGGTCGGCACGGTGCCCGGGACGTAGGCGGGGCCGCGGCGCGAGCGGGTGACGGCCGGAAGGCTCGCGCCCCCCGGCCGCGGGTTCATTCCACCACCTTCCGGAAGCTGAGCGGGCGCTGCAGCCGTTCGAACCCCGCGCGCGACGGCTCGTCCATCTGCGCGATCACGCGCTCGAGGGAGCGCATCGTGTTGAGGTCCTGCAGCACGCCGCGGTCGGACGGCGGGCCCGCCACCACCAGCACCAGCCGCAGCCGCGCGCCGACGTAGTTCCACGCCTCGGCGGCCTCGCGCGAGGGCGGGTAACCGGGCAGCACGACGATGACGTCGGCCTGCTCGGGCAGTTGGCTCAGCACCGCGAGCGCCTCGTAGTCCCGCGGCCAGGCGGGGAGCGCCAGCACCACGTGAGCGAGCCCCATCGCGTAGGCCTGGCGGGACATCTGCGAGAGGTCGTTGATCTCCGCGGCGGTGGGGAGGCGCGCGAACTGCACGGTGGTGCCGGGCGCCAGGTCGGTGCGGTCGATGACCAGCGGCGTGCCGGCCCCGCCGCCACGCCCGTAGTTGTCGCGGAACGGGCTGCCGAGGGGCGAGCGCGGCTCGGCCGGCGGGCTCTGCGCGGTAGTGACCGGGCCGCCCGCCATGCAGCCGGCGAGCATGCCGGCGGCCAGCAGCGCAGCCGGCTTCAGGATCCTCATGGAACCTCCACGATCCGGCGGGCGATGTCAGGCGCCAGCGCCGTCAGGGTCGGGTGCGGGGCGCGCCGCACGGAGCTGGACGGGATCAGGCGTCGTCCGCCTCTGGGTCGTGCGCACCCGGGTCGGCGCGCAGGACGCCGTGCCGGCTCATCAGCCGCTTGAAATTGGGTCGCGTCATGCCCGCGAGGCGGGCGGCAGCGCTCACGGTGCGGACAGTCCGCAGGCAGAGCAGCACCGCCTCGCGCTGTCCTTCCTCTTTGGCGGCATGCAGAATGGCGTCCCGGGGAAGTGCGTCCCGGGGCAGGTCTGATGCGACGATCTCCGCCCGGTCTCTGGCGCGTTGCGCCGCCCGCCACAGCACACCCTGCAGCTCACGCACGTTGCCCTGCCAGTCGCGCTCCATCAAGTTTCGCAAGGCGTCGGGCCCGAGCCGCTTCGCGGGTCGCGGAGGTGTGAGCCCGTCGGGCGCGAAGGCGCGCGCGCACAACCCCGGGATGTCCTCGACGCGCTCGCGGAGTGGAGGCACGGCGATCACACGCACGGGCTCCTGCGGATTCACACGGCGCCACTCGAGCCCTGCGCGGCCCGCCCACACCCGGCGCCACTCGCACAGCGTGCGCCTGGCGAGGTGCCTGCCGCTGCCACTTTCGCCGTGCACGTAGGTCGTGGCGCAGGACTCGGCCGCGGGGCGCAGCTCGTCGAGGAAGCGCTGGGTGCGCGTAGAAGCAGCGCACCAGGCGGAGGCGTCGGCTGAGCCTGGTTCTGGCCAGGCCGGCAGTTCGGGCGCGCGGGCGTTCACGAGCGTGCACAGCGTGCAGCGCAGCTCGTCGAGGAACCCGGCTGGCCGGGCGTCGAGCGCGGCTTGCGCGTGCGCAGTGCGGGCCGCTTCCTGCGCCAGACCGCCGCTGAAGTAGGAGGTGTACAGCACGCGTGCCGCTCGTTCGGCCAGCATGACCGCGCCGCGGAGCACGGTGAAGCCCGTTCCGTCGCTCGCGAGATCGAAGTCCACGGCGACTGCGGCCCAGCCCCCGACCGAGAGCGCGCGCAACGCCTGATCCGCGCTGCACGCCACCTCGCAGGCGAAGTCCCGCTGCAGCGCATACACGATGGTGGCAGCGCGGTCGCTGTCGTCGTCCACAACCAGGACTCGGGGCCTCACCGCGTCGCCTCCTTCGGTACAGGTCGCGTCTCGGCGTTTTCCTCGTCGAACGGGAAGAGCACGCGCAGCATGAGCTTCATCATCGTGCCCGTACCCTCGGGTGAATCCTCGATGGATAACTCCCCGCGCCACCGGCGCGCCGTTTCGCGGGCGTGGGGGAGGCCGAATCCACCGCCGGGCCGCGTGGAGCAGTCGGGCCGGAATACGGCCTCACGCCGATCGTGCGGAATGCCAGGGCCGTTGTCGGCGACGAGCAGCACCACCCAGCGGTGGTCGAGCGGGTCACGAAGCACGCTGACCTGCAGGGTCGCCCCCGGCACGCCGTGCAGCGCCTCCGCCGCGTTCTCTACGAGCTGGCCCGCCAGCTCGCGCAATTCGGCGGGGTCGAAGAGCACGTGGGCGCCACCGCCCGGATCGCCGGAGAAGTGGGCGGTCACCCCGCGCTCCACAAGCAGGCGCTGCTTGGCGAGCATCGCATCGTGTGCCGCGATGTCGGCGCGGCAGCGCAGATGGCTGGCGACATCACGCCAGACGGCTGCGCACGCGTCAGAGAGCCCCTGCATCGCCGCCGACAGTTCGCGGGCGCGGTGCCCGTCCGGCGGCTCCGGGTGGCTCAGCCCCTCCTGCAGGGCGCGGGTCAGGTCTTCGATCTCCCGCACGCGGGCGGGCTCGACCGCGAGCTCTGCGGCACGCGCGGTGAACCGACACAACGCGCCCGCGCCGATCCGCACGAACTCGTCGCGCGCCCGCTCGAAGACATCGAGGGGGACCGTCTGCCCGTCCACGGTGCGCTGCGCCCACAGCCGCAGCGCACCGAAGGGCCGCACTTCCTCGAGCACTTCATGCCGGACTTGGAGGTAGTCCACGAGGAAATCGCGCGATTCCGCCGGCGTGGGCAGGCGACGGCGGCGGCGCTCGCGGCGCACGACACCGGCAGCAGTACCTGCTGCGAGCGCCGCGCCCAACACCCACGCAAGGCGGCGAGGGTCGCGTAGCGGCGACACGGGGATCAGGTCCATCGCCAGCGCACGCTGCCCGACGGCGCACACGCGCCACCGTTGCAAACCGGCCCGCGCAGGGAGGAGACGCGTCGGAGGCCCGGCTGCATTCTCGTGCCTCCGACGTCCCATGACCCTGAGGTTGCTGTCCAGCACCAGGACATCCCGCGCCGTTGAGGCGAGCACCTCGTTGGCGCCGTCGCCGTCCACGTCCACGCAGGCCCATGCCTCGACCGCCGAGGGTTCGCCATGCGTGGCCAGCGGCTTCAAGTCACGGTTGAAGAGGCGCAGCACGCCGTCCGCCCCGCCCACGACGAAGCGCCCGGCCGCACCGTCGAGGACGCGCGGCTGGCCGAGGCCGCGGGGAAAGGACAGGCTGCGAATCTCGGCGCCGCTCGCGCCGTCGAGCACCGCGAGCCCGCAGCGCTCCGGGTTCGCGCCGCGGTGGCTGCTCGCCGCGACCACCACCCTTGCCGGGTGCCCCGGCTCACCCGGCAGCGCCGCGCCCTTCGCCTCGGTGAACCCACCCGCCAGCTCCCGCAACCAGAGCCTGCGGCCTTCCCCCGAGAGCGCGAGCACGTACGCGTGCGCGTCGTCAGTGCCATTCTCGCTCACTCCATTCGCGGGTGAAGACGTGGTGACGAGCAGCCCCGGGCGGCCGTCGCCGCGCAAGTCCGCCACGACCACGCCGTGGGGCCAGCCTCCCATCGCGTAGAACCACTCGCGCCCGCCGCTCGCCGGGTCGTAGCACGCGATTCCGCGCGGTCCCTTCCAGACCCCACATACGAGACAGACCACGGCCGGCCCACGCCCGGGCCGGGGCAGCATCGCCACCGGGCGCAGCCAGCCCACCCAGGGTCTTCCGCGCGCGGGTGCGCCGGCGACGGGGCCGAGAGTGTCGCTCTTCATCCCGTCGCGGCTCATCAAGATCGCTCGCGTGGTGCCGTCACCATCGCGCGTCGTGACGCACACCTCGTCGAAGCCGTCGCCGTTCACGTCGAGCGCGGCTTCGACCATCGCTGGCCCTGTGAGGTTCTGCTGCCAGACCGCGCGGCATTCACCCTCCAAGAGGCGCGCGAGAACCACCTGCGAGCTGTCGCCGATGGCGAAATCGTCCACGCTGTTGCCGAGGGCATTGACGGGTGCCACGGAGACGGGACGCGGCGCCAGCCCGACCGCTCGGAAGGCGACCCGTGGAGAGAGGCGGGAGAGCAGGCCCAGACCCGCGGCGCCCATGAGGGCGGCCGCCGCAGCGGAATACAAGAGGCTCCGGGGGCTCAGGAGGCGACCCAGGGGGTGCGGGGGCACGTGCGGCACCCGGGCATGCTACCGCAGGCGGTCCGGCGGGAGAATCGGGCTCCCTGACCCGACGGAGGAATCCGTTTCAGCGCAACGCGATGCCAGCCGCGTCGATGATCAATCTTTTCGATGTGAAGGCTTGTCGTCCGGCGGGCTGCCGCCCCCTGCGGCTCCAAGATGAGTCCTCCCTCTGCGTCGCGTCGGAGCGGTATCGATGGGAAGCATGAAGCGCGCAACCTCGAGGTGGCGGGCAACACGCTGGCCATCTGGAAACCCGGGTGGAGCTGATTCAGGCCCTGATTCCGTAGGGGCTGAAGGCAGTCGAGGGGAAGTTCCAGCAGGCGGTCATAGAACTGGTGGGGCCACGCTACCGGCGGGTCCTGGGGCTCGGCGTTATTGCCGATGGGGTCCGCAGGGCGGCTCCGTGTATCTGGCGGATCAGAAGGTGCCGGTGCGGGTGGCGCGGATGCGCGGCCAGCATGTGGGGCGCAAGGTGCGGCTGGCGCTGTACGTGCGGCTGCAGGCGCTGCGCAACGGAGACGCGCAGCTGATGGGTCGGGTCCCGCGTGGGCTGGGATGCAGCAACTACTACGACTGCCCTCGACGGTGTCGCGGCGTTTCATCCGGGCCAGCAGCGCGACGCTGCGGCGTATCCGCCCGGTGACCTCGGGTGGGGTCGGCCACACGGGTACCGGCAGGACGTTGGAGGGGATCAGCCGACGGGCGGGGGCTGTTGTGCGTGCTGCACGGCACGAACGGATTCCACATTGCTCAGCAGGTCGCGTGAAACTGCGCACGATCGAACTCAGACGGGAGGTGTGACGATGACCACACAGCGGAAGAGGCAGCGTTGGGGGCCGTGCACCGCCGCCCTCATTCTCCTGGCGTGTGCGGTCGCGCGGCCGGCTGCGCAAGCACGCGCGTCCATTCTCTTCACTGAGACCTTCGAGGGAGCGTTCCCGGGCACGGTCTGGTGCATCGGCGACCTCAACGCCGGGAACGGATCGGATTATTGGGGGAGCGTCCCGTGTCCCTGTGTCGGATCGTATGCTGCTTGGTCCGCCCAGAACGGTGGGCAGTCGGGGTGCTCTACCTACGACGACAACATGGATGCCTACATGTACACGTGCAACGGTATTGACGTATCCGGATACTACGACATCACAGTTGCGTTTGACAGGAAGTTCAACACGGAACCGATCTATGATTATCTGTCACTTCAATACTCCAGCAACGGTGTGACATGGAGTGAGTCGTCGTTCAGTCAGGTGTCAGGAACGAGTAGCGGTTGGCCCGACAATTGCGGCAGCGTTACCGTCGCCATTCCAGGTATGTACAGCCGGCTGTATCTCCGATTCCTCTTCCACTCGGACGGGTCTGTACACCCTTCACAGGGTGGCGCCTACGTCGACCATATTGTCGTGCGCGGCAGTTACGGGCCCCGCATTGACTGCAGTCCGACACAGACCTTCAACGCCGGAACGCCGAGGAACTGCCCTGCAGGGCGCGACACGTTCGTGGACTATACGGTCGTGAACTTTGAGCCGTCCTCCATGGGTATTACGTATCAGCTGAACAGTACCAGCCCGTGGGGCGGATTCCCGAAGACAGGCACGGCGACGATCCCGGTGGGGGCGAGCATCCTGCGGGTTCCGTTCCGAGTACCGTGTCTCGGGAATCCGGCGGAGCCGCCGAATCCGCTGAGTCTCTTCGTCGGGGTGCAGGGTGTTGCTGCGTGGTCGGATTCGTGCCGGGAATGGACCGTCCCGGTCGTGCGGCAGACATGGGGAGGTCTCAAGGCCCGCTACCGATGAATGGGTACAGGGTGGGTGCGGCGCGGGCGGGACGCATTTCGGCAGCTGGCTGGCCAACGTCGGACGCGCGAGCGAAAAACCGGGCACGCATCTGCTGGTGGGCGCCAATGTCCCGAGCGGAGACCAGACGGTCAAGGCGTACCTGTACTGGTTCCCTGCCGGCGGGTACGTGGTGGCCGTGGATGAGGGCGGGCCGGGCGCGAGTGTCGGACTGCTCCTGCGGGTCTCGAACCGGCCCAATCCCTTCCGCTCGACCACGACCATCGAGGCCGACGTCGCCCGACCGGGGCCACTAACGGCGGATGTCTTCGACATCAGCGGCCGTCGCGTGCGCCACCTGGAGACCATGGGGACTCCCGGCAGGGTGCGGCTGGAGTGGGATGGCCGCGCCACCGACGGCAGTCGGGCTCCGGTGGGGACCTACTTCGCGGTCGTGCGCAGCGACGGTCAGGTGGCCACGCGCAAGGTCATCCAGATCCACTGACTCCCTGCGCGCACAACTCTCGAGACGCCCCGACCCCCCAGCCGAAGGGGGGCGGGGCTCATGGTCGTGGGCACGTGTTGCCGGTTCCCCACGCCGACTACCGCCTGGAGGTTCCTGATTGCGCGCCCGGTCGCCTTGACCATGCCCGCGCCCGCGTGGTAGAAATACGCGCTTCGCGCCCACCTCAGCGGGCGCCTTCGCCTGTCCTCGGGGCGCAGCCGCGGGTCGCGGCCGCCCGTGCGGCCCGGCGCGATCCAGGGAGAGACCCCGAAGATGTACGCCATCGTCAACATCAACGGCATCCAGACGAAAGCTGAGCCGGACGCCATCCTCGAGGTGGCGCGCCTCAAGGGCGAGCCGGGCAGCCAGCTCACCTTCGACCAGGTGCTTCTGCTGGCGGAGGGCGACCGGGTCGCCGTCGGCCAGCCCTACGTCAAGGGCGCGAGCCTCACGGCGGAGGTGCTGGAGCACTTCCGGGGGCCGAAGCTCAAGATCTTCAAGTACAAGCGCCGGAAAGACTACCGGCGCCGCAAGGGCTACCGCAGTGAGCTCACGCGCATCCGCGTGACCGGCATCCAGGCGTAGGAGAGGCAATGGCTCACAAGAAAGGTCAGTCCTCATCGAGGAACAATCGCGAGTCGAACGCGCAGCGCCTCGGCGTCAAGCGCTTCGGCGGCGAGCGCGTGCGCGCGGGGAACATCCTGGTGCGGCAGCGCGGCACGCGGTTCTTCCCCGGGCACAACGTGGGCATCGGCAAGGACGACACCCTGTTCGCGATGATCGACGGCGAGGTGAAGTTCACCCGCTACCTCGGCACGCGCCGCAAGGTGCACGTCCTGCCCCCGGCCACGGCCGAGACGAACTAGCTTCCCAAGCCGCACGCACGACGCCGCGCTGCCCGGGGCCCGAGAGCCCTCGACGGCGTGGCGTTCCCGTTTCAGGTCGCTCAAGACACGAGGAGGTCGCCGTGAATCGCAAGGTCGCCGTCATCGGCGCAGGGAACGTGGGGGCGAGCGCAGCGCTCTATGTCGCGGAGCGCGGGCTCGCGGACGTGACGCTGGTGGACATCGTGGAAGGGATGCCGCAGGGCAAGGCGCTGGACCTGACGCAGACCACGCCGCTGTGGCACCAGGGCGGGAGGATCGAGGGCGCGAACGACCTCGCCGCGGTCAGGGGCGCGGACCTGGTCATCATGACCGCCGGCTTCCCGCGCAAGCCGGGCATGTCGCGCAGCGACCTGCTCAAGGCCAACGCCGACATCGTGCGGCCGGCGGCCGAGGCGGTGCGGCAGCACGCCCCGAACGCCTACGTCGTGGTGGTGACCAACCCGCTTGACGTGATGGCCTGGCTGTTCTGGAAGGTGTCGGGCTTCCCGAAGAACCGCGTGCTCGGCATGGCCGGCATCCTGGACGCGGCCCGCATGCGCGCCTTCATCGGCATGGAGCTGGGCGTGTCTCCCGCGGACGTGGACGCCATGGTGCTGGGCGGCCACGGCGACTCGATGGTGCCGCTGCCGCGCTACACCACGGTGGGCGGTATCCCGGTCGCCGAGCTGCTGCCGGCCGAGAGGATCGCCGCCATCAACGAGCGCACCAGGAACGGCGGGGCCGAGATCGTCAAGCTCCTGAAGACCGGCTCGGCCTACTACGCGCCGGCGATGTGCTCGGTGGACATGGCCGAGGCCATCCTCACCGACACCAAGCGGCTGGTGCCGTGCTCGGTGCACCTGGACGGCCAGTACGGGATGAAGGACCTGTTCATCGGCGTCCCCATCGTGCTGGGCGGCCGGGGCGTCGAGCGGATCGTCGAGCTCAAGCTCTCGGCCGAGGAGACGGCCGCGCTCCAGAAGTCGGGCAAGGACGTGGCCGACATGATCGCCGAGCTGAGTGTCGGCGTCTCCTGAGGGGCTATCGCAAGACCACCAGCTTCGCCGTGTTGGATTCTCTGCCGGTGGTATCCAACGCCCGAAGGAAGTACACGCCGGCGACGAGCGGGAAGGAACCAGTCCTGAGGTCCAGCCGGAACGTGTCCGATCCCGCGCCGGAGGAGGCAACTCGCCGGTGGAGCACGAGGCGGCCCTGCAGGTCGAAGACCTGAAGGTCCAGGGGACCGGCGGTCGCATCATTCAGTTCGAGCGACACTGCCTCTGCGACCGGACCGCCATGAACTTCCAGGCGCAGCGGCTTGCGGCATCTGCTTGGCCAACGGGCCTCTTCACTCAGCCACTCGTAGCGCTTGCCCACCGACTCGCGGCGAATGCGGTACGCGAGCTGCCCCCGGGGAGGCGAAGAATCCGTCCAGCTCATGCTTCGCGAGTCGCCGGCCCGCAGGCGGGCGACCGGCTCGAGCTCGCCACCATCCCGCGAGCGCAGCACGCTCCACCACGAGCCCGGGGCAGCCGACGACAGCGTCCACTGCACGGTCCGGCGCCGGCCGGCGCCGACGATGTAGGGTCGGCTCGCGGTGGCGGAACAGAACGTGTGGGCGTACCAGATCTCGGGAGCGCGCCGGCGATTCCACACCACCCAGATGTCGCCGTTCCAGTCCCGGAAGGGATATACCTCCGTGTAGAGATTCTCCGACCCGGGGACTTCGTCGGCCCACCAGCGACCGTTCTCCTGCCAGGCGATCGTGGCGATGTCCCGGTACGTGAACCCGTAGCCCATGTCCGACCAGGCGAGGACCGGAAGTTCTGTGCTGTCGGTGGTGGCCTCGACCCAGCCCGCGGCATAGGTTCCCTGGTCGGGATGGACGTAGCGGAGGCTCTCGGGCTGCGACCAGGCACCGTTCGCGTAGGCGATCAGATGAACCCAGTGCCAGCCTGTGTACGTCAGCCACCAGCCGCCGGACGGCTTCTTTCTGAATCGAGGGTGCAGGGCGTGCCACGGCCGGGGATCGAGGACGCCTCCGGTACCCCATGCGGGGGGATCAGCGACGATCCATCTGAGCCCCGTGTCTCCGGCGTACACCACAAGTGCTGCTCCATCCTCCAAGGGAGCGATGGCGCACATCGAGGCCGGTGCCTCCAGATCCGGCATGGCATTCCACCGGCCGGCGCTGTCGGAGAAGAAAGCTCGCAGGTACTCGCGGCCACTGTTCAGCCGGGTGTCGCTGCGGACTACCCAGCGTCGAGTCGGGGTGGCCGCTGCCGAGTACTCGTTGGCAGCATCAGAGCCTGTCGCCACCGTCTCGCGGGCTGACAGGGAGTTGCCGCTGACTCGAGCGACTTGCAGATAGCCGATTGCTGTCAACCACTCGGACGTCATCCACGCCAGGAAGGGTGGTGTTCCACGGCTGATCTCAGGAAAGTAACCTCCCTTGAAGCCGCTCAGGTCTCGCAGCATCCATGAAGAGTCCTGCCAGCCCAGAATCCCCCAATACCGAATTAGGCTCGTGTCCGCATCGGTACCGGCGACGAGCCTTGGCCAACCGGCGGAATCAGGCAAGAAGCAGGTGAAGCCGAAGCTCCGGATGCGCGGGAGGCTCACCTGGGCTGTTGGCGCCCAGGCCCTCCCTTGGGGGGCGGCCGCCGCGGGCAGCGGCGCGCAGACCAGGTAGCCGGCAGTGGCTGTTCCTGCCAGCCAGGACAGCGCGGCCAGCTGCGGTCGTGCGGGCCATCTCAGCATCAGGGGCCCTCGCCCTTCAGGCGAAATCATGCGGCAATGTTCCCACCTTCTGAGCGTTGAGCAAACCAATAGAGGACTCTTCCGGGGATCGTGGGGGTGAAAGTGCTGGCGCAGGGGGCGCGAGGGCCTGATAGGCTGCGCCCGGGCCCTTTTCGGGAGGATGCGCGGTGACCGACAGTCGGACGCTCTATGCCGCCGTGCTGGGCGTCATCCCCGCCCGGTACGGCGCGTCGCGCTTTCCGGGCAAGCCGCTCGCCCTGTTGTGGGGCAAGCCGCTGGTGCGGCACGTGTGGGAACGCGCCCGCGGCATCGCGGGGCTCGATACGCTGGTGATCGCCACCGACGATGACCGCATCGAGGCCGCGGCGCGCGGCTTCGGCGCCGCGGTCGAGCGCACCTCGCCCGACTGCGCGAACGGCACCGACCGGGTGGCCGAGGTGGCGCGGCGCCACCCGGAAGCCGGGATCGTGCTCAACCTGCAGGGCGACGAGCCCGAGCTGGACGCGGAAGCCGTGTCACGGCTGGTCGCCGGGATGCTGGCGGACCCGGCGGTGCGGATGGCGACGCTCGCGCACCGCGAGCCGGACGCCGCGGTACTGGCCGCGGCAGACGTGGTCAAGGTCGCGGTGGACGCGGGAGGCTGCGCGCTCTACTTTAGCCGCGCGGACCCGGGCGCGGGCGGGCGCGGCGGTCCGGCGCTCCGCCACATCGGCGTGTACGGTTTCCGGCGCGACTTCCTGCTCGAGTTCGCCTCGTGGCCGCCCGGGGCGCTCGAGCAGGCGGAGCGGCTCGGGCGGTTGCGCGCGCTCGAGCGGGGGGTGCGCATCCGGGTGTTCGAGAGCGCGCGTCCCGCGGCGGGGGTGGACACGCCCGCGCAACTGGAGGCGCTGGAGAGACGCGGGCCGCGGCCCTAGGCCGCGGCTCCATGCGGAGCCCTCAGGGAGGGGAGGCCTGACGATGGCGAAGACGATCGTGGTGACCGGAGGCGTGGTTTCCTCCCTCGGCAAGGGCATCGCGGCCGCGTCGCTCGGGCTCCTCCTCAAGGCGCGGGGGCTCAGGGTCACGATCCAGAAGCTCGATCCCTACCTCAACGTGGATCCGGGCACCATGAGCCCGTTCCAGCACGGTGAGGTGTTCGTCACCGACGACGGCGCCGAGACCGACCTGGACCTGGGCCACTACGAGCGCTTCACGAATACCTCGGTGACCCGCAGCCACAACGTCACCGCCGGGCAGATCTACGACTCGATCCTCTCCAAGGAGCGCCGTGGCGACTACCTGGGCCGCACCGTGCAGGTGATCCCGCACGTCACCGACGAGATCAAGCGCCGCATCACCTCGCTCACGCTCACCACCCAGGCCGACGTGGCGATCGTCGAGATCGGTGGCACGGTCGGCGACATCGAGTCGCTGCCGTTCTTGGAGGCGGTGCGCCAGCTCCGGCTCGAGCACCGGCGCGACACGCTGTTCGTCCACGTCACGCTGGTGCCGTTCATCCGCGCCGCGCGCGAGATGAAGACCAAGCCGACGCAGCACTCGGTCAAGGAGCTGCGCGAGATCGGCATCCAGCCCGATATCCTGCTGTGCCGCAGCGAGGCCCCGCTCGGGGGCGAGGTGCGCGAGAAGATCGCGCTGTTCTGCAACGTGCCGACCGAGGCGGTGGTGGACGCCTACGACGTGGACTCGATCTACGAGGTGCCGGGCGTGTTCCACCAGGGCGGGCTCGACGCGCTGGTGGTGCGCGAGCTGGGCCTGGACGCCGGCGAGCCGGAACTCAAGGTGTGGGCCGACTTCGTCGAGCGGGTGCGCCATCCCGAGAGGCAGTGCGTGGTGGCGGTGGTCGGCAAGTACACGCACGTGCGCGACGCCTACAAGAGCATCATCGAGGCGTTCGTCCACGCGGGAGCGGCGAACCGCGCGCGCGTCGAGCTGCGCTGGGTCGAGGCCGGCGACCTCGAGAGCCCGGGCGCGGCCGAGCGGCTGCTCGACGTGGACGGCGTGCTGGTGCCGGGCGGCTTCGGCGAGCGCGGCATCGAGGGCAAGATCAGCGCCGTACAGTTCGCGCGCGAGCGCGGCATCCCCTACTTCGGGCTGTGCCTCGGCATGCAGGTGGCGACCATCGAGTTCGCGCGCCACGTGGTGGGCTGGGGCGAGGCCAACTCCAGCGAGTTCGACCCGCATGCCACGCAGAAGGTCATCGACCTGATGGCCGACCAGGCCGACGTCACCGAGAAGGGCGGCACCATGCGGCTCGGCGCCTACCGCTGCGCGCTCAAGGCGGGCAGCCTGGCCGCGCGAGCCTACGGGCGGGCGGAGATCGAGGAGCGCCACCGCCACCGCTACGAGTTCAACAACCGGTACGCGGCCCAGCTCCAGTCGCGCGGGCTGGTCATCTCGGGCAAGTGCGTGGGTCGCGAGCTGGTGGAGATCGTCGAGCTGCCCGACCACCCGTGGTTCCTCGCGGTGCAGTTCCATCCCGAGCTCAAGTCGCGCCCCCACGAGCCGCACCCGCTGTTCGTGGACTTCGTGCGCGCCGCGCTCGAGCGCCGCCGCGCGCGCCTCGGCAGCGACGCGCTGGAGCCGCCGGCGCCGCCGGCCGCACGCGAGGCCGCGGACGCGCCGCGCGGCCGGCCGGCATGAAGCGCTTCGACATCGGGAACGCGACGGCCGGCGGGCCGCGCCTGCTGGTGATCGCCGGGCCGTGCGTGGTCGAGAGCGCCGAGCTGTGCCTCGAGGTCGCGGCGCAGCTCAAGGCCGCCTGCGCCGCGCGTGACCTGCCCTACGTCTTCAAGTCCTCCTACCGCAAGGCCAACCGCTCGAGCGGGCGCTCGTTCGCCGGGCTGGTCCTGGAGCAGGCGCTCGCCGCGCTCGCGCAGGTGCGCGAGGAGATCGGGGTGCCGGTGCTGACCGACGTGCACGAGGAGTGCGAGGTCGGGCCGGCCGCCGAGGTGGCCGACGCGCTCCAGATCCCCGCGTTCCTGTGCCGCCAGACCGGTCTGCTGGCGGCGGCGGGGCGCAGCGGGCGCGCGGTGAACGTGAAGAAGGGGCAGTTCCTCGCGCCCGAGGACATGGCGAACGCGGTCGAGAAGCTGCGTGCCGCGGGCTGCGAGCGGATCCTGCTCACCGAGCGCGGCACGACGTTCGGCTACCACGACCTGGTGGTGGACATGCGCGCGTTGGTCGTGTTGCGCGACCTCGACTGGCCGGTGGTGTTCGACGCCACCCACAGCCTGCAGCGCCCGGGCGGGAGCGAGACCGGCGGCGACCGGCGCTTCGCCTTCCCGCTCATGCGCGCCGCGGTGGCGTGCGGTGTGGACGGCCTGTTCTTCGAGACCCACCCCGAGCCGGCGCGCGCGCTGTCCGACGCCGCCACCCAGCTGCCGCTCGAGCAGGCCGAGGCGTTCCTCGACGAGGCCCTGCGCGTCCACGAGACGGTGAGCGAGGCGCCCCATGCCTGATCCGGCCGCGGGCGCGGTGCGCGTGCTGTTCCTCGACGTGGACGGCACGCTCACCGACGGCGTGATCGTCGAGAGCGCGGCGGGCGACGCGCGCCACTTCTGGGTGCGCGACGGGCTGGCGCTCCAGTGGGCGCGCGACCTGGGCGTACTGCCGGTGGCGATCTCGGGGCGGGCCTCGCGCGCGGTCGAGGGGCGCATGCGTGACCTCGGCATCGAGTGCTACGCGGGGGAGAAGGACAAGATCGCGGTGGCCGAGCGGGTGCTGGCGCGCGAGGGCGCGCGCTGGGAGCAGTGCGCGATGCTGGGCGACGACCTGCCCGACGTGCCGCTGATGAAGCGCGTGGGCTGGCCCATCGCGGTCGCCGACGCGCAGCCCGAGGTCCTGGCGGTGGCCCGCACCGTCACCGCCCGGCCGGGCGGCAGGGGCGCGGGGCGCGAGGTGGTGGAGCTGATCCTCCGGCACAACGGCACCTGGGACCAGGTGCTGCGCCGCTACGAGGCGCTGTGAGCGCGCAGCCGGGGAAGAGCGACCTGCTGGCGCGGGCGCGCGAGGTGGTGCGCATCGAGGGCGCGGCGGTCGCGGCGCTCGAATCGAAGCTGGATCAGCGCTTCGTCGAGGCGGTCGAGATCCTGCACGGCTGCCGCGGCAAGGTCGTGGTCGCCGGCGTGGGGAAGTCGGGCCTGCTGGCGCACAAGCTCGCCGCCACCCTGACCAGCACCGGCACGCCCGCGGTGTTCCTGCACCCGGCCGACGCGCTGCACGGCGACGCCGGCCTGTTCACGCCCGGCGACGCCGCGCTGTTCATCTCGAAGAGCGGCGCCAGCGACGAGCTGCTCGCGCTGATGCCCTACCTCGAGCGCCACGGCCTGCCGCTGGTGAGCATCGTCGGCACGCCGGGCTCGGCGCTCGGGAAGCGCAGCACGGTCGAGCTGGTGACCGGTCCGGCGCGCGAGGCCTGCCCGATGGAGCTGACGCCCACCACCAGCATCACGCTCGCCCAGGTGATGGGCGACTGCCTCGCCATCGCCCTGCTCGAGCGGCGCGGCTTCAAGGCCGAGGACTTCCGCTTCCTGCACCCGGGCGGCCTGATCGGGCGCTCCGCGGCGCGGCGGGTCGAGGAGCTGATGCACGCCGGCGACGATGTGCCGCGCGTCACCGAGGGCGCCTCGCTGCGCGAGGTGATGCTCGAGATCATGGCCAGGTGCCTCGGCATCACCACCGTGGTGGACGCCGCGGGCGCGCTGGCCGGGGTGATCACCGACGGCGACTTCAAGCGCATCCTGATGCGCCATGCCGACCCGTGGCGGCTCCGCGCCGCCGAGGTGATGAGCCGCACGCCCAGCACCATCGGCCGCGACGCGCTGGTGGCCGCGGCGGTGCGCGCCATGGAGGAGCGGCCGGGTGGCCCGATCACCGCGCTGGTGGTGGTGGACGGGCAGGGCGTCCCGGTGGGGGTGCTCCACCTGCACGACTGCCTGCGCGCCGGCGCCTGAGCCGTCGCGCGCCAGCCGGCCCGTTCGCGCACCGCGCGGGCACGCGCGTGACCTGCCCCGCCTCCGGCGCGCTCGCCGCAGGCCCGGAAGGAGGACGCCGAACCCCTGAACCGACAGCGCGCGGCATCCGCGTCGCGTCGCGGACGTCGTTCGGCGGTCAAGTCGGGGACGGCCGAGTCCGATAACCTCCAGAGATATCAACCGGCAAACGCGCTGGCATATGCCCTGCTTGCGACGGTGTGGACCCTTTGTTAGCGTGGCCCTCGAACGCGATGAACCGGGCACCCTCGAAGCATCCGAAACCCGCGGCGCGGCCGCGGCGCGCGCTCCACGACGCAGCGCGCGCACGGCTCGCGGTGCTGTCCGTGGCGCTGCTCCTGCTGGCGGGCTGCGATCGCCAGCGCTCGGTGGTGCCGTCGCGGGCCAAGCCCCGCAGTGGAAGCTCTACGCGCGCTACTCGGCCACCTACAACGCGCGGAACGTCGTGGTGGCCCGCGGCGTGCGCGTGGACTTCTACGACGACCGGGGCCAGCAGTCCTCGGAGCTGACCGCGCGCGAGGGCGAGATCCAGCTCCGGAGCCACAACATGACGGCGCGCGGGAACGTCGTGCTCCAGACCCGCGAGGGCACGCGCATGTCCACCGAGGAGATCCACTTCCTGAACCGCGAGCAGAAGATCATCTCGCCGGTGGAGCAGCTGGTGCGGGTCGAGCGCGGCGGCGACGTGCTCAAGGGCTATGGCTTCGAGAGCGATCCCGGCCTCAAGCGCTTCGAGTTCAAGAAGAACGT
The DNA here is from genome assembly GCA_016223045.1 of Candidatus Eiseniibacteriota bacterium. Taxonomy (GTDB): domain Bacteria; phylum Eisenbacteria; class RBG-16-71-46; order RBG-16-71-46; family RBG-16-71-46; genus JACRPT01. The sequence continues at coordinate 34,311 of JACRPT010000097.1, forward strand.
GTCGGCCGTGGTCCACACCCAGTCCGGCGGAGGCGCCCTGAAGCGCGAGGGAGAGAGGCGTTGAGCGACGGCGCGGCGTTCGTTCCGCCCACCGGGGAGGCCCGCCCGGAAGACGGTCTGGTCGCGCGCGGCCTCGAGCGCTACTACGGCCGCTGGCGCGTGGTGAGCGAGGTCAGCTTCAACGTGCGCCGCGGCGAGGTCGTCGGGCTGCTGGGGCCGAACGGCGCGGGCAAGACCACCTCGTTCTACATGATCGTGGGCCTGCTGCGGCCGAACCACGGGAGGATCGTGCTGGAGGGCCGGGACATCACGAACGAACCGGTCTACCGGCGCGCGCGCATGGGGCTCGGCTACCTGGCGCAGGAGCCCAGCATCTTCCGGCGGCTCACGGTGCGGGAGAACGTGATGGCCGTGCTCGAGACCATGCCGATGACCAGGGCGGAGCGCGAGGCGCGGCTCCATCAGCTGCTGGAGGATCTCAACCTGACGCACCTCGCGACCCGCATGGCGACCAGGCTCTCCGGCGGGGAACGCCGGCGCGTCGAGATCACGCGCGCGCTGGCCCGCCGGCCGTCCTATTTCCTCCTCGACGAGCCGTTCGTCGGCATCGACCCGATCGCGGTCGCCGAGATCCAGGACATCGTCGCCCGCCTGCGCGACCGCGGGCTGGGCGTGCTCATCACCGACCACAACGTGCGCGAGACGCTGCGCATCACCGACCGCGCGTACATCATGTACGAGGGCCGCATCCTGCTCCAGGGCACCGCCGAGGAGCTGGCGAACGACACGACGGCCCGCGAGATCTACCTGGGCGAACGTTTCAGCCTCTGAGGACGCACCAACGACGGGGAGCCTCACATCCATGGAAATGAAGCCTTCGCTCAACCTGACGCTCCGCCCGGCGCTCATCATGACGCCGCGCCTGCAGCAGGCGTTGAAGCTGCTGCAGGTGCCGACGCTCGCGCTCCAGCAGATCCACAAGCAGGAGATCATGCAGAATCCCCTGCTCGAGGAGGTGGACGACCGCACCGACAGCGAGGACCTGGCCAAGGAGGACTCGCCGGAGGAGAAGGCGAACCAGGAGGCCGAGGACCCGGCCGAAGAGGATCCGATCGACTGGTCGGAGTACATGCAGGACGGCGCCTTCGACCGCGCCTACATCCCGCAGCAGGAGACCGCGACGGAATTCCTCGAGCGCGTGCCGGTCACGCGCACCACGCTGGCCGAGAGCCTGCTCGAGCAGCTCCACTTCCTGAACCTGCCGGAGCGCGAGCTGGCGCTGGCCGAGTTCATCGTCGGATCGCTCGACGACCGCGGCTACCTGGCGACGCCGCTCGAGGAGGTGGCGCAGGCCACCGGGGCGGACCCCGGCCTGTGCGAGCGCCTGCTCCGGGTCATCCGAACCTTCGACGTACGCCTTCAAGAAGCCAGGAAAACGCGTCGTGCGCCCGCTGCTGCGGAACTGCGCATCCTAGACCGCGATGTCGACCGTCGTTTGCTCGACTTGCGCATCGACCATCTGGCTGGCGACCGTCCGCTTCCAGATCAGCTCATACAGCCGGCTCGCGTCGCGCCCCATGGCGTGCTCGACTTGGGGCATGC
>JACRPT010000087.1 GCA_016223045.1 Candidatus Eiseniibacteriota bacterium
GAAGTCCGCGAGCCACGCGAGGGCGCGCTCGCCGGCCGCCGCGCTGCCTGGGAGTCGGGCGGAGAACTCACGATCGCCGGCCGTCCCGCGCGCCGCCGCCGCCGCGCCGTCCGCCGCACCGCCTGCCCCCGCATCGCCGCCCACCGCACCCCCTGCGAGCCGCGCCGAAAGCGCGAGCAGCGGCAGCATGGTGAGCCGCCCCGCTTCCCACGCGTACTTGGCGCCGCCCGCCAGGTCCGCGCTCCGGTAGTCCAGTGCGCGGCCCGGCAGGTCGGGCCAGCGCTCCCCGGTGAGCGGGTTCGCCTGCCAGTCCGGCGGGTCGGCGAGTGCGACCTCGTGCCCGAACAGGCTCCAGCGGCCGCGCGCGAGCGCTTCGGCCGCGGCGAGCGCCGGCGCGAAGGCGCGCGCGTCGGCGGGGGCGTGAACCAGCGCCGCGAGCCGGCTCGCCCGCAGCACGTCCTCGACGCCCGCGTCGTAGAGCCTCTCGAACGCCGCGGCAGGCGCGAGCCGCGCATAGGCGGGTGGGGCGATGCGGTCGCGCAGCGCGATGCGCGCGCGGCGCGCCGCTTCCGCCGGTCCCATCGCGGCGAGCCGGCGCAGCTTCCAGCCTGCGGCGCTCACGGGCGCGCCCTGCTATCCACGGCCGGCATCGGGCGGGAGCCCGGGTGCAGGTGGGGGGCTTCCCGAGCCCGTGCGCGCGGGGCCCGCCGGCGCGGCGAGCGTCGCGCGCACGTTCTCGGCGATGCGCCCGCAGATCCGGTCGGGGTGGAACTCCAGCACGTCCTGCCGCAGCCGCGCGCCGAGCCGGATGCGCTCGTCGTGGCCGGTGACGAGGCGGCCGATCGCCGCGGCGAGCTGCTCCACGTTCCCCGGCTCGACCAGCAGGCCGTTCACCTCGTGGCGGATCAGGTCGGGGATGGCGCCCACCGGGGTGGTGATGGCCGGCATCTCGAACACGCCCGCCTCGTAGAGCACCACCGGCAGCCCCTCGGCGTGGCTCGGCAGCACGAACAGGTCGGCGCGGCGGAAACGCTGGTAGAGCGCATCACCCAGCAGCAGCCCGGTGAACTCGGTCACGTCCTCCAGCGCCAGCTCGCGGCGCAGCGCCATCACCGCCTGCTCGTCGCCCGCGCGCTGCGCGGGGCCGACGAAGGTCATGCGGAACGCCGTGCCGCGCGCGCGCAGCGCGGCGATCGCGCGGAGCAGGTCGAGCGTGCCCTTGAGCCTGCCGTGCTGGCCGACGAACAGGCCCTCGATCGGGCCGCTCCGCTTGTCCGGGCGGCGGAAGTCCTGCGCCCGCTCGAACACCTCACGGCGGAAGGTCGAGGGGACCACCGCGATGGGCGCGGTGACGCCGTAGCCCTCGAACAGCGGCCGCCAGTGCTCGCCCAGCACCAGCAGGCGGTCGAACTGCCGGAACCCGGCGCGCACCACCGCGCGCGCCGCGCCGCGCTTCTCGAGCACCCGCTCGATGCGCCCGGCGTGCTGGTGGGCGACGGTGCGCGCGCCGGTGCGCCGCCCGATCCAGCCCAGCGCGAGGTCGCGCAGCACCGCCGAGAAGTTGCCGGCCACCGGCAGGTAGACGACGTCGGGCCGGAACGAGAGGGTCGCGCGGGCCATGCGGGCGAAGTGGCGCGCCGCCCAGGCGAAGTTGCCGGCGTCGAAGCGGCCCTGCGTTGCCTTGGGCCGGCCCTTGGTGATGTCGCAGTGGGCGACCTCGAAGTCGCGGAACGCGTCCGACTCGAGCACCGCCTGCGTCACGGTCTCCACGCCGCCGATGGGCGGCGGCAGCGGGCCGACCACCAGCAGCCGGGGCCGGCGCGCCACACCCGCCGCCGCGGACGCGGGGACCGGGGACGACGGCGCGGCGGCGCTCAGCCTGGCCACCCGCTTGCCCCTGGCCCTTGCCACGCGCGAGACCAGACCAGCGCCGGCGTGAGCATCAACGCAGCACGACCAGCCGCCGCGCGATCTTGCCGGCCGCCCCGGAGAGGCGCGCCAGGTAGACGCCCGGAGCGACCGGGCGGCCGGCGTCGTCGCGGAGGTCCCAGGCCAGCACGTAGCGGTCGGCGGGGTAGCGCCCGTGCGCGAGCGAGCGCACGCGGCGGCCGGCGAGGTCGAGGATGTCGAGCGCGATGTCCCCCGCGCGCGGCAGCGCGAAGGAAAAGCGCGCCAGCTCGCGCGCCGGGTTGGGCGCGGGCGGCGCGAGGTCGAGTGCGGGCGCCGGGCCCGCGCCCACCGCGACCGGCGCGGGCTGCGACGCGGGATCGAACAGCAGGATGCGCAGCGAGTCGAAGTTGAAGCCGTCGTACTGGGCGCCGGCATCCGACACGGTGCGGAAGCGCAGCCGCACCGCGCTGCCGGCCGGCCCCGCCATGCTCGAGAGGTCCACGCGGTCGGGCTTCCACAGCCAGCGCGCGGCCTGCCACACCGGCTGGCCCGCCGGCTGCGGCGCGAACACGCCGCTCGAAGCAGTGCGCGCGGGCATCGGGGTCCAGGTCACGCTGTCGAGGCTCGCCTCCAGCGCCGAGTAGTCGAAGTCCTGCTCCAGCATGTAGCGGTCCTCGAGCAGCGCCCAGGCGTGCACGCCGGCCGAGAGGTCGAAGCGCGACTTCTCGCTCAGCCGCAGGTTCACGCTCGCCCCGTACTTCCCGGCCGGGCTGTCGGCGAGATAGCGGTCGGGATGGCGCGGGTCGGTCGAGACCACGCCCCAGCCGCCCGTGGAGGTGAAGTTGGCGAGGTCGTTGCAGGCGTCCACCATCAGCACGGTGGGCGTGCCGACCAGCAGCTCGACGGTATCGCGCGAGAAGTAGCCGCCCGACGCGGTGAAGTCCAGCTCGAAGCGCACCAGGCGGCCCGGCGTCACCGAGTCGGCCGCGGCCACGATGAAGGTGGCGCCGCCGGTGGCGTCGGCGCTCGAGCGCGGCGCGAGCGTGGGATAGGGGCACGCGCTCCCGGCCGGGAACACCTCGGTGCCGGCGTCGAGCGCCACCAGCGTGGCGCTGAGCCCGGCGGGCGTCCCCACCAGCCCCAGGTTGCGCGCGCGCACCGCCAGGTGCGCGAGGTTCCCAGCGTCGAGCGTCCCTTCCACCAGCGCCGAGCTCTCCACCCGTGCGTACGGTCCGGCGATGGCCGCGACCAGCCAGCACCTGCGCAGGTTCTCCTCGGCCAACGGCACGATGCGCGAGGGCGCCGGCCAGAAACCGTCGGTCTGGTTGCCGACCTCGGGGGTCCACGAGAACGCCTTCGGCTTGAGCAGCGTGTCGCCGTACATCCAGTCGTTGAACTCGCCGTTCACGTCGTAGAGCACGCGCGGCGCGTTGCCGGCGATGTAGTGGCTGGCCACCGTGGCCTCGTCGTTCCACTCGTAGAAGGTCAGCGAGTCGGGCGTCGCGGCCGGGGTGTAACCCCAGGGATGCAGGAACAGGTCGCTGTAGGTGTGGAACGAGAGCCCGGTCCTGGGCGTCAGCGCCGCGACGATGTCGCGCTGGGCGCGGGTCTCGGGCTCCGAGAACGCGGATGGGCCGCGGTAGAGGTCCGACGAGGTGGTGCCGCTCGAGCCGGTGTTGTTGAGGCCCCACATGTAGCCGAAGTTGCGGTTGAGGTCCACGCCGAAGGTGCCGTCGCCGTTGTCGCGGCGATTCTTCCGCCACATGCCGCCGCCCGCCGGGTTCGTGGTCTGGTTGTAGAAGTAGCCGTCCGAGTTCGCCACCGGGACGATGTAGATCACGCGCTGGTCGAGCAGGTACGTGGCGAACGGGTCGCTGCCGTACTTCGCCAGCAGGTCGTCCACGAAGTAGAACAGCGCCTGCATCCCCTCGGGCTCGCGCGCGTGGGCCAGCGCGTTGTAGAAGGCGACCGGCCGCGGGTCGGGTCCGGTCACGCGCTTGCCGAGCTTGAGCCCCCAGATCGGGCGGCCCTCGACCGTGGTGCCGATGGTGTCCAGCTTGTCGGCGACCACGTCTTGGGTATCGCCCGCCACCAGCGAGTCGAGCTTCATCTTGACCTCGGCGAGCGTCCAGTAGCCGCCCATGCTGCCCGAGCCGAAGGGCGGCAGCGCCTCGATGCGGAACACGCCGTCGGGCCGCACCGCGCTCAGCACCCGGGCGGGCGCCGGCCGCGGGCGCGCCGCCAGCTCGGCCGCCGCGCGCGCCGCGGCGTGGCCCTCGACGTCGTCGTCCACCACGGTGGCGCCCAGCGCCGCCAGCCCTGCCGCGTCCGCCGGCCACTCGTGGATGTCCACGTACGCGCCGTGCTTGACGAAGGCGATGTCGAAGCCCGCCTGCTGCAGCGACGCCAGCGTCACCGCGGGCGAGAGCGTCACGCGCACCAGGCGCGTGCGCGCCGGGGCGGCATGGGCGGCGGCGGCGAGGCCCAAGGCGAGGAGCAGGGCGAGGGTGCTGCAGAGCGGCCGGGCGCATCGCATGACGGGGTACCTCGGGTCGAAACGGTCACAGGACGCGAACGAGTCTATCACGGTGACCCCGCGGTCCCGGAGGGCGCGGGCGGCCCTGGTGGCGCGGGCCGTGCCGGAGCGCGGGCGGTGAGGGAGCGCGGGCGGTCTGGGAGCGCGTGGAGCCGGAACGCGCATGGCCCGCGAGCGCGGCCGAGCCTGGCAGCGCGCGCCGTCCCCCGGAGGCGCTACTTCCCGCGCAGCTCGCGGTCGAGGAACGCCAGTGTGGTCTTCTGGGCCTCGGGGCGCGGCACCTGGTGCTCGGCCTCGGGGAAGAACTTCGTCTCGACCGCGACTCCGCGCGCCTGCAGCGCCTCCGCGAACGCCTTCGCCTGGCCAAAGGGCACGTTGCGGTCGCGCTCGCCGTGGAGCATCAGCACCGCCGCGTGGACCTTCCCGGCGGCGAGCGTCGGCGAGCGCTCGCGCCACGCCGCGCTGTCACCACCCGCCTCGGCCACGATGGTCTCGCGGAAGCCCGGGAGCTGCGTGCCGCGGAAGCAGGCCCACAGGTCGTAGATGCCCGATTGCGCCACCACCGCCTTGAGGTCCTCGCGCCGCGCCGCCAGCTCCATCGCCACCGTCGCGCCGCGCGACGTGCCCCACACCCCGAGCCGCGCCTGGTCCACGCCCTTCGTCTGCCTGAGCGCGTCGAGCGCGGCCATCGCGGCCCCGACCGTGGCGGGCCCCATGAAGTCGGCCGGCCCCTGCGAGAGGCCGTAGCCCGGCATGCTCACCAGCATCGTGGTGTAGCCGCGCCGCGCCAGTTGCAGGCCCTGGGCGAGCATGCGGCGCGCGTGCGCGCCATGTCCGTGGACGAGGAGCAGTCCCGGCACCAGCGAGTCGCCACCGGCCTCGATGAGCACGACCTCGACCTTGCGCCCGTCCACCGTCAGGAAGCGCGAGGGGAACTTCTCCGAGAGCGGCCCCGGGCCGGCCGTCACCTCCGCCGCGAGCCGGTACTCGTTCTTCTCCATGTCGTGAGCCCGCAGCCTGAAGGTGAGTCTTGCGTGTTCGGCCATGGCCGGGCCTTCGTACTGGATGAAACCCACCTGCTGCGCGCTCAGCGAGGGCAGGATGCGGACCATGTGCTGCAGCGGGAGCACCGTGATGGGCTCGACGCGAGTCAGGCCCGGGCCGAGGTCCTCGACCTCGAGGGACAGGCTGTCGAGGTAGAGGCCGATGTCGAGCCGGTTGCGGATGCGGAGCGGCACCGTCCAGTGCAGCTCCTCGTCCGCCGTGATGCGCGAGGTGTCGGCGGTGAACTGCGCCGCGGTGGCGCGCGCCGGCGCGGTGGCGGGCGCGGCAACAGGCGCGGCGGGCGCGGCAACAGGCGCGGCGGCGGGCACAGCGACGGTCGCGGCGGCGGCGGGCGCGGTGGCGGGCGCGGTGGCGGTCGCGGCGGCGGCGGGCACAGCGACGGGCGCGGTAGCGGCGGCCGCGGTGGCGGCGGCGAGCGCGAGCGCCGGGGCAGGGGCGTGCGCGAGCGACGCAGCAAGCGCGATCGCCGCGGCGAACAGCAGGGACTGCAGGCGCAGGTTCACGGTTCTCCTCCGGTCCGATGGGACGCGCAACGACCGCATGCTACCATGCGCCCGCGTGCGCTCCCCTCACGATGAGCACTCCCGTCCGGTTCGCGCGGACGCCGCTGCCGGCCACGACCCTCGACCCGACACCCCCACCATGACCACTCCCGCCCGGCTGGTCTGGCTGTTCGACGTGGACGGCACGCTGCTGCTCACCGAGGCACCTCCGGGACATCGCCTTCGCCGGCCGCACTGAGCCGCTCATCCTGGGCGACATCCTGCGCAAGCACGGCCGCATCCTCGAGCACGGTGACGAAGCGCGCTTCTGGGACGCGGTCTTCGCTCACATCCGCGAGCTGCTGCGGCCCGCCCGCGGCCGCCTGCTGCCGGGCGTGATCCGGGTGCTGGACCGCATCGCCGCCGAGCCGGGCTGGGTGCTGGGGCTCCTCACCGGCAACATGACCGAGATGGCGCGCATCAAGCTCGCGCACTTCGGGCTCGACGGGCGCTTCACCTTCGGCGCCTACGGCGAGCAGGCCGAGAGCCGCGACGCGCTGGCGCGCCGCGCGGTGGCGGAGGCCGGACGGCGCTACGGCGTGCCGCCGCGCTGTTGCGTGGTGGTGGGGGATACCGAGCACGACATCGCCTGCGCCCGCGCCGCCGGCGCGCGCGTGGTAGCGGTGGCGACCGGCGGGCGCACGCGCGCCGAGCTCGAGGCGCTGGCGCCCGACCTGGCGCTCGACGACCTCGGCGACCCCGCGCCGCTCATGGCGTGGGCGCGCTCGGTCGCGGCCCGGGAGTAGGGCGCGGGCGATCGCTCCCAGGCCCTTGCGCGCTGTCCCGGCGTGCAGGGGGGAGCAGGGCGCGGACCGGCGCCCCATGCGGGCCGCTGGCGGGGATCTCCGGCGCGGGGTCCGCCGGGGGTCCGGGGCACAGGCAGCGCGGGGCGCGACACCCATCGGTTCGGCAACTGGTGGCTCTCGGCGAAACAATTTCAGTTGGTTGCTGACCGCGCCGAACATATACTCGCGCCATGCCAATCAGAGCGAACACACTCCAGGTGCTCGACCCCAAGGACCAGGCCATCCTGGACCTGGTCCAGCGCGACGGGAAGATGAGCCAGGCCGAGATCGCCCGGCGGGTCGGGCTCTCGACCGCGGCGGTCAACGAGCGGCTGAAGAAGCTCGAGCAGGCGGGCGTCATCCGCCGCTACGCCGCGCTGCTGGATCCGCGCGCGCTCGGGGTGCAGGTGACCGCCTTCGTCGAGGTGTTCATCGAGCACCCGCGCCACGAGGCGGCGTTCCTGGAGAAGCTGCGCACGCTCGACGAGGTGCAGGAGTGCCACCACGTGACCGGGGAGTTCTCGGTGTTCCTCAAGGTCCGCGTGCGTGACATGGACGCGCTCCAGGACCTGCTCTTGAACCAGCTCAACGGCATGGAAGGCGTCCGCCAGACCCGCACCGCCATGGTGCTCTCCACCGTGAAGGAGGAGTGCTACGTCTCGACCGGAGTGAAAGGAGAGGCCTCATGAACACGACACCCACCCCGGCCGGGCGGATGACGCCGCAGCAGGTGCACGAGGCGATCGGGCGCTACATGATGGCGGACGGCTACGACATCGTGCTCGACCTGGAGAAGAGCCACGGCCGCCGCCTGTGGGACGCGCGCAGCGGGCGCTTCCTGCTCGACATGTTCTCGTTCTTCGCCACGCTTCCCATCGGCATCGGCCATCCGAAGCTCAAGGACCCAGAGTTCCTGGCGAAGCTCACGCGCGCCGCGCTCGTGAACCCGACCAACTCGGACATCTACACCGTCGAGATGGCCGAGTTCGTCGAGACCTTCGGCCGCCTCGCCATGCCCGCCTACCTGCCGCACGCGTTCTTCATCTCCGGCGGCACGCTGGGCGTGGAGAACGCGCTCAAGGCCGCCTTCGACTGGAAGGTGCGGCGCAACTTCCGGCACGGCTGTCAGCGGGAGAAGGGGCACCAGGTGCTCCACTTCCGCGAGGCGTTCCACGGCCGCTCGGGCTACACCCTCTCGCTCACCAACACCGCCGACCCGAACAAGTACCGGTACTTCCCCAGGTTCGACTGGCCGCGCGTCTCGACCCCGAAGCTGCGCTTCCCGGTGGACGACGCCGAGCTGGCGCGGGTGAAGCAGGCCGAAGCCGATTCGATCGGGCAGATGAAGGCCGCGTTCCGCGAGCGCAAGGACGACATCGCCTGCATCATCATCGAGCCCATCCAGGCCGAGGGCGGCGACAACCACTTCCGCCCCGAGTTTCTGCGCGCGCTCGCCGACCTCGCGCACGAGAACGACGCGCTGCTGGTGTTCGACGAGGTGCAGAGCGGCATGGGCATCACCGGCCGCATGTGGGCGCACCAGCACTTCGACGTCCAGCCCGACCTGCTCGCCTTCGGCAAGAAGACGCAGGTGTGCGGCATGCTCGCCGGCCCCAAGCTCGACGAGGAGCCCGAGAACGTGTTCAACGTGTCGAGTCGGCTCAACTCGACCTGGGGCGGGAACCTGGCGGACATGGTGCGGGTCCAGCGCTACCTGGAGATCATGGCCGAGGAGAAGTTGATCGAGAACGCGGCGACCGTGGGCGCGCACCTGAAGCGCGGGCTCGAGGCCCTGCAGGCCGAGCGGCCCGACTTCCTGAGTAACGCGCGCGGCCGCGGCCTCATGTGCTCGATCGATTTCCCCGACGGCGCGGCGCGCGAGGCGGTGGCCGACCAGGCCTACGCGCTCGGCATGATGATCCTGCCGTGCGGGCACCGCAGCGTGCGCTTCCGCCCGCCGCTCGACGTGACCGCCGCCGAGGTGGACGAGGCGCTGGCCATCCTCAAGCGCGCGGTCGAGAACGCGGCGGTGAAGCTGGGGTAGGGGCGCCCGCGGCCCGCGGGAGTTCTCGCGATGAGCCCATTCAACGTCTATGAGGACTTGCGGCGCGCGGAGGCCTACGCCGCGCTCGAGTTCCCTGGCACTTACTACCTGGCATACCGCGACCTGCCCGCGCTGCTCGCGGAGCACGTCCGGGGCACTCGCGCGCTCGACTTCGGTTGCGGCGCCGGGCGCTCGACGCGCTTCCTGCGCGGCCTGGGCTTCGCCGCGGTGGGCGTGGACGTCTCCGAGGAGATGATCCGCCGGGCGGCCGGGCGCGATCCCGGCGGGGACTACCGGCTGATCGCCAATGGCGACCTCGGCCAGTTCCCCGCGCGCTCCTTCGACCTGGTGCTCTCCGCGTTCACCTTCGACAACATCCCCGGCCGCGAGAAGAAGGTGGCCCTCTTCGAGGCGCTGGGCGGGCTGCTGAGCGACAGCGGCCGGATCGTGAGCGTGGTCTCGGCGCCCGAGATCTACACCCACGAGTGGGCGTCGTTCTCGACCCGGGACTTCCCCGAGAACCGCGCCGCCCGCTGCGGCGATCCGGTGCGGATCATCATGACGGACGTCGAGGACCGCCGGCCGGTGGTGGACATCGTGTGGCCCGACGAAGCGTATCGGGAGGTCTATGCCGCCGCCGGCCTCGAGGTCGTGACGACCCATCGCCCGCTGGGGCGGGAGGACGAGCCCATCCGCTGGGTGAACGAGACCCGGGTCGCTCCCTGGGTGATCTACCTGCTGAGGCGGGCGCGGTAGGAGGGTCGATGCGCCCGCGGGCGGGAGCCGCTTCCGTTCAT
>JACRPT010000095.1:0-14851 GCA_016223045.1 Candidatus Eiseniibacteriota bacterium
CGCACCGATCAGGCCACGGGTCACGGGCGTGAGGGGCACGTGCAGCGAGAGGATATCCGCCCGCGTGAGCAGCTCGGCGAGCGCGAGCCCGCGCGTCCACTCGAAGCCCGCGGGGGCGGCGGCGACCAGCGGGTCGCTCCACTCCACCTCGAGGCCGAACGCGCGCGCGCGCAGCGCCACCTCGCGCCCGATGCGGCCGAAGCCCACCAGGCCGAGCCGCCGCCCCGCCAGCTCGCGGCCCTGGTACCTGGTCTTCTCCCACACGCCGCGCCGCAGGTCGCCCGCGGCGGGGACGAGGTGGCGCTCGAGCGCGAGCAGCAGGCCGAAGGTGAGCTCCGCCACCGAGACCGCGTTCGCGGCCGGCGTGTTCGAGACGAACACGCCGAGCTCACGCGCCACCGCGACGTCCACGTTGTCGAGGCCGGTGCCGGCGCGCACCACCACCCGGAGCGAGGGCGATCCGCGCAGCACCTCGGCGGTCACCCTGGTCGCGCCGCGCACCAGGATGGCGGAGACGCCGCGCAGCGCTTCGACGAGCGCCGCGCCCGCGAGGCCGCTGCGCTCGAGCACCTCGTGCCCGGCCTCGCGCAGCCGGGCGACCGCCGCGGGATCGAGTCGGTCGGCGACCAGGACCTTCACGCCGCCGCCCAGGCCTCGCTGGCCGCCCGCACGGGGTCGGCGCCCGCGGGCCTGCCGAAGTGCGCGACGATCTCGTCGAGCGCGCCCAGCACGGCGTGGATGTCGGCGAGATCGTAGGCGCCCATGTGCCCGATGCGGAAGATCCTCCCCTTGAGCTGGTCCTGTCCGCCCGCGACCACCATGCCGTGCACCTCGCGCAGGCGCCTGATGACGTCCGCGGCGCGGACGCCTTCCGGCGGCAGGAGCGCGGTCACCGCGTGCGAGGGGCTGGAGCTGAACAGCTCGAAGCCGAGCGAGCGAGCGCCCGCGCGGGTGGCGTGCGCGAGCCGGCGATGGCGCGCGTGGACGTTCGCCAGTCCCTCCTCGCGCAGGATCATGGTGAGCGCCTCCTCGAGCGCGAGCACCAGAGACACCGGCGGGGTCCACGGCGTCTCGCCCGCGGGCGCGGTCTTGAGCGCCCGGCGCAGGTCGAAGTAGAAACGCGGCAGCTTCTCCCCTTCCACCGCGGCGAGCGCCCAGGGCGCGAGGCTCACGGTGGCGATGCCGGGCGGGATCATCAGGCCCTTCTGCGAGCCGCACACCACCACGTCCACGCCCCATGCGTCCTGCGGCAGCGGGTGCACGCCCACCCCGGTGACGGCGTCCACCACCAGCCGCCGGTCGCGTGCGCGCACGACCTTCGCCAGCGCCTCGACGTCGTTCAGCGTTCCGGTCGAGGTCTCGCTCTGCGTGGCGAAGACGGTCGTGACGCCCGCGTCCTGGTCGAGGTGGCGCGCGACCGCCTCCGGGTCCACCGCGCTCCCCCACTCCACCGGGAGCACGGCGTGCGGCACGCCGTAGGCCTCGAGCAGGTTGGCCCAGCGCTCGCCGAACTTGCCGCCCACCACCGCGAGAGCGCGCGCGCCGGGGGCGAGCAGGTTCACCACCGCGGCTTCCATGGCCCCGGTGCCCGAGGCGCCGAGCAGGAGCACCTGGCCCTCGGTCTGGTGGACCTCGCGCAGCGCCTGAGAGACACGCTGCAGCGCGGCGCGGAACGCGTCGGTGCGATGGTGCGGCGGCACCTGGGACAGCGCGCGCAGGATCCTCGGCGGAATCTCGACCGGCCCGGGGGTGAAGAGGCGCGTCTTCATGGGGCGGGGATCCGCCCTCAATGCGCGTACTGCGGGTCGGCGGCGCTCCCCTCGTCCGGCTCGCCGGGCGCGGGGGCGGCGTCCGGCACGGGCGGCTGGACGCGCCGCTCGAGCGCGCGCTCGAGCACCTGGTCCATGCTCTCGACCGGCACGAACTCCAGCCCCTCCTTCACCTCCTCGGGCATCTCGACGAGGTCCTTCTCGTTCGCGCGCGGCAGGAGCACCACCGTGAGGCCGGCGCGGCGCGCCGCGAGCGCCTTCTCGGTGAGCCCGCCGACCGCGAGCACGCTGCCGCGCAGGGTGATCTCGCCGGTCATCGCGACCTCGTGCCGGGTGGGCACGCCGGTGAGCGCACTCACCATCGCGATGGCGATGGTGATGCCGGCGGAGGGACCGTCCTTCGGAATCGAGCCCTCGGGCACGTGGACGTGCACGTCAATCTCGCGGTAGAAGTCGCGGCCGAGCCCGAGCTGCTCGGCGCGCGAGCGGATCCAGGTGAGCGCGGCGTGGGCGGACTCGCGCATCACCTCGCCGAGCTTGCCGGTGAGCTGCAGGTCGCCCTTGCCGGGCAGGATGCTGACCTCGATGGTCAGCAGGTCGCCCCCCACCTCGGTCCACGCCAGCCCGTTCGCGATCCCCACGCGGTTGACCCGCTCGATCGCCATGTCGATGAAGCGCGGCACGCCCAGGAAGCGCTGCAGGTTCGCAGGCGTGACCACCAGCGGGCTCTTGAGCCGGCCGGCGGCCTTGCGGCGCGCGGCCTTGCGGCAGATCCCGGCGATCTCACGCTCCAGGTTCCGCACCCCGGCCTCCCGCGTGTAGCCGTGCAGGATGGAGCGGATGCCGGGCACGCCGAGGCGCAGGTCCCCCGGCTCGAGCCCGGCCGCCGCGATCTGCTTGGGGATGAGGAAGCGCCGCGCGATCTCCACCTTCTCGTCCTCGTGGTAGCTCGGGAGCTTGAGCGTCTCCATGCGGTCGATGAGCGGCGGGGGAATGGAGTAGAGGGAGTTCGCGGTGCAGATGAACATGACCTGCGACAGGTCGAAATCCACCTCGAGGTAGTGGTCGTTGAACGTGTGGTTCTGCTCGGGGTCGAGCACCTCGAGCAGCGCCGAGGCGGGATCGCCGCGGAAGTCGTTCCCGAGCTTGTCGATCTCGTCGAGCAGGAACACCGGGTTGCGCGTGCCGGCGCGCCGCAGGCTCTGGATGACGCGGCCCGGCAGCGAGCCGATGTAGGTGCGGCGATGCCCGCGGATCTCGGCCTCGTCGCGCACGCCGCCGAGCGCGACCCGCACGAAGCGGCGGCCGAGCGCCCGCGCGATCGAGCGGCCGAGCGAGGTCTTGCCCACCCCGGGCGGGCCGACGAAGCACAGGATGGGGCCCTTGTCCCGCCCGGTGAGTTTGAGCACCGCCAGGTACTCGACGATGCGCTCCTTCACCTTGCGCAGGCCGTGGTGATCCTCGTCGAGGATGCGCTCGACCCGCGCCATGTCGCCATGGTCGCGCGTCGCGCGGGTCCACGGCAGCGACACCAGCCAGTCCAGGTAATTGCGCACCACCGTGGCTTCGGGCGACATGAAGCTCATCTTGCCGAGCCGGTCGAGCTCCTTCATGGCCCGGCCCAGGACCTCGCGCGGCAGCCGCGCCTTCCGGATCGCGGCGGAAAGCTCGTCGATCTCGCTCGCGAACTCGTTCTGATGCCCCAGCTCCTTGCGGATCGCCTTGAGCTGCTCGTTGAGGTAGAACTCCTTCTGGTTCTTGTGCAGCTGCGAGCGCACCTGGCCCTCGATCTTGCGCTCGAGCTTGACGATCTCGAGCTCGGCGGCCAGCGTCTCGCCGAGCAGCCGCAGCCGCTCCACCGCGCCCCGGGCCTCGAGCAGCTTCTGCTTCTGCGGCACCTTGACCAGCAGGTGCGACGCGATCGTGTGGGCCAGGCAGACGGGGTCGCCGATGTTGTTCGCGGTCGCGATCACCTCGTCGGGGATGCGGCGGTTCAGGTGCACGTAGTCGTTGAAGAGCGCGAGCACGTGGCGCACCAGCGCCTCGACCTCGCTGCCGGAGACCGCGGCCTCGGGCTCCACCGCCACCTTCACGGTGTAGTAGTCGCTCGACCAGAAGAAGCGCTCGGCGCGCCCGCGGCACACGCCCTCGACCAGCACGCGCATGGTGCCGTCGGGCAGGCGGAACAGCTGCAGCACCCGCACCACGGTGCCGGCCTCGTAGAGCTCCTCGTGCGTGGGATCGGCGACCTCGCTGCGCTTCTGCGCCGTGACGAACAGCACGCGGTCGCGCGCCACCGCCTTCTCGATCGCGTTGATCGAGGGCAGGCGGCCGACCAGCAGCGGGATCGTCATGTAGGGGAAGACCACGACGTCCCGCAGCGGCAGCAGCGGCAGGCGTTCGTGGAACGTGAACGTCTCGTCGCCGCGCGTGACCTCCAACTTCGGGCCGCGATCGCGCGGGGAGACCTTCTTCTTCGCGGACTGCCGGGCACGGGAACGGGGGCTGATGGGTGGCACGTCGACTCCTTGATGGCGTGGCGCGGGTGGACCGCGTCCGGCCCGCCCGGCTCAGGCCTCCTTGCGCCGCTTCTCCCGCTCTCCCCGGTAGGTGAGCAGCGGCGATGCGCCTCCCATGATGCACTCGCGCGAGATGGTGCAGCCGATGACGTCGGCGCGCGAGGGGATGTCGTACATCACGTCCAGCATCGCTTCCTCGATCACCGCGCGCAGTCCGCGCGCGCCGGTCCCGCGCTTGATCGCCTGCGTGGCGATGGCGCGCAGCGCGTCCTCGGTGAAGTCGAGCTTGACGCCCTCCATCTCGAAGAACTTCTGGTACTGCTTGGTGATCGCGTTCTTGGGCTCGGTGAGGATGGAGACCAGCGCCTCCTCGTCGAGCGAGTCGAGCACGCCCACCACCGGCAGGCGTCCCACCAGCTCGGGGATGAGCCCGTAGCGCAGCAGGTCCTCGGGCTCGCATTTCGCCATGAACTCGCCGATGGGCTTCTCCTGCTTGCTGCGGATGTCGGCGCCGAAGCCCAGCACCTTCTGCCCCACCCGCCGCTCGATGATCTTCTCGAGCCCATCGAAGGCGCCGCCGCAGATGAACAGGATGTCCTTGGTGTTGACCTCGATGTACTTCTGCTGGGGGTGCTTGCGCCCGCCCTGCGGCGGCACGTTGGCGACCGTGCCCTCGAGGATCTTGAGCAGCGCCTGCTGCACGCCCTCGCCCGAGACGTCACGCGTGATGCTGGGGTTCTCGCTCTTGCGCGAGATCTTGTCGATCTCGTCGATGTAGACGATGCCGTGCTCGGCGCTCACCAGGTTGAAGTCGGCGGACTGGAGCAGGCGCACCAGGATGTTCTCGACGTCCTCGCCGACGTACCCCGCCTCGGTCAGGCTGGTGGCGTCCACGATCGCGAACGGCACCTTGAGGAACCGCGCGAGCGTGCGCGCCAGCAGGGTCTTGCCGGTGCCGGTCGGGCCGATCAGGAGGATGTTCGACTTCTCGAGCTCGACGTCGCCGTGCTGCGGCGGCGCGTAGATGCGCTTGTAATGGTTGTAGACCGCAACCGCGAGCGTCTTCTTGGCGCGGTTCTGCCCCACCACGTAGTCGTCGAGGATGCGCTTGATCTCGGCGGGCTTGGGGAGCTGGCCGGCCGCCGCCGGCTGCTCGCGCTCGAGCTCGCCCTCCAGGATGTCGTTGCACAGCTTGACGCACTCGCTGCAGATGTAGACCGACGGTCCGGACACGAGGCGGGCGACCTCGTCCTGCCCGCGCCCGCAGAACGAGCACCGGATGGGGTGAGGCGTGGCGATGCGTTTCTTCATGGAGGCCCCGGGGCTAGCGACGCTTCTCGATGATCTCGTCCACCAGGCCGTACTCCTTGGCCTCCTGCGCGGACATGAAGAAGTTGCGGTCGGTGTCCTTCTCGAGCTGCTCCATCGGCCGGCCGGTGTGCCTGGCCAGGATCGCGTTGATCTGGTCCCTCATCTTGACCATTTCCCTCGTGTAGATCTCGATGTCGGTGGCCTGACCCTGCGTGCCGCCGAGCGGCTGGTGGATCATGATGCGCGAATTCGGCAGCACCGAGCGCTTGCCCTTGGCGCCCGCGGCGAGCAGCACCGCACCCATGCTGGCCGCCTGGCCCATGCACAGCGTGGCGACGTCCGGCTTCACGAACTGCATGGTGTCGTAGATCGCGAGGCCCGCGGTCACCATCCCGCCCGGGCTGTGGATGTACAGGTTGATGTCGCGGTCCGGGTCCTCGCCCTCGAGGAAGATCATCTGGGCGATCACCAGGTTGGCCACCATGTCGTCGATCGGCGTGCCGATGAAGACGATGCGGTCCTTCAGCAGCCGCGAGTAGATGTCGTACGCGCGCTCCCCACGGCCCGTCTGCTCCACCACGATGGGAACCAGCCCCATGTCCTCTCCCCTCCGATCCCCCGGGTCGTCCCCGGCTCAGCGTCCCGCCGGCACCACGAGCGGCGGCTCGGTCAGCACCTCGTCCTCGACCTCCGCCGCGTCGATCAGCCAGTCCAGGGCCTTGCGTTCCAGCAGCGACTCCCGCAGCGCCTGGCGCCGCTCCTGCGACGCGTAGCGGGCCCGCACCCGCGCCGCCTGGCGCGGGTCGGCCTGGGCCATCCGCTGGATCTCCTCGGCCACCTCCTCGTCGCTGACTTCGAGCTTCTCCTGGCGGGCCACCGCGTCGAGCAGGATCTCCCGCTGCAGCGACCGCTCCACGCCCGGACGATAACGCTGTTCCAGCTCCCGGCGCAGGTCCTCCGGCACCGACTTGCCCCCGGTCGCCTCTTCGATCACCCGCTCCAGCGTGCGCGCCAGCAGCGCCTGCGGCAGCTCGAACGGGTTCCGGCGGATGAGTTCGGCCGTCAGCGCCGCGTCGAGCTCGCGCTGGACGCGCACCCGCTCCTCGCCCTCGAGGTTCAGGCGCACGCGCGCCCTGAGCTCCTCCAGGGAGGTCAGGCCGAACACCTCACGGGCGAGGTTATCGTCCAGATCGCGCAACTTCTTCTCCTGGATTTTCCGGATCCTGACGACGTAGCGCGCGCTCTTTCCGGCCAGTTCGGGCGCCGGGTAGTCCGCGGGATAGTGCAGCTCGAAGGTGCGCTCCTGCCCCGCCTCCGCCCCCAGCAGGGCGTCCTCGAGGCCGGGCAGAACGCCCGGCGCACCCAGCTCGATGCGCCGTCCCTTGGCCCGCGACCCCGCCAGCCGCCGGCCGCCCGCGTCCAGCCGGGTCGAGTCGAGCAGCACGATGTCGCCGCGCTGCGCCGGCCGGTCCAGGTCCACGAACACCGCCGACTCCTCGCGCAGCTCTCCCAGGACGCGCTCGACCCCGGCGTCGTCCACGGCCCGCACCCGGCGCCTGGCCGGGATGCCCTTGTAGTCGCGCGCCTCGATCTCGGGACGGACCTCGATGACCGCCTCGAACCGGAGCGGCTGGCCGGGACCGAAACGCAGGTTGCGCACCACCGCCGGCACCACCGGGTTCAGGCGCGCCTGGTCGATGGCCTCGCCCGTGATGCGCGGGACGAAGGACTCCAGGAACTCCTGCTCCACGACCTCGGCGAAGTGATGGCGCACCAGATCCAGCGGCACGCGTCCCCGGCGGAAGCCGGGCAGGCTCGCGCGCCGCTGGATCTGGCGCGCCACCTCGTCCAGGCGGCGGTCCACCTCCTCCACCGGCACTTCGACGTCCAGCGTGTGCTGCCAGGTTCCCGTGGGACGGACCGATAGGTTCATGCGTCGGGTCTCACTCCGGAGCGTTCGAGGATGTGGACACGGGAGTCACTGCGAGAGGGGGGATTCGAACCCCCAAGAGTTTCCCCACTGGATCCTAAATCCAGCGCGTCTGCCAGTTCCGCCACTCTCGCATCAAGGGGGCGCGAACGACGTCCGGGATCCACTGCATCACGCGGCCCGGGACCGGCCTCCCGGCGTCGCGCCGGCGCAGTCTAGCACAACGGCCCGGGAGCGCCGGGCCGCGCACTCCCGAGCGCGCGCTCTCCGTCCGCCCCCCGCACGAGCCGGGCTAGCCCGGACTGTTCATGACCCGCGTCGCGAGAATGCGAGATGGCCGCGAGATGCAAGGCGAGACCGTCGGCCGCGACGCAGTCGGGGTCAAGCACCCCGTCGAGGAGCGGCCGGCGGGTTCGCCGCGGCAGATCGCGGCCAGATCGCGTTCGCCGGGCTAGAATCCCACGGTCGCGCTCGCGAGCACGCGGTCATCGTAGGACGTGGGCTCGCCCGCGCGCCCGAGCGAGCGGCGCAGCGCCGCGAAGTCGAGCGTCACGGACTCCATCTTCCAGCCGAAGCCGAGCGCGACCACGCCCGCGCGCGGCTCGGGGACGCCGCTCTGCACCTCCTGGCCGAGGCCAAAGCGCACCGTCCACGGCTCGCGCGCGTCGTGGACCTCGCCGCCCACGCGCCACTCCGCGCCCGCGCCGCAGCGCACGCCGAAGGCGTCCCAGTTCCGGCTGCCGCGTCCGCCCAGCGCGGCGAGGGCGTGGAACATCGGTGACACGGTGACGCGCGCCGAGAGCCCTCCCTCCCACGCCGCACCGCGACCGACCGACACCGCGGCGGCGGAGTCGCCGGTCAGCAGCTCCGAGCGCCAGCCACCGGTGAGCGTGAGCGCCGGCGCGTAGCGCACCGCGGCGCCGAGCATGACGCGGCCTGCGCCCGTCAGGCGGGCGCCCACCGCGAAGCCCGCCGCGTCGCCGCTGAAGTCGGCGTGCCGCGTCCCAGCCGCCGGGTCGCCCGACCTCTCCTCGTAGTCGTAGGCGTCCGAGCGGCGCGTCCATTCCCCCGCCACGCCGAAGCGCAGCGCGCCCCGCACCGCCGACAGCGCGAGCCCCGCGCGCGCCTCGCGCGAGGTCGCCGAGGTGATGAGGGTGGCCGGCGGCACCGGCGAGCCGAGCTGGCCGCGCGTGAAGGCGTTCTCCTCGCGGCGCAGCGCCGGGTGCTGCCCGTAGAGGACGATGCCGACCCCGCGCAGCGGCACCGAGATCCACGCACCCGCGCCGTCCAGGAACGCGGCGGTCTCGTCGTAGTCGCGGTAGTTCGAGCGCAGGTCCTGGCGGCTCACGCGCAGCAGCAGCGGCGAGACCGAGACCCCGCGGGCGGGGGATGCGGCCGGGTTGTCGAACGGCTCGTCGCCGAGCCAGCGGTCGGCGAGCCCCACGCCGGCCGACGCGGCCGAGCCGGGGCTCGCGACCGACCCGGGGAAGCCGAACAGGCCGGGGCGGTCGAGCGGCGTCGGGAGCTGGGCCCGGGCGGGCGCGCCGACCGACAGCGCCGCGCCGAGGACGAGGAGGAGGATGCGGCGGACCGGGGTGGTCATTCAGGCTCCGTACTTGTCGAGGCGCCCGGCGTTCGCCAGCAGCACGGCCATCAGATCCTTGCTCGCCAGCACACCCAGGCTGCCCGCGCGCGCCGCCTTCTCGTGGAAGCGCGCACCGTGGTCGGCACCGCAATACCGGCCCCATACGAGCACCGGCACCGGATGCCACGAGTGTCCGCGCATCGGCGCGGGGGTCGAATGGTCCCCGGTCACGCACAGCACGTCGGGCTTCGCCGCCAGCAGCGCCGGCAGCGCCGCGTCCACCGACTCGATCACCCGGACCTTGGCGTCGAAGTCCCCGTCCTCGCCCGCCATGTCCGTGCCCTTGACGTGGATGAAAAAGAAGTCGTGGTCGGCCCAGCGCGCCGCCGCGGCGGCGAACGCGTCCGCCGCGGTCTCGCCCGCCGGCAGCACGTCCATGCCGGCGAGCTGCGCCACGCCGCGGTACATGGGATAGGCGGCGAGTGCCGCCGCGCGCAGCTTGAAGCGCTCGCGGTAGCCGCGCAGGTGGGGGCGCGCCGAGAGCCCGCGCATCAGCACCGCGTTCGCCGGGCGCTCGGCGCCGAGCGCCTCGGCGGCCTTCGCCGTGAACGCGTTCACGATGCGCGCGGTCTTCTCCGCCGCGAGGTCGGACGCGAGCGCATGCGCCTGCGGCACCTTCGCGCCCTCGTGGTGCGGGTCGGCGTCGCTCACCTCGCCCGCCAGCCCGGGGCCGCGCAGCAGCGCGACGAAGCGGTGGCCCTTGCCGGCCTTGAGCACCAGCCGCACGTCCTCGATCCTCGGCAGCGCGCGCTCGAGCAGGCCGACCAGACGCGCGCACTCTTCGCTGGCGATGCGCCCGGCGCGCCGGTCGGTCACGGTGCCCGAGGCGTCCACGGTGCAGAAGTTGGCGCGCGCGGCCACGTCGCCCTGCTGCAGCTCGAGCCCGGCGCCGAGCGCCTCGAGCACGCCGCGGCCCACACTGGTCTCGACCGGGTCGTAGCCGAACAGCGCGAGGTGCCCGGGACCGCTGCCCGGGGTGATGCCCGGCGCCACCGGCTGGATGCGGCCCAGCGCGGCGTGCGGCGCCAGCCGGTCGAGGTGCGGCGTGCGCGCCGCCTCGAGCGGGGTCTGCCCCGCGCGTTCCGGGCTCGGGAGGTCGCCGAGCCCGTCCAGCACCAGCAGGACGATCTTGGTCGGGTTCTCGAGGACGAGGGATTCCAGGACGGCGGTCACGTGCGGCCTCCCTGCGAAGAGGTCTGCGGCGTTCACGAGGGTCGTTGGTGTCGGCGGGGTCCGGCCGGCGGGCAGCCGGAGACCGCCCCGGCCGCCGCGACTATGCATCCTCGGCCGCCGCGGGTAAAGCGGCGCGGGCGAGGCCTGCCGACGCTTGCCGGTGGTGCGGACCTCCCCTATCCTGCGCGCACATCCATCCTCACCCACTTCTCAACCCCCAGCCCGGACGCGGAGGCCCGATGGCGATCCACAAGGTCGGCGTGGCGGGATGCGGGCTCATGGGCAGCGGCATCGCGCAGGTGAGCGCGCAGGCCGGATTCCCCACCGTGGTGCGCGAGGTGTCGGCGAACGCGCTGGAGAAGGGGCTGGGCTCGATCCGCAGGTTCCTCCAGGGCGGCGTGGACAAGGGCAAGCTCGCGGCCGCCGACATGGAGAGCACGCTCGCGAACCTCGCGGGCACCATCGAGCTCAGGGACCTGGCGGACTGCGACCTGGTGGTCGAGGCGGCGCCCGTGAACCTGACGCTGATGCGCCAGCTGTTCGGCGCGCTCGACGGGCTGTGCCGGCCAGCGGCGATCTTCGCCTCGAACACCTCGAGCCTCTCGATCACCGAGCTGAGCACGTTCACCCGGCGCCCGGACCGCTTCCTGGGGCTCCATTTCTTCAACCCGGTCCCGCTCATGAAGCTGGTCGAGGTAGTCAGGACGCTCCAGACCAGCGACGAGAGCACGCGCGCGGCGGCGGACTGGTGCCGCGCCATCGGCAAGACCGTGGTGACCGCGGGCGACTCGACCGGCTTCGTGGTGAACCGCCTGCTGATCCCCTACATGATGGATGCCATCCGCGTCTACGAGCAGGGCCTCGCGAGCCGGAACGACATCGACGACGCCATGAAGCTCGGTTGCGGCCACCCGATGGGCCCGCTGCTCCTCGCCGACTACGTAGGCCTCGACACGGCCTACGCGATCGCCGAGATCATGTTCGACGAGTTCAGGGAGCCGCGCTTCGCGCCACCGCCGCTCCTGAAGCGCATGGTGCTGGCGGGCCGCCACGGCCGCAAGAGCGGCCGCGGCTTCTACGACTGGAGCACGAACCCGCCGTCGTGAGGCGGCGCTGGGGGGGCGGCATGCTGACCGACAAGACGCTGGCGGTGCTGGGCGCGGGCAAGCTCGGAGAGACCCTGATCCGCGGGCTCGCCGACGCCGGCGCCGTGAGCCCGGCGCAGGTCACGGTGACCGCGGGGCATGCCGAGCGGGTGGAGAAGCTTGCCGCGGAGCTCGGCGTGCGCGGCGCGCTCTCGAACGCCGACGCCGTGCGCGGCGCCGACCTGGTGATCCTCGCGGTCAAGCCGCAGACCGTGGCGGCGGTGCTGGCCGAGATCTCCGGCGTGCTCGAGCCCGCACAGCTCCTGATCTCGGTCGCGGCCTCCGTAGGGACCACCTACATCGAGAAGCACCTGCGCGCGGCCGTGCCGGTGGTGCGCGCCATGCCCAACACGCCGGCCCTGCTCAAGAAGGGCATGACGGCGCTGGCGCCCGGCACGCACGCGACGCGCGCGCACCTCGAGCAGGCCCGCGCCATCTTCGGCGCGGTCGGACGCACGCTGGTGCTCGACGAGAAGCACATGGACGCGGTGACCGGGCTGTCGGCCTGCGGCCCGGCCTTCATCTACATCGTCATCGAGTCGCTCGCCGAGGCCGGCGTCAAGGTCGGCCTGCCGCGCGACGTCGCCACCGAGCTCGCGGCCCAGACCGTGATGGGCGCCGGCGCCATGGTGGTCGAGACCGGCGAGCACCCGGCGCTGCTCAAGGACCTGGTGACCACGCCGGCGGGCTGCACCATCGACGGCATCCTCGAGCTGGAGGAGGGCGGCCTGCGCGTGACCCTCATCAAGGCGGTGGTGCGCTCGACCGAACGCGCCAGGGAGCTGCTCGAGAGCTAGCCCGGACTATTCATGACGCGCTGCTGCGAGCGCGATCTGACCGCGGTCTGCCGCGGTCCTGTGATCGGCCCCTCCTCGACGGGGTGCTGGACCCCGACTGCGTCGGGGCCGGTCACAGGACCTTGCATCCCACGGTCATCTCGCACTCTCGCGACGCGCGTCATGAATAGTCCGGGCTAGTGTCCCGAGTCAGAACGTATGCGCCTGGGGGCGCAAGACCCGGGATGAAGACGGCTGCACGCCCCCGTCTTCGGGGCAGAGGTGCGCCTGCGTCGGGGTGGCGCGGCCGCGCGCGTTCCCGGGGAGCCGCGGAGACGGTGCGGACGGCGGAGTGAGTCCGGCGCGTGGCTTCGATCCCCGGGTGGACGCGGCGCCGCCGCTCGAGCCCGTGCTCGAGCTGGCGGCGCGACTGGAGCGCGCCGGCATCGTGTTCGCGCTGGGCGGCAGCGGGTTGCTCGCGGCGTGCGGGCTCGCGCATCGCGTCGGCGACTGGGACCTCACCACCGACGCCCCGCTCGAACGGGCGCGCGCCGCGCTCGAGGGCCTCGCATTCGAGCCGTTCGGCTCCAGCGGGGTACACGCCGACCACAAGTTCGTGCTGCCGGAGTTCGCGACCGAGCTGATCGTCGGCTTCGCGATGCACGGGCGGGACGGCGTGGTGCGACTGCCGACCATCGTCACCGCGAGCTGGCACGGACTGCCGCTCGGAAGCCCGGAGGTGTGGGCGGCGGCCTACGCGCTGCTCGGCCGCACGGCGAAGTCCGAGGCCCTGCTGGGCTGGCTGCGCGCGCGCGGCGCGGACCCCGTGGCGCGCGCGCGACTGCTCGGGCAGCCGCTGCCGCAGGACCTCGCGCGGGCGCTCTCCGCGCTGCCGCGGAGGCCCGCGCCGCTCACCGATCGATCGCCCTGACGGGCGCGCGTCCGGCGGCGCACGCGGCGTGCGGACCGGGGCGGGCTTGAGGCGACCCGGGGGCTCTGCTACCTTGCGCACCCGTCCGCAGGGAGCAGCGCCGCGTGCTCCCGCCCGCGCGCCCCCACCACGCGGCAGCCGGGACTTCCGCCGATCGCGAACCGGGCTCTCGATCCAGAGGAGCGACCCCCGTGGCCACCAGCGGCCCCCCCGAGATCGTCATCGTCTCCGGAGCGCGCACCGCGATGGCCGAGTGGATCGGCGGCAAGCGCGGCGACGGCGTGCCGGGCGGCGCGCTCGCGTCGGTCTCGGCGATCGATCTCGGCGCCGCGGCTGCGAAGGCCGCGATCGAGCGCGCCGGGCTTCCGCCCGGGACCATCGACCACGTCATCATGGGGAACGCCATGCAGACCTCGGGCGACGCGCTGTACGGCGCGCGCCACGTCGCGCTCAAGGCGGGGGTCCCGGAGCACGTCCCTGCGCTCACCGTCAATCGGCTGTGCGGGTCGGGGCTGCAGGCGGTGGTGAGCGCGGCGCAGCAGATCCAGGCCGGCGAGTCCGCCTGGGTGATCGCGGGCGGCATGGAGAACATGAGCCAGGCGCCGCACGTCATCCGCGGCGCGCGCGCCGGGCTCCGCCTCGGGCAGGGGCAGCTCGAGGACTCGCTCATGGTCGCGCTCACCGACACGCTGTGCGGGTTCCCGATGGCGCTGACCTCCGACAACCTGGCACGCAGGTACGGCATCACCCGCGGGCAGCAGGACGAGTACGCGCTGCGGTCGCACACACTCGGCAACCGCGCGACGCAGACCGGGCGCTTCGCCGAGGAGATCGTGCCGGTCGAGGTGAAGCAGGGGAAGAGGTCGGTGATGGTGGACCGCGACGACCACCTGTTCCCGGATACCACGCTCGAGGGCCTGGCGAAGCTGCCGCCCGCGTTCGGGCCGGAGTCGTTCGTCACGGCGGGCAACGCCTCGGGCATCGTGGACGGCGCGGCGGCGATGGTGGTGACCAGCGCCGCGCGCGCCCGCGCTGCGGGGAAAGAGCCACTCGGCTTCGTGCGCGCCTACGCGAGCGTCGGCGTGGAACCGAAGTTCATGGGCATCGGCCCGGCCCCCGCCATCCGCCGGGCGTGCGAGAAAGCGGGACTCCGGGTCGAGGACCTCGACCTCTTCGAGATCAACGAGGCCTTCGCCGGCCAGTACCTCGCGGTCGAGAAGGAGCTCGGCCTCGACCGCGACAAGGTCAACGTGAACGGCGGCGCCATCGCGCTCGGTCACCCGCTCGGCGCCACCGGCGCGCGCCTCATCTACACGCTCCTGGTCGAGCTCGGCCGGCGCGGGCAGCGGCTCGGCGTGGCCTCGGCGTGCATCGGCGGCGGGCAGGGCATCGCCGTCGTGCTCGAGCGGGCGTAGACTCACCTCCCATGGACGAACGAGACCTCATCTACGACTGGAACGAAGCGGGCGAGCGCTGGGAGCGCCCCCCGTTCCGCGTCCAGCTCGACGACGAGACCCTGCGCGACGGCCTGCAGTCGCCCTCGGTGCGCAGCCCGTCCATCGAGGAGAAGCTCGAGATCCTCCACCTGATGGAGCGGCTGGGGATCGACACCGCCGACATCGGCCTCCCCGGCGCCGGACCGCACGTGGTCC
>JACRPT010000095.1:14889-42805 GCA_016223045.1 Candidatus Eiseniibacteriota bacterium
CTCGGGATCAAGGCCAACTGCGCGGCGCGCACCCTGCACCAGGACATCACGCCCGTCATCGAGATCTCGCAGAAGGTCGGCATCCCGATCGAGGTCTGCACGTTCATCGGCTCCTCCCCGATCCGCCAGTACGCCGAGAACTGGACTCCCGACGACATGCTGCGGCATACCGAGGACGCCGTGACCTACGCAGTGTCGCACGGCCTGCCGGTGATGTACGTCACCGAGGACACGGTGCGCGCGCACCCGGAGACGCTGCGCCGGCTCTTCCTCACCGCCATCCGCTGCGGCGCCTCGCGGCTGTGCCTGTGCGACACGGTCGGGCACGCCACGCCCACCGGCGCCGCGAACCTGGTGCGCTTCGCGAGCGAGGTGGTGCGCGAGAGCGGTGCGCCGGTGGAGCTCGACTGGCACGGGCACTGCGACCGCGGACTCGCCGTGATCAACACGCTGGCCGCGGTGCGCGCCGGCGCCACGCGCGTGCACGGCTGCGCCATCGGCATCGGCGAGCGCGTGGGCAACACGCCGATGGACCAGCTGCTCGTCAACCTGAAGCTGCTGGGCTGGATCGACAACGACCTCACCGCGCTCGCCGAGTACTGCGAGAAGGTCAGCGCCGGCACCGGCGTGCCGGTGCCTCCCAACTACCCGGTGGTGGGACGCGACGCGTTCCGCACCGGCACCGGCGTGCACGCCGCCGCGGTCATCAAGGCCTACCGCAAGGGCGAGGACTGGCTCGCCGACCGCGTCTACTCCGGCGTGCCGGCGAGCTGGGTGGGGCGCCGCCAGGAGATCGAGATCGGGCCGATGAGCGGCCTGAGCAACGTGCTGTTCTGGCTCGAGAGCCGCGGCATCGAGCCGACCCCCGAGCGCGCGCAGGCGGTGTTCCAGCGCGCCAAGACCGTGGACCGCGTGCTCACCGACGAGCAGATCCTGGCCGTGCTGAACGCGCTCGACGAGACCGGCGTCTCGTGAGCATCCCGCCTCCCTTCCGGCTGCTCGCAGCGGGAGCCTTGGGCGGCCTGCTCGCGCTGTCCTCCGCGGCGGCCGCCCGGGGCGCGCCGGGGGGCGCAGCGCATCGCGCACCATCGCCCCCGCGCCCGGCTGCCGCCAGGGTCGCGCCCGGGACGCCGCGCCCGCCGCAGGACCAGGCGCACGAGGCGCGCCTGCTCGAGGACAACGGCGCGTACGGGCAGGCCGCGGCGACGCTGCGCGCGCTGCGCCGCCGCGTTCCGCCCGATGCCGACCTCGAGCTGGCGCTGGCGCTCGACGAGGCGCGCGCAGGCGACGCCGACTCGGCGCGCACGCGGCTCCACGGGCCGCCGCTCGCCGCGGCGCTCGTGGACTCGCTGCCGGTGACCCGCCGCCACGAGGCCGACTGGGACCGCGACCGGCGCTGGACCGACGGCCGGTTCGAGGGCTGGCACTGGTACGTGGCGCGCGCGCGCGCCGAGCTGGACGCCGCGCTGGGGCGCTGGGACGAGGCGACCGTCGCGGCGCGCGCCGCGGTGGCGGCCCGGCCGCTCGCCGGCAAGGAGTGGCTGGTACTCGCGGTGTGCGCCGGGCGCGCCGGGCACGCCGACGAGGCGCGCGCCGCGGCCGACCAGGCGGCCACGCTCGACCCCTCGCTGCCCGAGGCGCTCTACCTGAGCGGGCTGTGGGCCTGGAAGGCCGGCCAGCGCGCCCGGGCGCAGGAGCGCTTCCGCGCCGCGGTCGCGCTCGACTCGAGCTACCGCGAGCCGGCGCTCGCCCTGGTGCGGTCGCGGCTGCCGGGCGTCCCGCCCGATACGCTGCCGGCCGCGCTCCTCACCGGCGTGCGCGCGGCGGGGCTGCTCACCTCGGCCGTGGGTCCCAAGATCGAGGAGTTCGCGCAGATGGACCAGCCGGCGGTGATCGTCCGGCAGGAGCTGGTCCCGATCCCCGACTCGCTCGCCCTGACGCTCAAGCCGGTGCAGATCGTGCTACCCATCCTGGTGGACGAGCGCGGCCGCGCCGTGCTCCACGAGCTGCCCTGGTTCTCGCCCGACCAGCTGCCGGCGGCGGTGGTCGCGCTGCTCGCGCAGTCGCTGCCGGCCTGGCGCTTCACGCCGGCGCGGCGCCTGAACGAGCCGCGCCGGGTGTGGGCTTCGGTCTCGATCAAGTACGGCAAGTGATCCTGGAGGAGCGCACCATGTCGAAGACCTACAACATCGCGGTGATCCCCGGCGACGGCATCGGCCCGGAGGTGGTGCGCGAGGGCCTGCGCGTGCTGGCGCGCGTCGCCTCGCTCGAGGGCTTCACCGCCGCCACCACCACCTACCCGTTCGGCGCCGAGCACTACCTGAAGACCCAGGAGGTCTTCCCCGACTCCGCCTTCGAGGAGGTGAAGCGGCACGACGCCATCCTGCTCGGGGCCATCGGCGACCCGCGCATCCAGGTCGGGTTCCTGGAGTTCGGCATCATCGCGCGCATGCGCTTCGGTCTCGACCTGTACGTGAACCTGCGGCCGGTGAAGCTCTACGCCGAGCACCTGTGCCCGCTCAAGGACAGGAAGCCCGAAGACGTGGACTTCATCGTGGTGCGCGAGAACACCGAGGATGCCTACGCCGGGATGTACGGCTACTTCAAGAAGGGCACGCCCGACGAGATCGCCACCCAGGAGATCCTGTTCACGCGCAAGGGCACCGAGCGCGTCATCCGCTACGCCTTCGAGCTGGCGCGCCGGCGGAACCGGGCGAAGAAGCTGACCCTGGTGGACAAGGCGAACGCGGTGCGGGCGATGGACCTGTGGACGCGCACCTTCGAGGAGGTGGGCGCCGAGTACCCGGACATCGCGCGCGACCACGCCTACATCGACGCCGCCACCATGTGGTGCGTGAAGAACCCCGAGTGGTTCGACACGGTGGTCACGAGCAACATGTTCGGCGACATCCTCACCGACCTCGCCGCGATGATCCAGGGCGGGCTCGGCGTCGCCGCGAGCGGCAACCTGCACCCGGGGCGCGTGAGCCTGTTCGAGCCGATCCACGGCTCGGCTCCCAAGTACGCGGGCAAGAACCTGGCGAACCCCATCGCCACCGTGATGGCGGTGCAGATGATGCTCGACTACCTGGGCGAGACCCGCGCCGCGCAGCGCATCGAGGACGCGGTGGCGGCCCTGCTGCGCTCGAAGCGCATCCCCTCGCTGGGATCGGACTCGGGGCTCTCGACCAGCCAGGTCGGCGACCTGGTGCTGGCGGAGCTGGAGCGGGCGCAGGTGACCGCGTAGGACCGGGCCCGTAGCCTCCGCCGGGCTCAGCCCCGGCCACCCGGGTTCGCCGAACGCACGAAGTGCGGAAACGCCGCCCCGGAGACATCGCGGGGCGGCGTGCATGCCTCCGGGTCCGCCCCCCTCACATGCTGTTCTCGCTCCCGGGCGAGAGCCAGCGCTCCACCCAGCGGAACCATTCGAGGATCACCAGCGCGAGCACCGTGCCCACGATGGCGAGCACGTAGGCGTGCACGCCCACCGCCACGCCGACCGCGGCCACCATCCAGATGCTCGCGGCGGTGGTGAGGCCGTGGACGTAGCCCTCCTGCCGCATGATGCTGCCGGCGCCGAGGAAGCCCACGCCGGTGACCACGCCGTGGATGATGCGCGTCGGGTCGAACTGGGTCATGCTGAAGGTGCGCATCGCGTGCGGGGCGAGCAGCACGAACATGGTCGAGCCCAGGCACACCAGGGTGTGCGTGCGCAGGCCCGCGGGCTTGCGTCCCATCTGGCGCTCCCAGCCCACCACCGTGCCCAGCACGGTCGAGAGCAGCATGGCCAGGATGTCGTGAAGCTGGCTCAGGTCCACTTCACCTCCGCCGGAAGTCCGCCGTACGCTTCTCGAGGAACGCCTTCAGCCCTTCGTGCATGTCCTCGCTCGCGGCGAGCAGGCCGAACAGCCCGCTCTCCAGCCGCAGGCCATCGTCGAGCGGCAGCTGCATGCCGCGCGTCACCGCTTCGAGCACCGCGCTCACCGCGAGCGGACCGTTCTTGAGGATCGTCTCCGCGAGCTTCACCGCCTCTTCGAGCAGCTGCTCGCGCGGCACCACGCGGTTCACCAGCCCGATCCGCTCCGCCTCGTCGGCCTTGACGCGCCGGCCCGAGAGGATGATCTCGAGCGCGCGCCCCGGCCCCACCAGGCGCGGGAGCCGCTGGGTGCCGCCGTAGCCCGGCATGATCCCCAGGCTCACCTCGGGCAGCCCCAGCACCGCGTTCTCCGACGCGAGCCGCACGTGGCAGGCGAGCGCCAGCTCGCAGCCGCCGCCGAAGGCGTAGCCGTTCACCGCGGCGATCACCGGCTTGCCCGCCCGCTCGAGCGCATCGCACACGCGCTGGCCGCAGCGCGAGACCTCTTCCGCCTCGCGCGGGCCCAGCACGGCGAGCTCCGCGATGTCGGCGCCGGAGACGAAGCTCTTCTCCCCCGCGCCGGTCACGATGAGCGCGCCCCGGGCGGGATCCGCGGCGAAGCGACGCGCGCAGTCCTCGACCTCGCCCAGCGTCTCGCGGTTCAGGGCGTTGAGCTTGTCGGGACGGTTCACGGACAGCACGGTCACAGCGCCGCGCTGCTCGACCAGCAGGTTCCGGTACGCGGGAGCGGTGGTGGTGGTCATGGACGTAGGGCTCCGTTTCGGTGGGAAGGCGCGGCCGCGCCGCGCGGCGCGGAGCGGTGGCGCGAACGGTGCGCGAGTATAGGAACCACCCCGCAGCGAGGCAAGGTCGGGGGCGGGGTTTCCAGGGAAGCGGGCGCCGTCGCGCACGGGACGGGCGCGAGCAGGCACTGGCGAGCCCCGGCGCGCCCGCGGCCGCCGCGCGCGGCCACGCGCTTGTCGCGGCAGCGCGCGGCGGCCTAAGATGCCGGCCTCGCCTTCTCCCGGAGCGGCCCCATGTCCGCGAAGCCACTCACCGCCGATGAGCAGGATCCGCAGCGCCTGATGGCGGTGCTCCGCTTCCTCGCCGAGCTGGGCGAGGTGGTGGCCTCGAACACCGAGCTGCAGCCCATCCTCGACTGGCTCGTGCTGCGCACCACCTCCATGCTCGGCGCGGACGAAGGCTCGATCCGCCTGCTCGAGCCTGACGCCGACTCGCCGCGCGGCCGCACGCTGGTGCGCAAGCAGTCGCACGGCACCGTCTCGGGCTCGTGGCCGCCGGCCCTCGCGCTCAGCGTCACCGGCTACCTGCTCCACCGCGCCGACCACCTGGCCACGCCCGACATCCTGGACGACGAGCGCTTCGCGGGCCTGCGCGGGACCGAGACGCGCGTCCGCGCCGTGCTCGCGGTGCCGCTCCGGGTCGAGAACCACGTCACCGGCGTGATCGCGGTGACCCAGGCGCGGCCGGGACGGCAGTGGACCGCCTCGGACATCCAGCTGCTCTCGATCGTGGCGGGGCACTCCGCGGGCGTCATCGAGCAGGCGCGCCTCAGGGCCGAGGCGATGGAGAAACAGCGGCTCGCGGAGGAGGCGAAGCGCATCGAGCGCGAGCTGTCGCTGGCGCGCGAGATCCAGATGAACCTGGTGCCCTCGCGCCCGCTCGCCTGCGGGCGCTGGGAGGCGTTCGGTCAGGTCGTGCCGGCGCACCAGGTCGGCGGCGACGCGTTCGACTACTTCGTGATCGAGCAGCAGCGGCTGGGGCTCGCCATCGCCGACGTGTCGGGCAAGGGCGTGCCCGCGGCGCTCCTCATGTCGAACGTGCAGGCCTCGCTGCGCGCGTTCTGCGACGGCGGGCAGCCGATCCCCGAGAAGGTGCGCCACGTCAACCAGAGCGTCGCCCGCACGGCGGCGCCCGGGAAGTTCATCACGCTGTTCTACGCCGAGCTGGACCCGGTGAGCGGCCGGCTCACGTACACCAACGCCGGGCACAACTACCCGCTGCTGCGCCGCCGCGACGGGGCGGTCGAGGAGCTCATCGAGGGCGGCCTGCCGCTCGGGCTCTTCGAGGGCTCCGTCTACGCCGAGGGCGAGACCGTGATGCTGCCGGGGGATGCGCTGCTGCTCTACAGCGACGGGGTCTCCGAGGCGATGGACGCGCGCGGCGAGGAGCTGGGCGAGCCGTCGCTGCGCGAGATGTGGACCCGGCACGGCACGCTCCCGCCCGGCGACTGCATCCGCGCCATGCTCGCCGAGGTCGAGGCGTTCCGCGGGCGGGAACCGCAGAGCGACGACATCACGCTCGTGGTGCTGGCCGCGCGCCCGCCGGCGTGAGCCCCGGAGAGGTGCCGGCGTGAAGCGCGCGCTGCTCGGGCTCGTCCTGCTGGCCGCGGCGGCGCTGGCCGCTTCCGCGATGGTGGCGGCGCTGCGGGCGCGCACCGTGGACGTGGCCTCGCTGGCGACGCGGGTCCCGCGCCGCACCGCCCTGATGCGCCAGCGCGAAGCCGGGGCGGCCGCGGCGGGACGAGGCTACCGCGTCCGCCAGGCCTGGGTCCCCTACGACCGCATCGCGCCGCTGCTGCGCCGCGCGGTGCTGGTCGCCGAGGACGACGCGTTCTACCGGCACGGCGGGCTCGACTGGAACGAGCTCCGGGCGGCGGCGCGCCGCGACCTCGAGGAACGCCGCGTGGTGCGCGGCGGCAGCACCATCACCCAGCAGCTCGCGAAGAACCTGTTCCTCGGCGACCGGCGCACCCTCATGCGCAAGCTCGAGGAAGCGTTCCTGGCGCTGCGCATGGAGCGCGCGCTACCGAAGCGGCGCATCTTCGAGCTCTACCTGAACCTGATCGAGTGGGGCGACGGGGTGTTCGGCGCCGAGGCGGCGGCGCGCCACTGGTTCGGGGTCCCCGCCTCCGAGCTGACACCGCGCCAGGCGGTGCTGCTCGCCGCGGTCATCATCAACCCGCGCCGCTACTCGCCGCTCCAGCCGTCACGCCGCATCGAGCGGCGCGCGCGCCTGATCGCCTCCCGGCTCCGCCGCCGCGGCGCGCTCTCCGCGGCCGAGTACCTGGAGGCGACCGGCGCGGCGCCGCGCCCGGACACCACAGCGGCCGCTCCCGGATCCCCCGTCACGCCGGCCACGCCGCCGGCCGATCTCTTCGCCGCGCCGGCCGAGACGACGCGGGGCGGCCCGGGGAGCCCCGGACCGCGTTGAGCCGCAGCCGGCCCTCCGCAGCGCCGCCGGATGAGGAGGCGCGTGGCCGCCGGCCGGGCGCTCGGAGAGGAGGCGCCCGGTAATTCACCGCGCAGGTCGTAGAGGACGCGTCCGGCTATCCGCCGAGCGCTTCCTTCACCAGCCGCGAGACCGCCGCGCCCTCGGCCCGGCCCTTCGCCTGCGCCATCACCGTCCCGATCACTTTGCCCATGTCCTTCGGGCCCGCGGCGCCGGTCTTCGCCACGGCCTCGCGCACCAGCGCCCGCAGCCCGTCCTCGGAAAGCCCCTGCGGGAGGTAGCGCGACGTCACCTGCGCCTCCTGCTCCTCGCGCGCGATCAGGTCTTCGCGCCCGGCCTTCTTCAGCTCCTCGATGGTCTCGCGGCGCTTCTTGACGTAGCGCTGCAGCACCTCGATCTCCTCGTCCGCGGTCAGCTCCACCTCCCTGGGCTTCTTCGTCTTCGCCTCCATGAGCGCGGCCTTGAGCATGCGCAGCGTGCTCAGCGTGTCGGCGTCGCGCGCCTTCATCGCCGCGGTCAGGTCGCTCTGGAGGCGCTGCAGGATGGATGTGTCGCTCACGGCTTCACCCTCCGGGTCATGGTCGGCTTCCGGTCCGAGGAGCGGCGGCGTCCCGTGCAGGCGCCTCCGCCGTCGCACGCGTCGCGGCGAACGCCGCCACGGCCTGCTCGAAGACCTCGACCGCGGCGGCGAAGCGCGCGGGCTCACTGCCAAGCGCCACCCGCACGCCGCGCGGGTCTCCGAAGAAACGCCCCGGCACCACGGCGAGATCGAAGCGCTCGGCCGCGAGGGCCGCGAACGCGTCACCTCCCGCCGGCCCCGGGAATGCGCAGAAGGCCGTGGTGCCGCGCGGCGCCGGTCCGGGGTCGAAACCCGCGGCCCGCCCGGCGAGCGCGCGCCAGCCCGCGTGGTTCTCGGCGAGGATGCGCCGGCTCCGCGCGCGCAGCGTGTCCAGGTGCGGCGTCAGCGCGAGCGCCAGCGCCACCGACGCGCGCGAGGGCTCCACCGAGAGCGCGTTCTGGGCGTTCGCGCAGCGCGCCAGCGCCTCGGCGCTCCCCGCGACCCAGCCGATGCGCAGGCTGCCCAGCCCGTACGCCTTGGTCAGGGTGGAGGTCGTGACCCAGCGCGGGTGGCGCGCGGCCAGCGTCCCGCACGCCCGGTCCGAGGCGTCGCGGAAGGTCTCGTCACAGACCAGCCACAGGTCCCGCCGCTCGGCCAGCGCGGCGAGCGCGCCGGCGTCCTCGTCCGCGAGCGGCGCGCCGCTCGGGTTGTGGAGATCGGTGAGCATGACGAGCCGGGTCGCCGGCCGGAGCGCCGCCTCCACCGCCTGGGCCACGCGGGCGTAGCCGTGGACGCGCTCGCGCGTGAAGCCGTGGACCACGACCCCGAAGAACGGCGGCACCGCGCGGTGCGGCTCGTAGCCCGGCAACTCGACCAGCGCCTCCTCCCCCGGCTCGAGCAGCCCGGCGAACGCGCAGGCGTTGGCCTCGCTGGCTCCGGCGGTGAGCATCACGCGGCCGCCCGGAGCGCCGAGGCGCGCGCCCAGCGCGCGCTCCAGGTCGGCCTGCGCGGCATCTCCGTCGGGCGGCAGATCCGCCTGGTGCGGGAGCCCGAGCGCGGCGAGGTCGGGCGCCGCCACCGCGCTGTCCGAGAGGACGTGGCGGAAGCGCTGCGGCTGCGTCTTGCTCCAGGCGATGTGCTCGAGCGTGGGGCGCGTCATGGCGCGCGAAGATACCACGCGGCGGCGCGGGGCCGAGCCGCGCCGGACGGCCGTGCGGGCGGATGAGCACCGGGCGCCGCCGAGTTTGCGCTTGGGGTCCGGACGCCCGCGGTGGTAAACCGCGTCGAGTCGGGGGACCCTTCCACCCCCGTGAACCCGTCCTCGAGGAGGCAGACGTGGGAGTCCCCGAGACCCGGCCGGCTGGATCAAGACCATGAGCGCGACCGCGGGACGCGGGACCACGCCCGCGAGCCCGGCGGCGGGCGGCGTGTCGGGGCCCGGCAGCATCCGCGCCCGCCTGGTGCTGCTCGTGCTCGCGGTGGTGACGCCCTTCCTGCTGCTCACGGCTTTCGACGCCTGGAACCGGCTGAGCGAGAAGCACGACGCGGTGCAGACGCGCGCGCTCGAGATCGCGCGGCTGATCGCCGCGCGCGTGGACGACCACATCACGACCCTCGAGGCGCTGCTCAAGGCGACCCGCGGACTCGTGGCCTCCGACACCACACCCGGGCGGCCCGCCACCGCCGCGCTGGGGATCATCCGCGCCGGCCTGCCCTCCGAGTTCGAGGACCTGGTCCTGCGCCGGCCCGCGGCCGGGCGGGAGACCCTGCCCGCGCTTACGTCGGGCCGGGTCTCACCGGCGGCCGGGCTCTCCGTGAGCGAGCCGGCGCGCTCGCCCGTCTCGGGCCGGCACACCGTGACGCTCTCCCTCCCGGTGCTCGACGCGCGCGAACGGATCGTCGGGAGGCTCTCCGCGACCCTCATGCTCGACCGCCTGCGCCAGCTGCTCGAGACCGAAGACCTGCCCGCGGGCTCGGTGGTCACGCTGGTCGACCGGAACGGGATCGTCGTCGCGCGCTCGCTGGATTTCGAGCACTGGGTGGGGCGCGATCTCTCGCGGTACGCCTACATCCGCCGCGCCATCGAGACCGGCGAGGGCGTCCAAGAGGCGGTGTTCGCCGACGGCGTCCGCCGCCTCTCGGGTCACTCCCACGTCCCCAGCGTCCCCTGGGTCGCCTTCGTCGGCATCCCGTCGCACGCGGCCTTCGCCGACGAACGTGCGGCGTTGCGCCAGGGACTCCTGCTCGGCGTGGCCACGCTGGCCCTGGCGCTGGTGCTGGCCGGACTCCTGGCGGGCGTGCTGGCGCGCCCGCTGCGCGCGCTCACCGCCGACGCCGTCGCGCTCAGCGCGGGGGACCTGTCACGCCGCACCCCGATGGCCTCGCCCGACGAGCTGGGCCAGCTCGCGGCCGCGTTCAACCACATGGCCGCCGCGCTGGAGCGCCGCACCTCCGAGCTCCAGGAGCGCGAGCGCCTCTATCGCGAGCTGTTCGAGACCAACCCGCTGCCGATGTGGGTATTCGACCTAGAGACCACGCGCTTCCTGTCGGTCAACGACGCCGCGGTGCGGCGCTATGGCTGGTCGCGCGAGGAATTCCTCGCGATGAAGCTCGCCGACATCCGCCCGCCGGAGGACGTGCCCCGGCTGGAAGCGGCCGTCGCCGCGTCCTACGGGGAGCGCTCGATCGCCGGAGTGTGGCGCCATCTCCACAGGGACGGCGGCATCGTCGATGTCGAGATCACCTCGAACGCCATGACTTTCGCGGGCCGGCCGGCGCGCCTGGTGCTCGCCGTCGACGTCACCGAGCGCCTGCGCAACGAGGCGGCGATGCGCCGATTCACGCAGGAGCTGGAGCGGCGCGTAGGGGACCGCACGGCCGACCTGCAGGCGGCGAACCGCGAGCTCGAGACCTTCAGCTACTCGGTCTCGCACGACCTGCGCGCTCCGCTGCGCGCGATCGGCGGCTTCGCGCGCATCCTGCGCGAGGACCGCGGCGCCGTGCTCGACGTCGAGGGACTGCGGCTGCTCGACGTGATCGGCACCAACGCGGCGCGCATGTCGCAGCTCATCGACGACCTGCTGGCCTTCGCGCGGGCCGCGCGGCAGGAGGTGCACGCCACGACCGTGGATGTCGACGACCTGGCGCGCGAGGTCTTCCGCGAGCTGCGCGCCGAGGAGCCCGAGCGCGACGTGCAGCTGCTGCTGGGCGCGTTGCCGGCGGTGCGCGCCGACCGGGCGATGGTCCGGCAGGTGCTCGTCAACCTGCTCGACAACGCGCTCAAGTTCACCCGCGGGCGCAGCCCGGCCCTGGTCGAGGTCGGGGCGCGCGACGAGGGGGCGCGGGTCGTCTACTACGTGCGCGACAACGGGGTGGGCTTCGACATGCGCCACGTGGACCGGCTGTTCGGCGCGTTCCAGCGTCTCCACGCCTCCCACGAGTTCGAGGGCACCGGCGTCGGGCTCGCGCTGGTGCAGCGCGTGGTACGCCGCCATGGCGGCGAGGTGTGGGCGGAGGGGAAGGAGGATGAAGGAGCGACCTTCTTCTTCACCCTCCCCCGCTACCAGGACCCCGCGGGCGGGGATTGAGGCCCGGCGCGGGCGGACAGGTCCGCGCGGGCGGCGCAGCCGGATCTCCCCCCCCCCGAGGTCCACGGCCCGCGGGCGCGCGGGGGGCGCGGGGGGCGCCGCCGCGAGTTCGTCTGCTCCGCGCGCGTGGCGCGGGGGCGCGGGCGGGCCTGCCGCCCGCCGGCGCTCTACTCGGCGCGCCGCAGGGGCGCCTCGAAGCCCACGGTGTAGACCGTGTTGTCGAGGCGGGTGAAGTCGTAGCGGTTGTTGCGCTCGACCCCGAGCCGGAGCCAGCGGAGCTTGCCGTCCACCGCCCAGCCGACGGTGCGGCGGCTGGCCGGAGCGAAGGTGAGCTGGAGCCAGTCGTTCCGCTCGTTCGCCAGACGCACCCGCAGGGGCACCACCCACAGGCCACCCTCGCGCGGATCGCGGATCACGGTGACCTGCGCGAAGTCGTACGAGGCCCAGTAGTAGTCGAGCCCCGCGTCGAAGACCCACGAGGTCGAGTCGCTGGTCACGATCGGGCTCGTTTCGGCGCGCCCGACGACGTGCTTCGACAGCACCTGGTCGGTACCGAGCCAGAAGCGCTCCTGGCCGCGCTGGTGCCGCCACTGCGCGGTGTAGACCGAGCGTCGCGCGTCGCGCAGGTGGAGCCCCGCCTCGGGCCGGAACTGGTCGTCGCCGCGCACGAAGTCCCAGTACTCGAGCTGGACGTGGAATGGCCCGGGCGCCCAGTAGGCGAGCGCGTCGCGCAGGTCGTTGTGGTTGCTGAACGCCCAGTAGCGGTACTGCCCGCCCACCACCGGCGCTCCGGCGAGCGCCGGCAGGGCCCACGCCAGTACGACCAGGACGATGACGCCCACGAGCTTCTTCATGCGATCCGATCCTTCGGTCCGCGGCGCGGCCGCATGGAGCCGGTGACGTACCGGAACCAGGCCCACGTGAACAGCGCCAGCAGGCGCAGCACGGTGTTGAGCGCACCGTAGAGCGGGTAGACGAGCAGCACGAGCAGCGGCGCGCGCCGGGCGTCGCCCGGGATGCGCACCACCGCCCACGGATAGATCTCGAACACCAGGTACAGGAGGTAGATCACCAGCGCCCACCAGTGCAGCGCCGGCGTCACCGCGATCGCGACGATGGACCATACCTTGAGCGGGTCGCCGACCACCGTATAGAGGTTGTACGCCATCTCGTAGCGCAGGCGCCATGGCGCCCCGGGCCGCACCATCAGGCGCACGAAGTTGAAGACCTGGTGATACAGCCCCGGGTACCAGCCCAGCAGGCGCTGGCGCAGCCACTGGCGGAAGGTCCACGGCGCCACCGTCCACACCGCCTCGTTGGCGAACACAATGGTGCCGCCGTTGAGGAGCCGGATGATGGTGCGCTGCAGGTCCTCGCCCTGGAACACCCCGGTGTGCGCGTGGTGGAAGCGATGGAGGTCCTCGGTCCGGAACAGCCCCGCCGCACCCGAGACGCAGCTCACCGAGTGCGTCACGTCGTGGAAGCGCTTCCCGATCTCCATGCTCTTGCCGTACTCGTAGCGCTGCAGCCGGCCGAGGAAGTTGTTCCCGTGCGCGCCGCCGCGGTTGCGCCGGTCGGGCAGCACGTGGAAGGCGACGGCGTCATGGCCGTCCTCCGCGATCAGCGAGGTCGGGATGCGCGCACCGCCCAGCCGGGTGTCGTCGTCGAGCAGCAGCGTGAGCGGGGTGCGCACGCGCCACACCGCGTAGTTGATGGCCGACGCCTTGCCCTTGCACCTCTCGAAGCGGTGCACGTCGCAACCCAGGTCGCGCGCCACCTGCGTGGTGCCGTCCGTGCTGCCGTCGTCCACCACCAGGATGCGATCCGCCGGGAGGAACTTGCGCAGCTCGGCGATGGTGCCGGGCAGCTCGTCCGCGCCGTTGCGGCACGCGATGACCGCGGTGACGAGCGCGGGATCGCTGGTGAACCGCCGCTCCTCGCTGCGCCCGAGCAGCTCGACGAGGAGCTTCGCGAAGTCCACGAGCGCGCAGAGGAGGACGACGAAGACGATGCTGTGAGGCCAGCCGCCGAACAATGCGGGTCCCTCCGGGGGCGAGGCGAGCCAGAGATTGGAGAAGGGCCACACGGTTATCGGCACGCGCGGGCCTCCCCTGCACGGCGCCTTCCGGCGTCCTTGACCGGCACCCGTGCGGTCCCTACCCTTCGCCGGCCGTCGTGTCCCTCTGGGAGGAAGAACCCGTGAACCGAGAGCAACGTCTCGTCGAGCTGAGGAGGCGCCGGGAGCAGGCCCTGGCCGGCGGAGGGCCCGAGCGCGTCGCGAAGCTCCACGCGCGCGGGGCGCTGACCGCCCGCGAGCGGCTCGAGCTGCTGCTGGACCCGGGGTCGCTTGTGGAGATCGGCGCGCACGTCACGCACCGCTCGCACGACTTCGGGATGGAGAAGAAGCGCATCGTCGGCGACGGCGTGGTGGCCGGATGGGGCACCGTCGAGGGCCGGATGGTCTACGTCTTCGCCCAGGACTTCACGGTCTTCGGCGGCACCATGAGCGAGGCGAACGGCCGGAAGATCTGCGCCATCATGGACCTGGCGATGGAGAACGGCGCGCCGGTCGTGGGGCTCAACGACTCCGGCGGAGCCCGCATCCAGGAGGGCGTGAGCTCGCTCGGCGCGTACGCCGACGTGTTCCTGCGCAACACGCTCGCCTCCGGCGTGGTGCCGCAGATCTCTGCCATCCTCGGGCCGTGCGCGGGCGGCGCGGTGTACTCGCCCGCCATCACCGACTTCACCATCATGGTCGAGGGCTCGAGCTACATGTTCGTGACCGGCCCCGACGTGATCAAGGCCGTGACCTCCGAGGAGGTCTCGTTCGAGGACCTGGGCGGCGCGATGACGCACAACGCGAAGAGCGGCGTCGCGCACTTCGCCGCCAAGGACGACGCCGACTGCATCCGCCACGTCAAGCGGCTGCTCTCGTTCCTGCCCGCGAACAACGTCGAGGAGCCGCCGCGCGTCGCCTGCACCGACCCGGTCGAGCGCCGCGACCCCGGGCTCGCGACGCTGGTGCCCGACGCCCCCGACAAGCCCTACGACATGAAGGACCTGGTCCGGCGCGTGGTGGACCACGGAGATTTCTTCGAGGTGCACGAACACTTCGCTCCCAACATCGTCGTGGGCTTCGCGCGGCTGAACGGGCGGACGGTCGGCATCGTGGGCAACCAGCCGAAGGTGCTGGCCGGGGTGCTCGACATCGACTCCTCGGTGAAAGGCGCCCGCTTCGTGCGCTTCTGCGATGCCTTCAACATCCCGATCGTGACCTTCGAGGACGTGCCCGGGTTCCTGCCCGGAACGCGGCAGGAGTGGGGCGGGATCATCCGTCACGGCGCGAAGCTCCTCTACGCCTACTGCGAGGCCACCGTGCCGAAGCTCACCGTCGTGGTGCGCAAGGCATACGGCGGCGCCTACGACGTCATGTCGAGCAAGCATATCCGTGGGGACCACAACGTCGCCTGGCCCAGCGCCGAGATGGCGGTGATGGGCGCCGAGGGCGCCGTCAACATCCTCTATCGCGAGGAGATCGCGAAGGCCGCCGACCCGGCCGCCGAGCGCAGGCGGCTGGTGGCCGAGTACAACGACAAGTTCGCCTCTCCCTGGATCGCGGCCGAGCTGGGATTCCTCGACGACGTGATCGAGCCCGAGGACACGCGGCCCCGGCTGATCGCCGCGCTCGAGATGCTGCGCAACAAGCGGCAAAGCCTGCCCTTCAAGAAGCACGGCAACCCGCCGCTCTAAGCGCAAGCGCCGCAGGGACTCGGCGCGGACGGAACGTCGGATCATCGGGCCTCCGGTGGCGGCCCGGGGGTCACCCGGCGAGGGGCTCCGATTATAGCCCGCGCGAGCGGGCGATCCCAAGCACCCGGCCCGCGAGACTGCCGGACCAGCGCCCGAACGCGCGCC
This sequence comes from Candidatus Eiseniibacteriota bacterium, assembly GCA_016223045.1. Classification (GTDB taxonomy): domain Bacteria; phylum Eisenbacteria; class RBG-16-71-46; order RBG-16-71-46; family RBG-16-71-46; genus JACRPT01. Next base: position 30,059 of record JACRPT010000095.1, read on the forward strand.
GCGTTCCTCGCCTCGCTTCCGCCCCGGCTCCTTTCCCCTGTCGCGCTCCCGCGCGGCGCGGTAGCCTCATGGGGCATCTCCCCCACGCTCGTGCGAGGCCGAGATGAAGCGAGTGCTGTTCTTCCTGCTGCTCTTCCTGGTCCTGGCGCCGCGCGCCGCGGGCGCCGGCGGCATCAACTTCGCCTGGGGTCCGGGCTGCTGGGACGAGAACCCGCAGAACTCCAGGGTGTTCAGCTGCTCCACGAACTCCGGCAGCGCCGTCGCGACCGGCTCGTTCGCCCTACTCGGCGACCAGCCGGACTTCGTGGGCATCGAGGCCATCGTGGACCTCCAGGCGGGCTCGCCGACGCTCCCCGACTGGTGGCAGTTCTTCAACAGCGGCTCCTGCCGCCAGAGCGCTCTCTCGGCTTCCGCGGACTTCCTGCAGGTTCCGCAGGTCTGGTGCGCCGACCCGTGGCAGGGACTGGGGGTGGGCGGGATCGCGGCGTACCTGACCTCCACGACCGTGCCGCCGGTGCCGAGCGGCCTCCCGAATGCGGCGCGCCTGAAGGTCGCGTACGCCCTGGCGAGCCCGAGTCCGCTTGCGGGGCAGACCGAGTACTACGGCTTCCGGCTGACGATCGCGTACGCGAAGACGGTGGGGACCGGGAACTGCCCGGGCTGTGCGACCGACGCGTGTCTCGACCTGAACGAGATCAAGTCGGTCGAGAACACGGGGGGCGTCGAGCGGAATACCACGCCGCTCGCGAACAACTGGGTCTCCTGGCAGAGCGGGTCCTGGATCTGCTGGGTCCCGGCGCGCAGCACGACCTGGGGCCGCGTGAAGAGCCTGTATCGCTAGGCTCGCTTCCGCGGGCGACGGCCTTCACACCACCAGCATCGCGTCGCCGTAGGAGTAGAAGCGGTAGCGCTGCTCGACGGCGTGGGCGTAGGCGCGGCGCAGCAGGTCCTCGCCGGCGAACGCCGCGACCAGCAGCAGCAGGGTGGTGCGCGGCAGGTGGAAGTTCGTCAGCAGCGCGTCCACCGCGCGGAACGCGTAGGGCGGCAGGATGAACTTGCGCGTCCAGCCGCGCGCGGCGGCAAGCTCCCCGCCGTGCGCGTCGCACGCCGACTCCAGGGCGCGCACCACGGTGGTGCCGACCGCGACGATGCGCCCGCCGCGCGCGCGCGCCTCGCCCAGCGCGGCCGCCGCCGCGCCGGGCACGTCGAACCACTCCTCGTCCATCACGTGCTCGCGCGGGTCCGCGGCGGAGATGGGGCGGAAGGTGCCGGGGCCGACGTGGAGCAGCAGCGGGACGCGCGTCACACCCGAACGCACCAGGTCCGCGAGCAGGGGCTCGGAGAAGTGCAGCCCCGCGGTGGGTGCCGCGACCGCGCCTTCGACGCGCGCGAACACGGTCTGGTAGCGCTCGCGGTCGGCCGGCTCGGGGGGGCGGTGGATGTACGGCGGCAGCGGCACCTCGCCGACGTCCCGCATCACCGCGTCGAGGTCGCCGCGCGCCACACGCACCACGCGCTCGCCGCCCTCCCCCGTCCCGACCACCTCGAGCAGCAGCGAGCCGTCCTCGGCCGCCAGCGTCCCGCCGACCGGCGCCTTCTTCGCGGGCCGGGCGAGCACGCGCCACCGTCCGCCGGGCTCGGGGCGCACCACCAGGACCTCGACCGCGCCACCGCTCCCGCGCCGGAGCCTGAGCCGCGCCGGACGCACGCGCGTCTCGTTGAGGACCAGCGCGTCGCCCGGGCGAAGCCATCGCCCGAGCTCGGCGAAGCGCGCGTCGTGGAGCGTGTCGCCGGCACGCTCCACGACGAGCAGCCGTGCGTCCTCGCGGCGCGCGGCGGGGTGCTGCGCGATCAGCTCGGGCGGGAGCTCGTAGTCGAGGTCTTCGAGGCGCACGGGGTGCGTGGGCGTCGGGCGGCGCGCCGGCGGCGGGACCGCCGCGGCGCGCGGCTCAGCGCAGCGGAAGCTCGGGCTGTTCGGGCGGCCGCTTCGCCGGCGGCTCACCGTTGCCCGCGCCCGGCGGCGGGAGCCCGAGGTGCTCGTAGGCGAGCGCGGTGGCTTCGCGTCCACGGGTCGTGCGCTTGATGAAGCCCTCCTGGATCAAGAAGGGCTCGTAGACGTCCTCGAGCGTGCCGGCCTCCTCGCCCACCACCACCGCCAGCGTGCCGATCCCGACCGGGCCGCCGCCGTACTTGGTGATGAGGGCGTCCAGCAGGCGGCGGTCCATCTCGTCGAGGCCGCGCTCGTCCACCTCCAGCAGGCGCAGCGCCTCGCGCGTGACGCCGAGCGTCACCGCGCCGTCCGCTTTGATGAGGGCGAAGTCGCGCACGCGCCGCAGCAGCCGGTTCGCGACGCGCGGCGTGCCGCGCGCGCGGCGCGCGATCTCGCGCGCGGCGGCCGCGTCCACCGCGACCTTGAGGATACCGGCCGAGCGCGTGACGATGCGCGCCAGGTCCTCGGGATCGTAGTAGTCGAGCCGCATGGTCACGCCGAAGCGCGCACGCAGCGGCGAGGACAGCAGCCCCGAGCGTGTCGTGGCGCCGACCAGCGTGAAGCGCTCCAGGTTGATCTTGAGCGAGCGGGCGCTGGGCCCGCGATCGAGCATGATGTCGAGCGTGAAGTCTTCGAGCGCGGGATAGAGGTACTCCTCGACGACCGGGCTCATGCGGTGGATCTCGTCGATGAACAGGATGCCGCGCGGCGGCAGGTTCGTGAGCAGCCCGGCGAGGTCGCCCGGGCGCTCGACCACCGGCCCGGAGGTGTGGGTGATCTCGACGCCCAGCTCGCGCGCGAGGATCGTGGCGAGCGTGGTCTTGCCGAGCCCCGGCGGTCCGTGGAACAGCACGTGGTCGAGCGCCTCGCCGCGACGCCGCGCAGCCTCGAGGAAGATGTCGAGCTGCTGCTTGAGCGCCGGTTGGCCGACGAACTCGCGGAGCGCCAGCGGCCGCAGCCGGGCTTCCTCCCGGAGGTCCTCGGGGAACGCCGCCGGGTCGGCGACGCGGTCGGGATGCTCGGGCCGCGCCGGACCCACCTTCGGTGAGCGCCCCGGTGCGGGCTTGCGCGGGTTCGCCAACGGTCCCCTCCTCGGCCCGTGAGCTACGGTGACGCGACGGCGGTCTTCTTGCCGAGCAGCGCCAGGGCCCGGCGGACCAGATGCTCCAGCGACTGGTCTTCGCCGGCCTCGGAGGCCCGGCGCACCGCCTCCTGCGCCTGTGCCGCAGTGTACCCGAGTCGGCTGAGCGCCGCGACCGCATCCTGGTAGCGCTCGGTGCGGGGCAGCACGCCCGTGTCGCGCGGGGTTCCGAGCGGGACCTCGAGCCGGTCGCGCAGCTCGACCACGAGCCGCTCGGCGGTCTTGCGCCCGATGCCCGGCACCGCGACCAGCACGCCCACCTGCTCGTCGCGGATCGCGCGCACCAGCGCGGCCGGGCGGATGCCCGACAGCACGGCCAGCGCCAGCCGCGGGCCGACGCCGCTCACTCCAATCATGAGGTCGAAGAGCCGGAGCTCCTCGGGGTCCGCGAAGCCGAACAGCTGCACCGCGTCCTCGCGCACGATCTGGCGGGTGCGCAGGTACGCCGGCTCGCCGGCTGCGGGGAGGGCGGCCGCGGTGTGCGCCGAGACCTGGATCAGGTAGCCCACGCCGCCGGCCTCGATGACGCAGGCGCCGGCGCCCTTCTCGGACAGCGTGCCGCGCAGCGACGCGATCATCGGCGGGCCCGCTTCGCCAGCAGCGCCTCGAGACTGCGGGCGGCCGCCGATGCGGCGCGCAGCGGCTCCGAGCGGCGCGCGCGGTGCAGGTGGCAGAGCGCGGCGGCGAGCGCGTCCGCGGCGTCCGGCGGCAGCGCCCCGTGCAGCCCGAGCAGCCGGCGCACCATGAACGCGACCTGCTGCTTGGAGCCCGAGCCGGTGCCGGTGACGCTCAGCTTGATCTCGCGCGGGCTGTACTCGGCCACCGTCAGGCCGTGCCCGATGGCCGCAGCGAGCAGCGCGCCGCGCACGTGGCCGAGCACCAGGGTCGAGCGCACGCTCTCGTGGTAGAAGGCCTCCTCCACCACCACGGCATCGGGCCGGAACTCCTCCATGACCTCCCCCGCCCGGACGGCGATGGCGTGGATGCGGTGCGCGAGGTCCAGCTTCGCGGGCGGCGCGATCGTGCCGTGGGCCAGCGCGCGGTGGACGTTGCCGTGGCGCTCGACCACGCCGTAGCCGGTGCGCCGGCTGCCGGGATCGAGGCCGAGCACTCGCATGGGCTATCGGGACAGCCGCGCCATCACTTCGTCGGGCACGTTGAAGTTCGCGTGCACCTTCTGGACGTCGTCATGGTCCTCGAGCGCGTCCACCAGCCTGAGGATCGCCTCGGCCTCCTTCTCGGACACCGGGACCTGGAGCGAGGCGATCTTCGCGAGCTCGGCGCTCTGGACCGCGATGCCCTTCGCGGCGAGCGCCTCCTTGACCGGCTCGAATGCCGCCGGCGGCGTGAGGATCTCGTAGCTGTCGCCCTCGGGGTTCACGTCGTCGGCGCCCGCGTCGAGCGCCACCTCCATGACGGTGTCCTCGGAGGCCACGGCCTTCTCCACCAGGATCACGCCGCGCGGCTTGAACAGGTAGGCCACGCTTCCGGCCTCGCCCAGGTTGCCGCCGTGCTTGGTGAAGATGTGGCGGATGTCCCCGGCCGTGCGGTTGCGGTTGTCGGTCGCCACCTCCACGAGCAGCGCCACGCCGCCCGGCCCGTAGCCCTCGTACTGGGTCTCCTCGTAGTGGACGCCCTCGACCTCACCGGTGCCGCGCTTGACGGCGCGCTCGATGTTGGAGGCCGGCATGTTCACCGACTTGGCCGCCGCGATCGCCGTGCGCAGCCGCGGGTTCGCCTCGATGTCGCCGCCCTGGCGGGCCGCCAGCGTGATCTCCTTGATGTACTTCGAGAACAGCTTGCCGCGGGCCTGGTCCGTCGCGGCCTTCTTGCGCTTGATCGTCGCCCATTTCGAATGGCCGGACATGGCGCACAGGAGCGTGACGCCTACGAAGCGTTCGCTCCAGCCTCCTTCTCGGCGCGCGCCGCGGCGATCACCTTCTCGGCGATCTCGCGCGGCACCTCTTCGTAGTGATAGAAGCGGGCCGAGTGCATGCCCCGGCCCTGCGTGAGCGAGCGCAGATGCGTCGCGTACTTGTAGATCTCCGCAGCGGGCGCCAGCGCCCGGATGACCTGGTAGTGACCATCGGACTCCGTGCCGAGGATCTTGCCGCGCCGCGACGAGAGGTCGCCCATGACGTCGCCCAGGTACTCCTCGGGCACGCGCACCTCGATCTGGTCGATGGGCTCGAGCAGCACCGGTCTCGCGTCCAGCATCACCTGGTGGAAGCAGGTCTCGGCCGCGATCTTGAACGCCATCTCCGACGAGTCCACGTCGTGGTACTTGCCGAAGAAGAGCGCCGCGGCGATGTCCACGACCGGGTAGCCCGCGAGCGGACCGCGCTCCATGCCGGCGATGATCCCCTTCTCCACCGCCGGGATGTACTGGTTCGGCACCACGCCTCCCTTGACCTCGTCGAGGAACCTGAACCCCTCGCCCTGCTTGAGCGGTTCGAGACGCAGGTGGACCTCGCCGAACTGGCCGCGGCCACCGGTCTGCTTCTTGTGCCGGTACTCACCCTGGGCCTTGCCCCGGATGGTCTCGCGGTAGGGCACGTGCGGGCGGGTCAGCACGACTTCGACCCCGAAGCGCTTTTTGAGCCGGTCCACCATGACCTCGAGCTGCAGGTCGCCCATGCCGGAGACCAGGGTCTCCTTCGTGCTGGGCTCGTAGGAGCGGCGGAGCGTGGGATCCTCCTCGTGGAGACGGTTCAGGCCGGCCGCCATCTTCTCCTCGTCGCCCTTGCTCTTCGGCCTGATGCACTCCGCGGTGACCGGATCGGGGAACGGCGGCGGCGGCAACAGCACCGGCCGCGCCTTGTCGGCGAGCGTGTCCCCGGTGTGCGTCTCCTTGAGCTTCACCGCCGCGGCCAGGTCTCCCGCGACCACGCTCTTGCAATCCATGCGCTCCTTGCCCACCAGGTTGTAGAGCGTGCCGATCTTCTCGGCACGGTTGCGCGTGACGTTCAGCAGCTCCTTGCCCGGCTCGAGCCGGCCCGAGTAGAGGCGCAGGAGCGAGAGGTCGCCCAGGTGCTGCTCGGAGAGCGTCTTGAACACGAGCGCCGCGGCTGGCTCGCCCGCCTCGGGCTTGCAGGTCACCTCGCTGCCGTTCGCCTTCCCGCCCGAGGCCCGGACATCGAGCGGCGAGGGCAGGATGTCCACGACCTCGTCGAGCACCTCCTTGACGCCCTGGTTGTGGAAGGCGGAGCAGCAGAAGACCGGCGCGAGGTCGCCCTGCACGACGCGCTCGCACAGCCCGTGGCGGATCTCGGCGACGCCGAGCTCACCGCTCTCGAGGAACTTGTTCATCAGCTCCTCGTCACCCGTGGCGGCCTCCTCGAGCAGCCGCGACCGCGCCTCGCTCACGGCGGCCTTGAGGTCGTCCGGCACGGGGATCTCCTGGCTCTTCTCCTCCATCCCCCTCCCGCTGAAGCTCCAGGCCTTCTGCTCGATCAGGTCCACGATGCCGTGGAACTCCTCGGCCTGCCCGATGGGGAGCTGCACCGGCACGGCGTTCAGGCCCAGCCGGTCGTGGAGGGAGCGGACGGCGCCGCTGAAATCGGCGTGCTCCTTGTCCATCATGTTCACGACGACCAGGGTCGGGGTCCTCTCCTGCCGGATCGTCTCCCAGACCACCTCGGTGCCGACCTCCACGCCGCTTGCGGCGCGGATCAGCAGGATGGCCGAGTCGCAGACACGCAGCGCGCTGTGGACGTCACCCACGAAGTCCGGGTAGCCGGGCGTGTCGACGAGGTTGACCTTGTGGCCCGCCCACTCGAACTGCGCGAGGCCGAGGTTGATGGTGATCTGGCGCTGGACCTCGTCGGCCGCATAGTCGAGCAGGGTGGTGCCATCGGCGATCCGCCCGAGCCGGTTCGTGGCCTTCGCGTTGAAGAGCATGGCCTCGGCCAGGGACGTCTTGCCCACGCCGTGGTGAGAGATGAGCGCGACATTGCGAATCTGCGCGGTGCTGAACTCCTTCAAGACGCACCTCCCCGCCGGTGGGATGGTGATGAAGTCGTGGGCTGAACTCGGAGGGAATAAGGGAACGCGTTTGCAGGGCGTAACGCTTTGTGGCGACGGAATCTATCATCGCGCTCGAAAGCCGGTCAAGGGAGCGCATCGCGCCGCGTGGAGCAGGCGCGGCCCGCGGTCGCACTCCCCGCCTTCCCCCGCGTCGCCCGACCGGTCTCCGGGTCCCGGTCGGGCCCGGAAGTTCCGCGGTCCCGCCCCTTCTCTCGGATCTCACGGCCGGCATGGTCCGTTTGACCACCCGGTGCCGGGCCGCTAGTCTGCCCGCGCTTTCCCGCACCAGAGTGGCCACCCGCGAGTGGCCCAGCTCATGAAAGGAGCAGCAGCATGCGTTTGCGCACCGCCCCCAGGTCCGTCGCCCTCACCATGATCGCGCTGGCCGCGCTGACCGCTTTCTCCGCATCCGCCGGGCCCAGCAAGGGCGATGCGGCAGCGGGCAAGAAGATCTTCGTCGTGAAATGCGTGGCCTGCCACAAGCCCGATGGGAGCGGCGGCATCAAGCTGACCGGGAACCCCACCCCGAGCTGGCGCGATGCGAAGCGCATGCGCGACCCCAGGTACAACGACGACTACCTGCGCGACTGCATCGTCAACGGGAAGCTCAAGTCGGGCATGGTGGCCTGGGGCAAGACCGGCCAGCTCAGGCCGGCCGACATCGAGAACCTGATCGCCTTCATCCACACCTTCGCCCCACTCAAGTAGCGGCGGGAGCGACGACGTGCGAGGGCGGGCCCGCGCCGGGCTCGCCCTCCTCCGCTTGCGCCGCCCCGGCGCGCGTCGCGTGACCCGGGCCCGGCCGCCGTCCTGCTCCGCTCCCGCGCGCCCGGGCGCCGGATGATCATGTCCCGCGCGTGCGCCAGCTAGCGCACCTCGATGCTGAAGGGCATGAGCGCCATCGCCGTGCCCGCCGGGTAGCCCGCCACCGCGCGCCACGCTCCCAGAAGGGGCGGCAGCACCGCGAGGTCGGCCCCGTCGTCCTCACCCATGAGCAGGTCCTCGAGCCAGCGCTCCAGGAACGAGCGCTGGATCCTGGGGAAGCGCTCCACCACCAGGTCCTCGTCCAGCGGGATGCCGGCCTTCTCGCGCGCCATCGCGAACGCGGTCTCGAGCCCGCCGAGCCGGTCCACGAGCCCGCGCGGGAGCGCGTCGGACCCGCACCACACGCGGCCCTCGGCCAGCGAGTCCACGGCCGCCTCCGACAGCCGCCGGCCGCGCACGACGCGAGCGACGAAGCCGCGGTAGAAGCTCTGCAGTCCGTGCTGGAAGACGCGGGCCTCCTCGTCGGTGAAGTCCTGGAACGGCGAGAGCATCTCGGCGTGGCGCCCGCGCGACACGATCTCCACGTTGAGCCCGAGCTTGCGGTACAGGCCGAGCACGTTGAGCTTGCCCCCGTAGATCCCGATCGAGCCGGTGAGCGTCGCGGGCTCGGCCACGATGCTGTCGGCAGCCACCGCGATGTAGTAGCCCCCGGAGGCCGCGACATCCGACATGCTCACGATCACCGGCTTGGCGGACCGGCAGCGCTCGACCTCCCGCCAGATGTCGTCGGAGGCCTGTGCGACGCCGCCCGGGCTGTCGATGCGCAGCACGATGGCCCTGATCGAGCGCTTGAGCCGCGCCTGCCGCAGCGCCTCGACCAGCGTTTCGGAGCCGAGCGCCACGTCCTCCCCGGGCCGCTCGCGGCTGCGCCCTCCGACGATGGTCCCGGTCGCCGTGACCAGCGCCATGCGTGACCCGCCGCGCGCCCGCGCGAGATCCGACGCGTAGCGCCCGAACGGCGCCGCCGCCAGCAGCCGCGCGCCGTGTCGCAAGGCCAGCGAGTCCATCTCGGTGGCGTAGAGCAGCGTGTCCACCAGCCCGCGCTCGTGCGCCTCCGCGGCCACGTACGGCCCCCCGTCCACCAGGCGGCGCACCGAATCCGGCGTCATCCGGCGCGCCACCGCCAGGCTGTCCACCAGCAGCCCGTAGAGACCGTCGAGCACGCGAGCGAGCGCCAGGCGCGCGTCCGGCGACATGCCGGTGCGCGTGTAGGGCTCGACCGCCGACTTGAAGCGGCCGACGTACGCGAAGTTGGGTGTGACACCGAGCTTGTCGAAGGTGCCGCGGAAGTAGGTCGCCGTCGCGCTCAACCCGTCGAGCTGCAGGTCGGTCGTGGGCGGCATGCCGATCCGACCGGCCGCGCTGGCCAGCAGGTACTCGCGCTCGCCGCCACCCGCCAGGCTCGCGAACACCGGCTTGCCGGCGCGCCGCACCGCTGCGACCGCGTCGCGCACCTCCGCCACCCGGGCCCAGCCCCAGTCCAGCGCACCGACGTGGAGCACCAGACCGCCCACGTGGTCGTCCTCGGCCGCGCGCCGCAACGCGTGCGTCACGTCGTAGACCGTGAGCCGCGAGCGGCGCGCGCGGCCGAAGGGGAAGGGCCGCGGCGGGAGTGGACCTTCGTCGAGCACGGTCGGCACGTCGAAGACCAGGACCACGGGCGCCGAGGAGGACCGCGCTACGGGGCGGCGCAGGGCGAGGGCCGCGAGGAAGAACGCGGTGCCGAGCGCGACGGCGACGACGACGAACGCGAGCACGCCGCGTCGGGTGGACATGGAGAGGATCCCTCCGGAGGTGGACGATCCCGGTCAGCGCCCGCCGCGGCCCGCTCGTGGGGTCGTGGGTCGCGGAGCGCCCGGGTCGGACGAAGTCAGAAGAGTCTACGCAGGTCGAAGGAGAAGTAAAGGCTGCGCGCGTCCTGTGAGGAATCGGTGTGGGCCTCGAGCCGGGCGGTGCCGGAGACGCGAAAACGCAGCGCCCCGGGCAGCGGCTGGTCCCCGAGCACGGTGACCTCGTAGAACGCGAAGTCCGAGTGCAGGCCGGGCAGCGCCGGCACGCCCGGCTGCGCGGCCGCCGGCTCGTACGCCCGCCAGCCGGCCGCGGGGGTCACGCTCCACCAGGCGTGCGCGGCGAGCGACTCCAACTCGAACGCCCCGCCGATCTCGTCGTAGCTCTCTCCCACCTCCCGCGGGCTCGAGAGCCGCTCGCCGCGTGGCCCGGCTTCGAGGCTCCACGCCGCGCCGGTCTGGAGCCGCGCGCTGAGCCGCGCGTGCCACAGCCGGCTGTCGAAGAACAGCGTGTTGTCCTCGACGTCGTACTGGAGCGCCTCACCCTCGACGCGGGCGTGCCACGACACCGTGCGCAGGCCGTTGATCTCGATCTCGACCGCGCCCCGCTCCTGCCAGAAGTTGTCCCGGCTGGTCGGGGCCAGGTCGACGGTCGCGCGGCGGGATCCATCGCTCTCGAGCGTGAGCGAGCACCAGGGGCCAAACTCCTGCCGCCAGCGCGCCTCCCAGCCGTGCTCGAGGTGGTTGCGCTCGCTCGAATCCGGGAACGAGCGCACGGAGAAGCTGTAGCCCGCGCGCCAGTCGGAGCCGGTGAGCCCCGCGCGCTCCAGCGAGCCCGACACGGTGCCGGCGTCGCGGTCGAGGATGAAGTCGGCTCCCTGCCCCGAGCTGCGCAGGAGCTCGCCGGCGCCGCCCAGCTCCGCGAAGGTCATGCCGTCGCCGAAGCTCCGGCGCAGGCGCAGCCGCGCGGCGGACCGCCATTCTTCGAGGTCCCGGCCGAACGTCTGGTCGCGGCGGTACTCGGCGCGCGGCGCGACGAAGAACCGCCACGCGGGTGCGAAGTCATCCACCCAGGCGAGATCGAGCGCGTCGCGCTGCAGGCGGTCGCCGTAGCTCAGCTCGTTGTGCAGCTGGTAGCGCACGCGGCGCGCGGCGCGCGTGCCGTCGAGCCCGGCGTAGAGCACCGCCGCGTAGCGGGTCTCGGGCGTGCTGACGAGGCGGCGACCGAGGAAGGTCGTGTCGGTGAAGGCGTCTTCGTAGAACTGCTCGTTGCTCACGTCGGCGCTCATACCGCTCTCGAGCCGGACGCGCATCGAGTCCGCAGCCGCGGCGACGGGCAACGCGCTCGCTGCGCGCACGGCCTGCGGCCCCGGGAGCGCGGCGCAGACCGCGCACAGCGCCGCCGCGCTGCGGATCAGGAGTGAGCGGCCCATGCGGAGGACGCCCGCGTCAGGCGGGGCGGCGCCGATGCCCGCGAGCGCACCCGGGCCGGCGGCCCGGGTGGCGTGTGCCCGAGCGTCCCGGCCGCGGCACCGGAGCGCCGAGAGGACGGGCGATCAGAGGCCGCGCCCCGAGATTCGGATGGCGCGGTACGCGAACGCCCGCGAGGAGGTGGTGAGCCGGAGGCTCGCCTCGAAACGCTCCGCACGGAACTCCCGATACGCGTCGTCCTGCAGGGCCGACGCGCGTGCGAGGACCTGGCGGGCGAAGTCGCTGCCCTGCGCCGCCACGGCGTCGCGCGCGCGCAGGATGATCTCGTCGGTGCGATGGAGCGCCCGCTCCGCGCCGTCCTGCAGGTCCTCCTGGAGACGGCACAGGCGGAGCGCCTTAAGGCCGCGCTCGCGCGCGCTCATCGTGAGCTGGAGCGCAGCGAGGTAGCGCCCGGAGCGGCCGGCGTTCTCGGCGCGGTCCTGCATCTCGAAAGCGACGCGCAGCATCGCGCGCGCCCGGTCGTCCGCGCACTCCTCGATCCGGTCGCGGGCGCGCTCGAGGATCTCGCGCGTGCGCTCGAGCTGGGCCAGGGCGTTGTCCGGGTCGAGGCCGCGGACGATGGAGATCGCGCGGTCGGCGTGATTGCGAGCCTCGAACGTCAGACGCGCGGCCACGGCGAGCTGCGCGGCCACGAAGGCGCCCTTCGCGCGGCCCTGGATGTCGATCGCGAAATCGAGCTCGGTGCGGGCCTGGACGTTGTCGCTGCCCGAGACCAGCATCCCCGCCTGCTCGATCCGCCGTTCGGTGGCCTCGATCGCCATCAGCACCCGGTCGCGCGTGACGTCCTGCGCGGCGGCCGTCGCCGCGAGGGCAGCGAGGCCCGCGACAGCCAGGAGCGGGAGAAGCCGGGAACGAAGCCGCATGACCTGGAACCTCCGAAGGCGAGACCTTGCAGTCTGCGCCGTGTCTCGCCAGGGTCTTCAGGTCAGTCGCGTTGCACCACCCGTGCCGCCCCCCTGCGAGCCCGTCTCTTGAGTACCATACCCAAGGGCCAGAGTCACTTGGGCTCCCGCACCCCTCCCCCGCGGTAACGCTCCCGATCGGCCCGGTGAACCCCACGGTACGCCGGGCGGCCGCCCCGGTACCCCGCTGCCACCAAGATCCGCCCGCCGTCCCGTCCCCCCGCGCGGTCAACCCGCCCCCCGCTCCAGGCCGTCCACCGCCGGGGTGCGGCCCCCCCCCCACCTGGCGGGGCCCCACGCGGCCCGCCTACCCTCGACCGGCCGCCATCCCGCCACCCGGGCCCATCGAACGCTCGGAGGCACTCGCGCCGCTCGGCCGGCCGGTCTCTCCGTCTCCCGACTCGGGCGCGGGGATTCCGCCCTCAGCCCGCGGCGCCGGCCCACAATCGGGATAGGGGAGCGCGGGTATTCCCCGCGCTTCCCCTCCCACACCACCGGACATGCGGGTCCGCATCCGGCGGTTCGATGGTTCAGCGACCAGTCAGGCGCGGGACGCCGAGCTGGTCGAAGTACGAGGTCGGCAGC
>JACRPT010000096.1:0-25545 GCA_016223045.1 Candidatus Eiseniibacteriota bacterium
CATCGTCGGCGTCGTGAACACGAAGGACCTGTTCCACATCTTCTCGCTGCGCGGACTGGTGATCCGCATGGACGCCATGTACCCGGCGACCTTCGTCACGCCCGAGATGCCCGTGGCCCGCGTGCTCGCGACGTTCCGCCGCGAGAAGCGCCAGATGGCCGTGGTGCGCGATCACGACGGCCGCTTCCTCGGCATCGTGACGCTCGAGGACATCCTCGAGGAGATCGTCGGCGAGATCGAGGACGAGCACGATTAGGTCGGTCTCGTCGCCGGCTTGGGATGTCTCGTCGACTCCGGCGCCGTCTGTCGCGGACGCACGGAGCCGCGATCGCCGCTCGATCGGACGACCGGCATCGGTCCCTCGCCGGCCGGGCCGGGCAAACTTCCCTTGTTCGAATGCCTTGCGCCGTGGTAACTCTCCGCGCCGGAACACGGACGTGCCACAGAGTACCAACCACCTCAGGTATCCCTCGGACCGCGGACAGCGGGGGGGCTTCATGCCGCAGTGGACTCTGTTCGAAAACGACTTTCGGTCGATCGACCTCGTGCTCAACGAGCTGCTCGAGAGGACGAATGCCCTCTCCGTGCACCTGGTGGACCGCTCCGGCCAGCTCATCACCACCGCCGGACGCACCGGCGACTTCGACGCCACCTCTTTCGCCAGCCTGATCGCCGCCGACTTCACCGCGAACGCCGAGCTTTCCCAGCTGCTGGGGGAGGACGGGCTCAACGCCGTGGTGAGCGAGGGCAGGAACCGTTCGGTGCATTCGTGCATGCTGGCCGACCGGGTCATCCTCTGCACCGTGTTCGATCGGCGCAGCACGCTGGGACTGGTGCGCTTCCGGGCCCAGCGGGCGGTCGCGGAGCTGGACCGGGTGTTCCGCGACCTGTTCGAGAAGGTGGGGCTGGTCGAGCCGGAGACCGCCACGCCCGAGTTCGCGGCTGCCGCGAGCCAGGAGCTGGACGCGCTGTTCGGAGAGTAGCGCCGCCAGATCCAGGACCAGGCTTCGCTGCGGGGAGGGCGGATGGCGCTCATCAACCATCGGGCGCGCGAAGTCCATTTCAAGATCGTCTACTACGGGCCCGGGCTCGGCGGGAAGACCACCAACCTCAAGTTCCTGCACGACCACCTGCCGCCCGAGCGGCGCGGCCGGCTGCTCTCCATCGCCACCGACCACGAGCGCACGCTGTTCTTCGACTTCCTGCCCATCGACCTCGGGCAGGTGAACGGCTTCACCACCCGCTTCCACCTCTACACCGTGCCCGGGCAGATCTACTACCGGCTCTCGCGCCGCGCCGTGCTCCAGGGCGTGGACGGGCTCGTGTTCGTGGCCGACTCGCATCCGGCGCGCGAGCAGGCCAACCGTGAATCGCTCGCCGACCTGGCCGAGCATCTGCGCACCATGGGGCTGGCCCCCGCCCGGATCGAGCGCATCCCGCGCGTGTTCCAGTGGAACAAGCGCGACCTGGCCGTGACGCTCCCGGTCGAGCGGCTGCGTGCGGCGCTCAACCCGGGCGGCGCGCCGGAGTTCGAGGCGGTGGCGCGCGAGGGGAAGGGCGTGAGCGAGACGCTGCGCACCGCGTGCAAGGCGGTGCTGGCACGGCTTTCGAGCGAGCCGGCGACGGCGGCGCGTCCGTGAGAGCGCTCGCCCGCTTCCTCGCCACGCTCGGGCCCGTCGGCTCGGCGCCGCTCGCGCCGGCCACCGCGGGGAGCGCGGTGGTGGTGCTGGCGGGCTGGTTCATCGAGCCGCCTCCGCTCCCGATCGCCCTCGCGCTCATCGCCGCCGGCAGCGGGCTCGCGGTGTGGGTGTGCGGCGAGGCCGAGAAGACGCTCGGTCACGACGCCAAGCCCATCGTCGCCGACGAGGTGGTGGGGCAGAGCATCGCGCTGCTCGGGGTGCCGCACCAGTGGCCCGCGTTCGCCGCCGCGTTCGTGCTGTTCCGCGTGTTCGACGTGTGGAAGCCGCTCGGCGCGCGCCAGATTCAGCGGCTCCCCGGCGGCTGGGGCGTGGTGGCCGACGACGTGATCGCCGGGCTCGCCGCCTGCGGGGCCTTCCATCTGGTGTGGTGGGCGGCGCGGGCGGTGTGGCGGGTCGGGTAGCTCACCGGCGGTTGCGCACGGTCGTCGGTTGCGGCACAGTGCGGCCGCCGCATCCCCGCGCCCCACCCCATCCGCGAGCCGACATGCAGATCGAGATCGTCAGCATCGGCAACGAAGTCCTCTCGGGCCGCACCCTCGACACCAACTTCGCCTTCCTGGCGCGGGCGCTGGAGCGCGTGAGCGTCCAGGTCGCCTGGCACACCACGGTCGCCGACTCGAGCGAGCGCATCGCCGAAGCGCTGGCCCGCGCGCTCGAGCGCGCCGACGGGGTGGTGATGACCGGCGGGCTCGGGCCGACGCCCGACGACCTGACGCGCAAGGCGGTGGCGGCCGCGCTCGGGCGCCATCTCCAGCTCGACGAGGGCGTGCTCGAGCACGTGCGCGCGCGGGCGAAGCGCACCGGTCGGAAGCTCCCCGCTTCGTTCGAGAGCCAGGCGCTGCTGCCGCGCGGCGCCGAGGTGTGGATCAACCGGCACGGCACTGCCCCGGGGGTGCTGCTCGAGCACGAAGGGAAGCCCGTCATCCTGCTGCCCGGCATCCCGCAGGAGATGGAGGCGCTGGCGGATGAATACGTCGTGCCCTGCCTGCAGAAGCGCAGCGGACGCTCGGTCGAGGCCTTCACGCTGCGCACCGCCGGGGTCTACGAGACCATGTTGCAGGAGCGGATCGGGGCGCTGCCGCAGGGCTGGCCGGGCGCGACGCTCGCGTACCTGCCGAGCTACTTCGGCGTGGACCTGCGCGTGACGGTGGCCGGCGACGACCCGGCCCAGGTGCGGGAGGTGACCGGCCGCGCCTACGCCGAGCTCAAGGCGATCGTCCGGCCCGTGCTCTACGCCGAGGGGGAGAGGACCATGCACGAGGCCGTGGGCGAGGCGTTGCTCGCGAAGGGCTGGCGGCTCGCGACCGCCGAGTCGTGCACCGGCGGGCTGCTCGCCAAGCGCATCACCGACGTGCCGGGCGCGTCGCGCTGGTTCGAGCGCGGCTTCGTCACCTACTCGAATGCCGCCAAGGTCGAGCTGCTGGGCGTCGAGCCGGCGGCGCTGGCGGCGGATGGCGCGGTGAGCGCGGCGGTCGCCGAGCAGATGGCGCGCGGCGCGCGCGAGCGCGCGCAGGTCGAGGTGGCGGTGGCCGTCACCGGGATCGCCGGCCCCGGGGGCGGGAGCGACGAGAAGCCGGTGGGCACGGTGTTCATCGCGGTGGCCTCCCCCGGGGGCGCGGCCGCGCGCCGCTACGCCTTCGCCGGCACGCGCCACGTGGTGCGCGAGCGCTCGGTGCAGACCGCGCTCGACCTGGTGCGGCGACGGGTGCTGGACCTGGCGCTCGACCCGAAGCTCGAGTAGCGGAGCGGCCCGTGCGTGTCTTCCTCGCGGTCTTCCCGCCCGCGGTCGCACAGGACCTCGCCTTCGGCGTGATCGAGGGACTCCGGCGCCCGGGAGACGGCGTGTCGTGGGTGAAGCGCGACAACCTGCACTACACGCTGCGCTTCCTTGGCGAGATCGGCGAGGACGGCCTGCGCCGCGCCACCGAAGCCGCGCGCGAGGCGGCTTCGGGAGTGCCCGTCTTCGACGTGGCGCTCGGCGCCTGCGGCGCGTTCCCCACGGCGAAGCGCGCGCGCGTGCTCTGGCTCGGGCTCGCCGCGGGCGAGGAGCCGCTCCTCGAGCTGGCGCGGCGGCTCGAGACCGCGCTCGCGCGGCGCGGATTCGCGCCCGAGGGGCGGGACTTCAGCGCACACCTCACCATCGGCCGGGTGCGCGAGCCGGGCCCCGACTGGGGACCCAGGCTCGCCGCGGTGAAGTCGCTCGAGGGCGGGCGGGACGCCGGATTCCGCGTTGCCGCCCTGAGCGTGGTGAAGAGCACGCTCAGCCCGAAGGGCTCGATCTACGAGCTGCTCGCCGAGGCTCCGCTCCGCTGATCCACGTCGGAAGACTCGTCGGGGGCGAGGGGCCGCGGGCGAGCGACGGGCGGGAGCGTGGCCGGCGGACCGTCGCGTCAGCGGTCGTCGGCCTCGGCGCGCGGATATGTGCCGAGCACGCGAAGCTCGGTCGTGAACCGCCGGATCTCCTCGAGCGCCGCGCACACCGGCTCCGAGGCGGCGTGCCCCTCGAGGTCGAGGTAGAAGCGGTACTGCCATGGTGCGCCGGGGACCGGGCGCGACTCGATCTTGGTCAGGTTCACGCCGCGCGCTCCGAAGCGCGTGAGCACCTCGCCGAGGGCCCCGGGCCGGTGCCCGAGCGAGAGCAGCAGCGAGGTCTTGCACGGCGCCGTCGGCGGACAGGGCGCAGCCTCGCGGCTGACCTCGACGAAGCGCGTGAAGTTCCCGGCCTGCGACTGGACGCCGCGCCGGAGCACCTCCAGGCCGTAGAGGCGCGCGGCGGATTCGCCGGCGATCGCCCCCAGCGTGCGGTCGTTGCTCTCGCGCACCTTGCGCGCGGAGCCGGCGGTGTCGAACTCGGCGCGGGACCGGACCCACTGCAGGCCGCGCAGGAACGCCTCGCACTGGGCGAGCGCCTGCGGGTGGGAGAGCACGACCCGCAGCTCCTCGAGCCGCACGCCCGGGAGCGCGAGCAGGCAGTGTTCGACGTGGCTCACGACTTCCGCCGAGATCGTGATCCCGCCCTCGGCCAGCAGGTCGTAGGTCTCGTTGATGCTCCCCGCGGTGGTGTTCTCGATCGGGAGCAGCGCGAGGTCGGCCGCGCCCTCCCGCACCGCCTGCGCGGCCTCGCCGACCGTCTCGTGCCCGGTGAGGAGCGCGCCGCCCTTGCGGTCGGCGTATCGCCGCTGCGCGGTGAGATGGCTGTACGAGCCTTCGACCCCCTGGTAGGCGACGCGCAGCGGCGCGGTCTCGAGCCCGCGGATGGTCGCCTGCTGGCGCGCCAGCGACATCTCCATGACCTGACGGTAGAGCCGCTCGACCTCGTGGGGGTCGAGGCCGAACTCGGTCGCGAGGTGGCGCACGCGCTGGAGCACCTGCTCCTCGCGCTGCCGGTCGCGGAAGGGGGCGGCCGAGTCGAGCTTGGCGTGCGCGATCTCCTCGACCAGGGCCATCCTCTGCTTGAGGAGCGCGAGGATCTCGTGGTCCACGGCCTCGATGGCCTCGCGGAGCGACTGCAGATCGCGCGGGTCCGGCATGCGGCGGACTATACACGGGCCACGGCGGGTCGCTCCGGACGGCCCCGCCGCCCGCCCCGGGCGCGGGTCGCCGGGAATCCACTTGGCGGTCACTGCCCAAATGTGTAGTATGCGATCCGGTGCCCGGCGAGCGCATCCCTTTTGCTATGGTCCGCCCGTCACGGAGCGCGCTCCGAAGGAACCCCGCATGAGACCGCAGCCCCCGCGAAGGAGACGTCAGACGTGATCCAGAATCCGCCGCCGTCGGCCAAGGAGAAGATCAAGGCGCTCGACCTCGCGCTGCAGCAGATCGAGAAGCAGTTCGGCAAGGGCGCCATCATGAAGCTGGGCGAGGAGCACACGGTCCCGGTGGACGCCATCTCCACCGGCTCGATCGGCCTGGACCTGGCGACCGGCGTGGGCGGCGTGCCGCGCGGCCGCGTGGTCGAGATCTACGGCCCCGAGTCCTCCGGCAAGACCACGCTCGCCCTCACCATCATCGCCAACGCCCAGCGCACCGGTGGCAACGCCGTGTTCATCGACGCCGAGCACGCGCTCGACGCGGGCTACGCCCAGAAGCTGGGAGTGGACATCGCGAACCTGCACGTGGCCCAGCCCGACACCGGCGAGGAGGCGCTCGAGATCGCCGACCACCTGGTGCGCTCGGGAGCGGTGGACGTGGTGGTGATCGACTCGGTCGCCGCGCTGGTGCCGCGCGCGGAGATCGAGGGCGAGATGGGCGACTCGCACGTGGGGCTCCAGGCCCGGCTCATGTCGCAGGCGCTCAGGAAGCTCACCGGCTCGATCTCGAAGAGCCGGACCACCGTCGTCTTTATCAACCAGATCCGCATGCAGATCGGTGTAATGTTCGGCTGCTTCCACTACGACACTCGCGTCATCCTCGCGGACGGCACGAGCGAGAAGATCGGCAAGATCGTCAACCAGCGCATGCCCGTCGAGGTGCTCTCCTACGACCCGGATACGGGGCGAATCGAGCCGCGCCGGGTCGTGAACTGGTTCGACAACGGTCCCTCCGACCGGTTCCTCCAGTTCGAGGTCGAGGGGGGCTCGTCGGGGCGCCGGCATTTCGCGGCGACCGAGAACCACGTCATCTTCACGCCTGAGGGCCCCAGGTCCGCGGGCGAACTCCACGAAGGGGACGAGGTGCTGGTTGGCGTGGAGGACGAGGAGCCGGAACTCCATCGCGGCGAGCTCGCGGTCCGCGTCGCTCGCGCGCAGGACGCACTGCGGCCCACCGGCACTGCCGTTCTGGATCAGCCCAGGCTCCAGGCGGCACCGGCGAAGGTGCTCCGGAGATCGTGGATGCCGCTGAAGGAACCGGGGCACCGATTCGACATCGAGGTCGAGGGGAACCACACCTACCTCGTGGATGGTGTGGTCGTGCATAACTCCCCCGAGACCACCGCCGGTGGCCGGGCGCTCAAGTTCTACGCCTCGGTGCGGCTCGACATCCGCCGCATCGCCACGCTCAAGGAGGGCGAGAGCGCGATCGGCAACCGCACGCGGGTCAAGGTGGTCAAGAACAAGGTCGCCGCGCCGTTCCGCGAGGCCGAGTTCGACATCCTCTACAACGAGGGCATCTCGCGCGAGGGCGAGCTGCTCGACTACGCCGTGGACAAGGGCGTGGTGCAGAAGGCCGGCACCTGGTTCTCGTTCGGCGAGGAGCGCATCGGCCAGGGCCGCGAGAACGCGCGGCTCTTCATCCGCGAGCATCCGGACGTGCGCGCGAAGATCGAGGCCAGGGTGCTGCCGCTGCTCGGGCTCAAACCCCGCGAGGAGCCGAAGCCCGCGGCCGTCCCGGACGGCCCGCCCCGCCCGCAGCCGGAGTCGGCGGGGATCAGGAAGCGGTAGGCCCGAGACCGGGCAGGGCGCAGGAGGGCTGGCCGACCTGCCGGCCCTCACAGGCGCGGGCAGTGATACTCGTCTGAAGCCCCCGGAAGGTGCACTCATGCCGGATTGGAGCTACGAATCGGTCCGGGTCCTGGTCACGCTCCTGCCGGGATTCCTGTCGCTGAAGATCAAGGACTTCTTCCTGCCTCCGCTCAGGTCGTCGCCATTCGAGCAGTCACTTGGGATCGTCGCGTTCGCCGTCGCGAACTACGTCATCACGGCGACCGCCACGAAGCTCGTGCTGGTGCCCGGATGGCTGAGCCTGCCCGAACTCGGGGCGGCGCCTCCGGCCGGCCCCTCGGCGCTGCTCCAGCACCTGTACGCGCTGAGCATCTTCTCGTTGGGCACGGGTCTCGTGGCAGGCCTGATCGTCGGGCACGACCTGCACTATCGGTTGGCTCGGGGCCTGCGGCTCACGAATCGGACCGGGCGGCAGGACGTCTGGCAGGATACCTTCGCGGAGTACACGGGGAACTGGCTGGTCGTGCACCTGGCTGACGAGCGACGTATCGTAGGCTGGGCGCAGTTCTTCTCCGACCACGGGGGCAGACCGTCGCTCTTCCTGCGCCAGGCGTCATGGGTGGAAGACGACGGGACGATGTCGGCGGTGGGGGGCGAAGGGCTGCTCGTCTGTCAGTCGGCCGAGGTCAAGTACGTGGAGTTTCGAGGGACCGAAGGAGGTCTGGATGAAGCCGCTTAGGAAAGAGAAGGACCCCGCGCGACCGCAGCTCCCCAGGACGCCTGGCGCGCCCCCCATCCACAAGGGCGGCATCGGCGTCCCACCGAAGGGGAACCTGCCGCCCAGACCTGGTCCCAAGCCCGGCCAGAAGTAGCACCGGAGCAGTCACGCTTCGCACCCCACGAACGGGGCCGTGGCCGAGTCGCCGCAGACACCGGCTCGACGGCGCGGCGCGACACTCGGAATCCCGGACCGGAGTGCACGCGACATGACCCGCATCCCGCTGAAGCAGGCGCTGGGGATCCCGCTCAACGTCGCGGCGTTCGTGCTGCTCATGGCGCTGGCGTGGGGCGACCCGCGCGCGTTCTTTGCGCACCCGGTGCGGCTGGCGATGACGGCGCTGCTCGTGGTCTCGGCGCCGGTGATGACGTTGTGCACGGGCGGGCGCAGCCGTGGGGTGCGTCACGCCCCAGACCACCGCGAGTTCTTCCCGCTGCTGGTGTCCCACACCCTGTTCACCGCCGTCGCGCTGCCCTGGATGGACGCGCGCGGCCTGTGGGTGCTGCCGGGCGGCGACGCGCTGCGCTGGGCCGGGCTCGTGGTGTTCGCGGCCGGGATGGTATGGCGGCTCGGGCCGATGATCGAGCTGGGCCCGCGCTTCGTCTCGGTGGTGGCGCTGCGCGAGGGGCACCGGCTCCACACCGGCGGGTTCTACCACGCGGTGCGGCATCCCTCGTACCTGGGGATCTTCCTCATGGACGTGGGCTTCGCCGGCATCTTCCGCAGCCCGCTCGCCCTGCTGCTGCTGCCGCTCGTGTTCTGGATGTTCCAGCGCCGGATGGACGTCGAGGAGCGCTTCCTGCTCGGGCAGTTCGGCGACGCGTACCGCGACTACATGGCGCGCACCGCGCGCGTGCTGCCCGGGGTGTGGTGATGCGCGCCCGCCGACCGCCCGGCCGGATCGCGGAGAGCGAGCGCTCGACCGACCTCGAGGCCGCGCGCGAAGCGGCGCTGCGCCTGCTCGAACGCACCCGCCGCACCCGCGCCGACCTGGCCCGGCGCCTGCGCGACAAGGGCTACGCCGCGGCCACCGTCGAGCAGGCGCTCGACCGGCTGACGGGCGTGGGGCTGGTGGACGACGCCGAGTACGCGCGCGCGTATCTGGCCGGCCGCCGCCAGCGCCGCCCGGCCGGGAAGCGCCGGCTGGAGCAGGAGCTGCGCGCGCGCGGCGTGGCCGCCGGGGACGTCGCGAGCGCGCAGCAGCGGCTCGACCAGGAGCAGGGCGGGGTGGACGAGCTGGCCGGGGCGCGCCGCGTCGTCGCGCAGGCCGAGCGGCGCACCCGCGGCCTCGACCCGCGCGCCAGGCGCCAGCGGCTCTACGCGCTGCTCGCGCGGCGCGGCTTCGACCCCGAGGTCATCCGCACGGTGCTCGACCCGGGTGGGGAAGAGTTCGAGTCCGAGTAGGCGGGAACGCCGCCGGCCGCCCGCGCATTGAGGCCGCCGCCCGCTTCCTCTATGTTTGCCCGCATTCGACCCGACCCTCCCGCCCCGGCGGGGCCGCGTGGCGGCCGCCGGGGCCCAGCGCGTTCGACACCGGAGACCGGATGACCGCACAGACCCTGCGTGCCGCGACCGAGCTGCGAAGCGGTTTCCTCGACTTCTTCCGCGAGCGCGGGCACACCGTCGTGCCCTCCTCGCCGCTGGTGCCGCACGGCGACCCCACACTGCTCTTCACCACCGCCGGGATGGTCCACTTCAAGCCCTACTACTCGGCGACCGGCGACGTGCCCTACACGCGCGCGGTCTCGGTGCAGAAGAGCCTGCGCCTCACCGACCTCGACAACGTCGGGCTGACGCCGCGCCACGACACCTTCTTCGAGATGCTCGGCAACTTCTCGTTCGGCCCGCGCGAGCAGGGCGCCTACTTCAAGGAGGAGGCCATCGCCTTCGCCTGGGAGTTCGTGACCGGCGTGCTGGGCCTGCCCAAGGAGCGGCTCCACGCCTCGATCTTCGCCGGTGAGGGGAACCTGCCCCGCGACGACGAGGCCGAAGCCCTCTGGAAGAAGGTGGGGTTGCCCGCATCCCGCATCGTCGCCCTTGGACGCGCCGACAACTTCTGGGGCCCGGCGGGCGGCCAGGGCGCGTGCGGCCCGTGCAGCGAGATCTACTTCGACCTGGGCGAGACGCGCCCCGCCGACCTGTCCGCGGACGCGTTCTGGGGCGAGCGGCCCGGGGACGAAGGCGACCGCTACATGGAGTTCTGGAACCTGGTGTTCCCGCAGTTCGACGCGCAACCGGACGGCGCGCTGAAGGCCCTGCCGCGCCCGGGCATCGACACCGGCATGGGGCTGGAGCGGCTCGCGCTCATCATGCAGGGCAAGCGCTCGATCTTCGAGACCGACCTGTTCGCGCCGCTGGTGGAGGAGGTGCTGTCGCTGGCCGGGCAGAGGAAGCCGGGCAGCGCGGCGCAGCGCGACGCGCGCATCATCGCCGACCACGTGCGCGCGCTGACCTTCGCGATCGCCGAGGGCGCGCTGCCGGGCAACGAGGGTGCGGGCTACGTGCTGCGCCGGCTGCTGCGACGCGCGGTGACGCGCGGGCGCTCGCGGCGGGGGCTCGCGCTCCACCGCACCTTCCTGGCGCCGGTGGCGGAGCGCGCGATCGAGCGCTTCTCCGGCCATTACGCCGAGCTGGCCGTGCACCGCGAGCGTGTGCTCCACGCGCTCGAGCAGGAGGAAGCCGGATTCGTGCAGACCTTCGAGGCCGGCCTGGCGCGGCTCGAGGAGCTGCTGGCGCGCGGTGCGCGGACGCTTCCAGGCGACGACGCCTTCGCGCTCCACGACACCTACGGGTTCCCGGTCGAGCTCACCGCCGAGATCGCGAAGGAGCGCGGAGTCGCCGTGGACCTCGACGGCTTCGAGCGCGCGATGGAGGCGCAGCGCACGCGGGCGCGGGCGGCGAGCAAGTTCGCGAAGACGGAGGGCGCCGAGCGCGTGCCGTGGCAGGAGGTCACCGCGGGGGCGGACTCGGAGTTCCTGGGCTACGCGTGCCTCGCGGTCGAAGGCGCGACGCTCCGGCGCAGGCGCGGGCGCGGCGAGGAACTGGAGCTGGTGCTCGACCGTACCGCGGCCTACGCCGAGTCGGGCGGCCAGGTCGCCGACCGCGGCGCGGTCGAGGGCGGGGGAGCGCGCGCCGAGCTGACCCACGTGTACAAGGAAGGTGAGAGCATCGTCCATCGGGTGCGGCTGGTGGCGGGCGAGGGGCGTGCGCTGCTGGACGCCGGCGTGGCCGGCGCGCTCACCGTCCGCGTCGCCCCCGCGCACCGGCTGCCGACCATGCGCCATCACACCGCGACCCACCTGCTCCACGCCGCGCTGCGCGGCGTGCTGGGCGAGCACGTGCGCCAGGCCGGTTCGCTGGTGGCGCCCGACCGGCTGCGCTTCGACTACACGCACTTCGAGCCGCCCACGCGCGAGCAGCTCGCCGAGATCGAGCATCGCGTGGCCGAGTGGGTGCTGGAGAACCGCGAGGTGCGCTGGGAGGTCGTGCCGCTCGAGCGCGCCCGCGCGCTGGGCGCGATGGCCCTGTTCGGCGAGAAGTACGGCGCCGAGGTGCGCATGGTCACGGTGACGGGCGAGGACTCCGGGCACGCCCTGAGCCGCGAGCTGTGCGGCGGCACGCACGTCGCGCGCACCGGCGACATCGGCGCCTTCACGCTGGTCGCGGACGCGGCCATCGCGAGCGGCGTGCGCCGCATCGAGGCGCTGTGCGGGCACGAGGCGCTGCGGTTCCTCAAGGGCCAGGCCGAGACCCTGCACCGCGCCGCCCTCGTGCTCCAGGCCAGCCCGGCGGCGCTGCCCGAGCAGGTCGAGAAGCTCAAGGCCGAGCTGGAGCGGCTGAAGAAGGCCCAGGCCGAGCTGCAGAAGGGCGGGCTCGAGGCCGAGATGGAGAAGCTGGTGCGGGACGCCGGCACGGCGGCGGGCGGGCGCTGGGTGGTGGCCGAGGTCCGGTCGGAGGCCGATACCAACGCGGTGCGCGAGGCGGCCGACCGGCTGCGCGGGCAGTTGAAGCGCGGCGCGGCGGTGCTCGCGCTCCAGGGCGGCGGCAAGCTCACCTTCCTCGCCGCGGTGACCGACGACCTGGTGGCGGAGAAGCGGCTGCGCGCCGACGAGCTGGTGCGCGCGGTGGCCGGGGTGACCGGCGGCTCGGGCGGCGGCAAGCCGCACCTGGCGCTGGCCGGCGGCAAGGACGCCTCGAAGCTCGGCGAGGCGCTGGACGAGGCGCGGCGGCTGCTGGCGCAGGCGCTGGCGCAGTGAACCGGAACGGACGAGGAAGAGGGCCCCGATGAAAGCGCTCGTGCTGGCCGGAGGCCGCGGCACCCGTTTGCGTCCCATCACCCACACCAGCGCCAAGCAGCTCGTGCCGGTGGCCAACAAGCCGGTGCTGTTCTACGGCCTCGAGGCTATCCGCGACGCCGGCATCCGCGACGTCGGCATCGTGGTGAGCGACCCGCGCGAGATGCTCCAGCCCGATCTGCGGACTGGCCAGCGCACCACGGTCATGGTGAACAGCCAGGCCGAGATCCGCGCCGCGGTGGAAGACGGCTCACGGTTCGGGCTGCGGGTCACCTACATCGAGCAGGAGGCGCCGCTCGGCCTCGCGCACGCGGTCAAGATCTCGGAGAGCTACATGGCGGGCGAGCCGTTCGTCATGTACCTGGGCGACAACCTCATCAAGGACGGCATCACGCCCTTCGTGCGGGAGTTCGAGCAGGAGCGGCCCAACGCGCAGATCCTGCTGGCGCACGTGAAGACGCCGTCGGAGTTCGGCGTCGCCGAGCTGGAGGGCGACCGGGTGGTGCGGCTCGAGGAGAAGCCGAAGCAGCCGCGCTCGGACCTGGCGCTGGTGGGCGTCTACCTGTTCGACCGGACGATCTTCGAAGCGGTGCACGCCATCGCCCCCAGCAAGCGCGGCGAG
Source organism: Candidatus Eiseniibacteriota bacterium (assembly GCA_016223045.1). Taxonomy (GTDB): domain Bacteria; phylum Eisenbacteria; class RBG-16-71-46; order RBG-16-71-46; family RBG-16-71-46; genus JACRPT01. The sequence continues at coordinate 12,777 of JACRPT010000096.1, forward strand.
CTCGAGATCACCGACGCCATCCAGTTCCTCATCACCGGCGGCCGGCGCGTGCGCTCCCACGTCATCTCGGGCTGGTGGAAGGACACCGGCAAGGTCGAGGACATGCTCGAGGGCAACCGCATGATGCTGGGCGGCATCGAGACCGACGTCCGCGGCGAGGTGGACACCGACTCCGCGGTCGAGGGCCGCGTGGTGATCGGCCCCGGCACGAAGGTCGAGCGCTCGCGCCTGCGCGGGCCGCTCATCGTCGGGGCGAACGCGCGCATCGTGGACTCCTACGTGGGCCCGTTCACCGCTCTCGGCGACGGCGTGGAGCTGTCACACTGCGAGATCGAGCACTCGATCGTGCTCGAGCGCAGCCGCATCCACGACGTCCCGAGCCGGATCGAATCGAGCCTGATCGGCAAGGACGTGGTGGTGTGCGCGAGCGACGCGCGCCCGCGCACGCACCGCCTGATGCTCGGCGACTCGAGCCGCGTGGAGCTCTCGTGAGGGTGCTCGTCACCGGCGCGGCCGGCATGCTCGGCCAGGCGCTGCTGCCGGCGCTCGCGGCCGCGGGCCACGAGGCGCTGGGCGTGGACGTCGCCGAGGCGGACGTGACGCGACTCGACGCGCTCCAGCGCGTGGCGCGGCCGTTCCGGCCCGACTGGGTCGTGCACCTCGCGGCGTTCACGAAGGTGGACGATTGCGAGTCGCAGCCCGACCTCGCATTCCTCGTCAACGGGCTGGGCGCGCGCAACGCCGCGCTGGCCGCGGCCGGGTGCGGCGCGTCGGTGCTGGCGATCTCGACCGACTACGTGTTCGACGGCCGCGGCACGCGGCCCTACCGCGAGTACGACGCGGCGGCGCCGCGGTCGGTCTACGGCGCGTCGAAGTGGGCGGGGGAGCGGGCGGTGCGCGAAGTCCACCCGCGCCACGTCATCGTGCGCACCAGCTGGCTGTTCGGGAGCGGCGGGCCCAACTTCGTGGACACCGTGCTCGCCCGGGCACGCACCGGCGAGCCGCTGCGCGTGGTGGACGACCAGCGCGGCTCGCCCACTCTCACCGGGGACCTGGCGCAGGGGCTGCTGAAGCTCATGGACGCGAACCAGCCGGGCACCTACCACTGCACCAACTCGGGCGAGTGCACCTGGTACGACCTCGCGGCCTACGCGGTCGGGCGCGCCGGGATCGCCACGCGCCTCGAGCGCACCGACACCGCGTCGTTCCCGCGGCCGGCGCAGCGGCCGGCCTACTCGGTGCTGTCGAACCAGTTCTTCGAGCACGTCACCGGTCACCGGCTGCCGTCCTGGCAGGACGCGGTGGACCGCCACGTCAGGAGCGGCGTCGCGGCGCGCTGAGCGCGGACGCGAGAGGAGCGCACGTGAAGCGAGGCAGGAGCGCAGGCCCCCGCGGGCGGACCGCGGAGCAGGACCGTTCGGGCTGGATCGAGAAGGAGGCGCGCGCCCTGCTGCACGAGTCCGGGCGCTCGCTCGTGCGCCTCGAACGGCACGCGGCGCGCGCGGTCGCCGAAGCCGCCGAGGCCATGGTCGCCTGCCTCGAGTCGGGCGGCACGGTCTACTTCTGCGGCAACGGCGGCAGCGCCGCCGACGCCCAGCACCTGGCCGCCGAGCTGGCCGGGCGCTACCTCCTCGAGCGGCCCGCCATCGCGGCGGTGGCGCTCACCACGAACTCCTCGGCGCTCACCGCCATCGGCAACGACTACGGCTTCGACGTGGTGTTCTCGCGCCAGCTCGAAGGCCTGGGCGCGCCCGGCGACGTGCTGGTGGCGATCAGCACCAGCGGCGGCTCGGCGAACGTGGTGCGCGCCATCGAGGCCGCGCACCTGCAGGGCATGACGGTGATCGGCATGACCGGGCTCCGGGGGACGCGCTTCGCCCGGCTGTGCGACGTCGCGCTGGTGACACCCAGCGCCTCGACCCCGCGCATCCAGGAGGGCCACATCGCCATGGGCCACGCGCTGTGCCAGCTGATCGAGCACGCGATGTTCCCGGCGCGCCCGGGCGCACGTACGGCCGGCGCGCGTCGCAGCAGGTCCACCCGCAAGGCGCCGCGGCGCGGGAAGCCCGGCCGGTGATCCTCGCCCTGATCGAGGAGCTGCGGCCGAAGCAGTGGACCAAGAACCTGCTGCTGTTCGCGGGCGTGCTGTTCTCGCAGCAGATGGGCGAGCCGGGGCTCGCGCTCCGCGCCGCGCTCGGCTTCGTGACGTTCTCGCTGCTCTCCGGCACGGTCTATCTGCTCAACGACCTCAAGGACGTGGAAGCGGACCGCCTCCACCCGCGCAAGCGCAGGCGCCCGATCGCGGCGGGGCGGCTGCCCGCCACGGTGGCGGCCGCCGCGCTGGTGCCACTGCTCGCGCTGGCCGCCGTGCTGTCGGTGCGGCTCGGCGCTCCGTTCACGGCGGTCGCGGCGATCTACCTGGTGATGAACCTGGCCTACAGCATGGGCCTGCGCGACCGGGTGCTGCTCGACGTGTTCGTGATCGCGCTCGGCTTCGTGCTGCGCGCCATCGCCGGCGTGGAGCTGCTGCGGCCGGTCTCGCCCGGGACCGAGATCTCGCCGTGGCTGCTGGTCTGCACGTTCTTCGGCGCCCTGTTCCTGGCGCTGGCCAAGCGGCGCCGCGAGCTGACGAACGCGGGCGACGGCGCGGGCCAGCGCCGCGCCGTGCTCGCCCACTACACGCCGGCGCTGCTCGACGGGCTGGTGCTGGTCTCGGCGGCGGCCAGCATCATGGGCTATGCGCTCTACACCATCTGGCCCGAGACCGTCCGCAAGTTCGGCACCGGCGACCTGCTCTACACCGTCCCGTTCGTGACCTACGGGATCTTCCGCTACCTCTACCTGGTGCGCTCCTCCGAGGTCTCCGAGGATCCGTCGCAGCTGCTGCTCACCGACCGGCCGCTCGCCGCGTGCGTGCTGCTCTGCCTCGCCGCGGTGGGCTTCATCCTCTACCGCGGCGGATGAGCCCGGGCCTGCCGCGGCGCGTGGTGGTCGAGGCGCGCGCCAAGCTAAACCTCGGGCTCGCCGTGGGACCGCGCCGCCCGGACGGGTTCCACGAGCTGGCCACCGTGTTCCAGTCCATCTCGCTCTGCGACACGCTGCTGGCGGAGCGCCGCTCGCGCGGGTTCACGCTGCGGGTGCGCCACGAGGACGCCGCGGTGCGGGGCCGGCTGTCACGCTCCGCCCGCGCGCGCGTCCCGGCGGGGCCGGGGAACCTGGCGCTGGTCGCGGCGCGGCGCTTCGCGCAGCAGGCGGGGCTGGCGGGCGGGGCGCGCTTCACCCTGATCAAGCGCATCCCGGTGCGCGCCGGCCTGGGGGGTGGCAGCGCCGACGCCGCCGCGGCGCTCGCCGCGATGGCCGCGCTGCACGGGGTCCGGCCCGCGCCCGCGGCGCGCGGCGCGCTGGAAGCGGGGCTCGGCTCCGACGTGCCTTTCGCCGCGCTGGGGGGCACGGTGCTCGGCCTGGGGCGCGGAGAGCGCCTGCATCCGCTCGCCCCGCTCGGTGCGTGCCGGGCGCTGGTCGCGGTGCCGTCATGGCGCGTTTCGACCGCGCGGGCCTTCGGGAAGATCGACCGCAGCAAATATGGCTTGACAGCATGGAGCACAAAACTAAGATTCGCCCAACGTCTTGCGCATGGGCGATTGACTGCGTCGCTGGCGATGCGGCTGGGCAACCGGTTCGAGACGGTGCTCGGCGACAGGCGTTCGGACTTCGACTCGTTGTGCGAGCGTCTGCGCGAAGCGGGGGTCGGCGAGCCGCGCATGACCGGAAGCGGGTCGGCGGTGTTCGGGTTGCTCGCGCCGCGCGTTCCTGCAGGCAAGGTGATCGATCGGTTCGTCGGCAACGAAGCGCTCTACGTGGTTCGCTTCACCCGGTCGGGAGTACGACTGAGAAGGCTGCCGTAGTGCGGGTGCACCGCAGTGAAGCACGAGGCTTCTGCGGCGATGGGACCGTACGCGGTGGAGGGTGTCCGCGCTCAGTCAGTGCTCCCCCTCAAGGAAGGGTCCGAGGTGACAAAGATGATCGAAATCACCGAGGTGCGGGTCTCGCTGCGCAATGACGAGAAGCTGAAGGCCTTCGTCAGCATCACGCTCAACGACTCCTTCGTGATTCGCGGGCTCAAGATCATCCACGGGAACTCGGGCCTGTTCGTGGCGATGCCCAGTCGGAAGCGGCCCGACGGCCAGCACCAGGATCTGGCCCACCCGATCAACGATGCCACCCGGAAGTACCTCACCGAGCGGGTGATGACCGAGTACGAGCGGGAGCTGGCCCACCCGACTGTTCCCGCCGGCACCAACACCCCGGAACCGCGCCCGCTCTACTGAGTCCCGGCGCCCGCCCTCCGCCCGGGAGCCCCGCCCGGGAACGCGGCCGGCGGGCACGCGGCCGGCGGGATTTGACTTCGACCGCCCGGCACCGCTAGTCTCCCCCGGCTTTTCTCCAGTCAGCATCTCTCCGGGCCAGTAGCCATCCACCCCGACTTCGCTTCGGCGAGGGGCGGACCGTGACGGAAATCCCGTTCTGTTGGTGGGGCGTGGCCAAGCGGTAAGGCACGAGACTTTGGATCTCGCACTCGGAGGTTCGAATCCTCCCGCCCCAGCCAGCCGATGGCGGCCCATCTGCCGGGGTACCCGCCGTCAATTGGTCAGCGGGTCGGGCTCGGTCGCAGCGTGCTCGACGTATCTTCCGATACGTCTGCGCGCGCTGCTGGGCACCCACCGAAGGTGGGTCCGCCGCCTTGCGTCTGGGCCACCCTCGGCTGGCTGGAGTGCCAGGCTCGGTGGGCGCCTTGCATCTGACCCACTCCCGGTTGGCTGATGTGCACCGCTCGGGCTCCGTCACTCTCAAGTCGAGGGTCTTTCTCTATCAGCGGTCTTCTGTCCAGCAGTCTTCTGCCCGGTGGTCTTCTGCCCGGCGGTCCTGTGCGCAACGGTGTTCCCGGTCTTCGGATTCCCGTGTCCAGCAGGTCTCTCGAGTCCACCTGTTCCGCCGCGGCGCGGTGATGCCGCGGGTGACGTGATCCTCTCGTGAGAGGAGATGCCGCCTTGGATCCGTTCCGGATCTTCGCGGGGAACGCCAGCCTGAGCCTGGCGCAAGCGATCTGCTCGAAGCTGAAGACGCCGCTCGGGGACGCGGAGGTGTCGCGCTTCGAGGACGGGGAGGTGTCGGTCCGGTTCAACGAGAACATCCGCGGGAGCGACGTCTTCATCGTGCAGGCCACGGGCGCGCCGGCGGAGAACCTGATGGAGCTGCTGGTGATGCTCGACGCGGCGAAGCGCGCGTCGGCGCGGCGCGTGACGGCCGTGCTGCCGTACTTCGGCTACGCGCGCCAGGACCGTAAGGACCAGCCGCGCGCGCCGATCTCGGCCAAGCTGGTGGCGAACCTCATCACCGTGGCAGGCGCCGACCGGGCGCTCACCATGGACCTGCACAGCGCGCAGATCCAGGGGTTCTTCGACATCCCGTTCGACCACCTGTACGCGGCGCCGGTGCTCATCGAGCACTTCGCGCAGAAGAACATCTCGAACCTCATGGTGGTGGCGCCGGACATCGGCAGCGTCAAGATGGCGCGCGCCTACGCGAAGCGCCTGGGCGCGGAGCTGGGCCTGGTGGACAAGCGCCGCCCGAAGCCGGACGCGGTCGAGGTGATGAACATCATCGGCGAGGTCGAGGGCCGCAACGTCGTGCTGTTCGACGACGTGGTGACCACGGGCCGCACGCTGATGCAGGCGGCGGAGGCGATCCGCAAGGCGGGCGCGAAGGAGGTCTACGCGGGCGTGACGCACGGGATGTTCGCCCCGGGCTCGCTCGAGCGCATCGCGAAGTCGCCGATCCGGCAGCTGGCGATCACCGATACGATCCATCACAAGCCGGGCAGCCTGCCCGCCAACGTCACGGAGCTCTCGGTGGCGGGGCTGCTCGGGGAAGCCGTGGAGCGCATCCACGAGGAGCGCTCGCTCAGCTCACTGTTCGTATGACCGTGCGCGTCGAACCGCGGTGCGCCCGCCGGACACCCGCCCGGGATGGGTGGGGGTGCGGGTCCGCGGTCCGCGTCGCAACACCCGGGGCCCGCCCCGGACGAGGAGGCAGGACATGTCCGTCATCGCATTGACCGGCGCACGCCGGGAGAGCATCGGCAAGGGCGGCGCGCGCAAGGCGCGGGCCGCCGGCCTGATTCCGGGCGTGCTGTACGGCCACGGCGAGACGCCGGTGCCGATCAGCATCGCCACGCGCGACTTCGAGCTCGCGCTGCACAAGCACCGGGGCGGGAACGCCATCGTGAGTCTGTCGGTGTCGGGCAGCGAGTGCACGGCGCTGATCCGCGACGTGCAGTACGACCCGATCACGCACGCCATCATCCACCTGGACTTCCAGCACATCTCGCTCACCGAGATGGTCGAGGTCCGTGTCAACGTCCACCTGGTCGGCCTGCCGCTGGGCGTGAAGGACGCCGGCGGCATCCTCGAGCCGATCCTGCGCGAGGTCGAGGTGCGCTGCCTGCCCACCGCCATCCCGAGCGCGATCGACGTGGACGTGGCGCACCTCAACATCGGTGACTCGGTCCACGTGAGCGACCTGCTGGTGCCGGACGTCACGATCCTCACCGATCCGGGCGCGACCGTGGCGACGGTGGTGCCGCCGACGGTGATGGAGGAGAAGCCGGCCGAGGAGGTCGTGGCGGCCGAAGCCCCGGCGGAGCCCGAGGTCATCGCCAAGGGCAAGAAGGAGGAGCTGCCGGAGGGCGAGGAGCAGAAGAAGTAGCCCGTGGCCCTGGTGCTCGGACTCGGCAACCCGGGCGAGCGCTACGCGCGCACCCGCCACAACGTGGGATGGCGCGTGCTCGAACGGCTGGTGTCGCGCTGGGGCGCCGAGCCGGCCGAGCGATCGCCGCTCTACCGCGCGTGGCGCGCCGGGCCGGCGGGGCGGACAGTGGATCTGATGGTGCCGTCCACGTTCATGAACCTGAGCGGCGATGCGCTCGGCGCGTGGCGCGAGCGCCACGGGCTCGAGCCGGAGCGGCTGCTGGTCGTGGTGGACGACATCTACCTGCGGGTCGGCGCGTTGCGCCTGAGGGCGCAAGGCTCGAGCGGCGGGCACCGCGGGCTCGGTTCGGGGGGGCGCGCGGGGGGCGGGGGGGACTACGCGCGGCTGCGCATCGGGGTGGGCGCGGCGGAGAGCCCGGGGGAGCTGCGCGAGCACGTGCTGGACATGTTCACGAGTGAAGAAGAAGCGGTCGTGGCCGAGACGGTAGGCCTCGCCGCGGACGCCGTGGAGTGCTGGGTGACCGACGGCATCCTGGTGGCCATGAACCGGTTCAATCGCAAGGTGCGCAAGGAGGAATCCACGTCGTGACCAAGTACGAGACGACCTTCATCCTCGAGCCGGGCCTCGACGAGGTCCGCGTCAACGAGGAGATCGAGCGCGTGTCCCAATGGATCAAGGACTTCGGCGGCCAGGTCACCGAGGTCCAGCGCTGGGGCAAGCGGCGGCTGGCCTACGAGATCGGCAGGAAGCGCGACGGGATCTACACGTTGATCACGTACGAAGCGCCGGGCGCGACCGTCAGGGAGCTCGAGCGGCGCATGAAGCTCGACGAGTCCATCATGCGCGTGCTCACCGTGCTCCATGTGCCGCCGGATCTCACCCGGCCTCAGGTGGACCCCGAGGCGGTGGCGGCGGCGAGCGAAGAGGCCGACGAGTAGCGCCGGTCGTGTCGACCCGGCGGCTGGCTGAGGTGTGGGGACGGTATCTGAAGAAGGGCAGCCCGGTGCTGGTCGAGGACCGGCTGCAGATGCGGGAGTGGACCGCGCGGGAGCGGAGCCGCCAGACGTGGCTCGAGGTCCGCGCCGAGAGCGTCCACTTCCTCGAGCGCAAAGCGGGCGCCGCCGGGCTTCCGGGCCTGGCGGGACCCGAGCAACCCGATGAGGGCGCCCGCGGGCAGCCCTGATCGAGGAGGTGAGAGCGCAGGACATGGCCAAGGAGCGTGAAGGCAAGAGCATCAAGAAGAAGTACTGCAAGCTGTGCCTCGAGAAGGTCGGCTTCGTGGACTACAAGGACGAGAAGCGGCTGGGCCGGTTCATCACCGACCGCGGCAAGATCGTGCCGCGCCGCGTGTCGGGCACGTGTGCCCGGCACCAGAAGCAGCTGACGACCGCGATCAAGCGGGCGCGGGTGCTGGCGCTGCTGCCGTTCACCAGTGACTTCTACCGCTGAGCCGGGCACGGGCGTGGCGGGTCCCTCGTGGCTCCGCATCTGCCTGATCTTCGCGGCGCTCGCGCTGCTGGCGCTGCAGACGCCCATGCCGTGGGCGTGGCTGTGGCTGGCGGTACCGGGCGTGCTGGCGGTCGCGCTGCTCGCGACGTGGCGCTTCGGCATGCGCGGGGCGGTGCTCGCGGTCCTGCTGTCCGCGGTGTCGCTGGTGGTGGCCGGGGTCGCGAGCCTGTCGGCCTGGTGGGTCCCGGTGGCCGCGTTCATCGGCTCGTGGATGGGGCTGCGCGAGGAAGGCGGGGGTCCGCCGGCGGGCGAGCGCGCCCGGATGCTGGCGCCGGCGCTGGTGCTGGCGGCGGCGCTGCCGTGGGCTTCGCGGTACGGCGGGTTCATCAAGGACGTGAACGCGGAGCTGCTGGCGGGCGATGCGCAGTTCCTCGAGCTGCTGCGTCAGTTCGGGGCGAGCGGCGAGCGGCTGGGCAGCGTGCACAAGGCGGTCACCGACAACGCCGCGTTGCGCCAGCAGGCCCTGCCGAACGTGCTCCCGACCGTGCTGTTCGCGTGGGTGGCGCTGCTCACCGTCGCGGGGCGCGCGCTGGCGGCGCGGCTCGCGCGGTCGCTGCGCTGGCCGCGGCTCTCTCGCGTGAAGCTGATCGAGTGGCGGCTGCCGGATGCGGCGCTGTGGGCCTTCCTGGCGGGGCTGGCCCTGCTGGTGGGTCCGTGGACGCGCTGGGCTCCCACTGGCTGGACGCTGCTGCTCGACACCGGCCTGGGGTTTTGTGTGCAGGGGATCGCGGTCGTAGAATCCCTGCTGCTCGCGCGCGGCGTGCCGCCGTCCGTCATCGTCGTGACCCTGCTGTTCGTGTTCCTGATCGCCATGCCGATGTTCGTGCTGACCACGGTGGCCGTGGGTCTGAGCGACGTCTGGCTGGACTACCGCCGGCTCGAGCCCGTCCCCGACGGGAATCAAACCTAGGAGAGTCGTGATGGATGTCATCCTGCTGGAAGACTTGGAGGGCGTTGGCTCGAAGGGCTCGCTGATCCACGTCAAGCCGGGCTATGCCCGCAATTACCTGCTCCCGCACCGGCTCGCCATCCCCGCGGGCACCAAGGCGGCGAGCGTCTACAAGGAGCTGGAGCGCCAGCGCGTCGTCCGCGACGACCGACTGGTCGCGCAGGCGCGCGCCGAGGCGGCCCGGCTCGAGGGCGTCGAGATCAACATCGCGGCGCAGGCGAACGAGGAGGACACGCTGTTCGGCTCGATCACGAACGCCGACGTCGCCGAGGCGCTGCAGAAGGCGGGGGTCGAAGTGGACAGGCGCCGGATCGAGCTCCCGGAGCACATCAAGCAGCTCGGCAGGTACGACGTGCCGGTGAAGTTCCACGCCGGCGTGACCGCCACCGTCAAGGTGTGGGTGGTGCGCGCATGAGAGCCGCGCGCCAGGGCATCCGGATGGTCGCGGCTCTCGCCGCGATCGGGCTCGTGGTCTCCGCGGCGGCCACGTCCGCCGCGCCGGCGAAGAAGCCGGCCCGTTCCGCTCCCCGGCGCGCCGCGGCGACCGACACGGCGCAGGTGCTGGTCCGCATCGGCGGCGAGACCATCACCGCCGCCGACTTCCGGCGCCGGCTCGAGGAGGTCCCCGAGCAGGCGCGCGCCAACTTCGCCACGCCGGAGGGGCGCCAGCAGCTGCTCGACCGCATGGTCGAGGAGCGCGTGTGGCTCGCCACCGCGCTCAAGAACGGCGTCGCCGACCGCCCGAAGGTGCAGCAGCAGCTGGCGCAGCAGCGCCGCGACCTGCTCATCCGCACCTGGCTGGGAGAGGTCATGGCGGCGAACTCCGCGCCGTCGGACTCGGAGGCGAAGCTCTTCTACGAGGAGCACAAGGACGACTACCGGACGCCGGCCGCGGCGACGCTGCACCACATCCAGTCGAAGACCGAAGCCGAGGCGAGGAAGGTCTTCAAGCTCGCGACGGGCGGGCAGGACTGGGCGAAGCTCGTGCAGAAGCACACGGCCGACACGCTCACGCGCGCCGCCGGCGGCTCGCTCGGTTCGGTGACGAAGGACGGCCAGTTCGCCACGCTCGGCCGGCAGCCCGCGCTCGCCGAATCCGCGTTCGCGCTGGGCGCCGGCCGGATCGGCGGGCCGTGGAAGACGGACCGGGGCTGGCATGTCGTGAAGGTGGACGAGGTGCGGCCTGCGGGCTGGCGCCCGTTCGAGACCGTGCGCCCGATGATCCTGCGCCAGCTGGGCCAGCAGCGCTCGCAGGAGTTCTACCGGCAACAGCTCGACGAGGCGCGCCGGAGGCTGGGCATCACGCCGGACTCCGTCGCGATCAAGCAGTTCGTGTCGCAGAAGAAGTCGGCGCGTGAGATGTTCAAGGACGCGCAGGAACTGGGCCCGCCGCGCGAGCGCATCGCCGCCTATGAGAAGCTGCTCGAGCTGTACCCGGACAGCGAGGTGAGCGCGCAGGCCCAGTTCATGGTGGGCTTCATCTGCTCCGAGGAGCTCAAGGACTACGACCGGGCGGAGAAGGCGTTCCGCGCGGTGATCGACCGCTACCCGAAGTCCGAGCTGGCGCCGTCCGCGGAGTGGATGGTCGAGCACATGCGCACGGAAGAGGCGCCGCCGTTCAACCTCCAGGAGGCGGACTCGAGCAAAGCCGCCCAGCCGCCGCAGGGCAGCAGCAAGGGCTCGTCCGGAAAACCGTGAACGTCGTCGAAGTCAGGGTCAACGGCCTGATCCTCGAGCACAAGTCCCAGCAGAACATCGTCATCCTGCGCGAGCTCGAGGGCGAGCGGATCCTGCCCATCTGGATCGGTCCCGGCGAGGCGCAGGCGATCCGCCGCGTCCTCTCGGAGGAGCCCTTTCCGCGGCCGCTCACGCACGACCTGCTCGTGCTCATCGTCGAGGGGCTCAAGGCGAAGGTGACGCGGGTGGTCATCGCCGACCTGCGCGAGAACACGTTCTACGCCAGCGTCTTCGTCGAGCGCGAGGGCGAGGTGCTCTCGATCGACGCGCGCCCCTCCGACTCGATCGCCGTGGCGCTGCGCGGCAAGGCCCCGATCTTCGTGAACGAGAAGCTCCTCCAGCCGCCGCCCGCGCAGGAGGAGGAGGGCGCCGAGCCCGCCGAAGAGGCTCCGCACGAGCTCACCGAGGAGGAGAAGGCCGAACAGCTGCGCCGCTTCCTGGAGAAGCTGAACCCCGAGGACTTCGGCAAGTTCCAGCTGTAGCGCGGAGCGTCGGTGACGATCCCGGGCGGCGCGCATCGAGGCGCGCCGCCCGATCCGTCCGGCGGACCGGCTCAGTCGATGCGGAAGTTGAAGCGGAACACCGCGTAGACCTCCTCCAGCTTCCCGGCCACGCGATAGGGCCGGAAGCGGCACTGCCAGACCGCCGTCGTGGCGGCCTGCTCGAGCAGGCGCTGCCCGTCGCTCGACATCAGGTCCACCTGCACCACGGCGCCGGTCGTGTCCACCCGGGCCACCAGCGCGATGCGGCCCTCGATCCCCTGGTCGCGCGCGTCCTCGGGGTAGGCCGGGCGGACCAGGCGCTCGATGATCAGGTCCTCGGACTGCATGACCGGCGCGCTGCCGCCGTAGAGGATGCGCGCCCGCGCGAGCAGTTCCTCCGCCGACTCGCCTTCGCCGGTGCGGATCCGGCGCGGGTCGGGCCGGGCGTGCGGGTCGCTCGAGGACTCCGCCTGCCTGCGCCCGCCCTTCGTGGCCTGCCGGGAGAGGAAGGTGATCGTCGTGCGCCCCGGGTTCCGGCCCGCCGGCCCGCTCGCCTCGAGGATGATGCGCCGGACGTACTGCTCCGGCCCTTCGAAGCCGAAGCGCTTCGGGTTCAGCGGCCCGGCGCGCAGCGCCCGGCTGAACGGCGCGCGCAGGGCGGGCAGGAGGAGGGCCAGCTGCAACGCGAGGAACACCACGCTCACGGCGAGCGTGCTCAGCGAGACGCGCCGCACGAAGCGGGCGCGCTCGAGGTAGTACTCCTCGGTGCCGTGTTGCATGGGTGCGCCCCCGAGGCAGCCGCAGGGGGTTACCGGCTGCGAACCCCGGTCAGCACGATGGCCCGCTGCGAGTCTAGCAGAACCGCGCGTGCCCGGGCCCGCGGGTCCGCCGCTTCCACTTCGACGGGACCGGGCTCGGTGCGGGCGAAGCGGATCCGGCCGAGCGTGTCGGTCTCGAGCACCAGCGCGCCGCCGAATATCACCGGCGCGCCGGCGATCGGATGGCCGTCGGCATCGCGCAGCTCGAGCGAATCGCGCGGCCAGTCGGCGGCGGGGGCCCACTCGCGCGCCAGCGCGAGGAACAGCGCGTAGGCCTCGGCGCGCAGCGTGCCCGGGGCGAGCAGCCGCGTCTCGCCCGCCGCGTCGTCCACCCGCGCGGGCGAGACCGAGAGCGAGGGGCAGGAGGTCTGCTGCACCACGTAGCGCGCATCCTCGGCCGCGAGTGGCGCCGGCAGGCCGAGCGCGGCGAGATCGCCCGCGACGCGCTCGGCCCAGCGCTTCCCGGCGGCGCTCGAGAAGTAGTAGCCGATGCGCGGCGGCGCCGC
>JACRPT010000096.1:25595-58536 GCA_016223045.1 Candidatus Eiseniibacteriota bacterium
TGGCCGGCCGCGTCGTCGCCGCCGCCCTCCGGATCGAGCACGACGCGGCGGCCGTGCAGCGCGCCGCCCAGCAGGGCGGTCCAGCGCGCGGGCCAGCCGCGCTCCGCCGGGTCGGTCGCCGGCCGGAAGCCGGGGAGGCTCGCGGTGTGCTCGCAGGAGTCGTCCGGCAGCGGGATGACGGCGAAACCGTCGCGGTTGAGCCAGGGCGCCACCGGCGTCTCCGCCGCGGGCACGCCGGCCAGCGGGACGCCTTCCGGCAGCCGCGTGAGGAAGAGCCGGCGCGCCGCCGGCCGGCCCGGTGCGTCGGGCACGACCGTCAGGCTCTCGCGCAGCACGGCGCCCCGGGGCGTGCGCGACGTGGCCCGCATGCGGAACGCCGGGCGGCCGGTTGATCCGGTCGCCCGCGGGGCGAGCCGGAAGTAGGCCCAGGCCAGACCGGCGCGCGTGACCACGGTGGTCTCGGCCGGGACGTCCCCGGGCGAGAGCGCCCGGAGGAACAGCGTGTCGGGGTCCGGGCGCGCGGTGTCCCGCTCGTCCAGCACGCGGAGCCGGATCGCGACGGGCCCCGGCGGGACGACCGGCGAACCCCAGCTCTCGAGTGCCAGCCGCGCCGGCCCGCGCTGGATGCGGAACCGGAACGTCCGCTCGCGCGCCGCGCCGACCCCCGAGAGCCGCACGCGCAGCGAAGCCTCGTGCTCGCCGGGCGCACCGGCATCCCGCGGCCGCCAGGCGAGCCGGTCGCCCATCCTCAGGAGCGGCACGCTCAGGCCGTCCACGCGCAGCTCGGCCTGGTCGAAAGCGCCGTGCACACGCGCCCGCAGCTCGGGCGCCTCGGTCACGAGCCGGACCGCCGTGTCGGGCGCGGCGACGCCGTCACCGAACTCCTCCACCACCGGCACCTTCCGCGCGAAGTAGCGTGCCAGTCCGATGAACAGCGCCTCGGCCTCGAGCTGCTGCTTCTCGGGCAGCTTCAGCCGCTCCTCGACGTCGGGATTCGTGATGTAGCTGGTCTCGGTGAGGAGCGCGGGAGCGTCGCTGCCGCGGAGGACGAAGAAGTTCCCCGGCACCACCTGGTTCGCCGCGATGCCGACGTTGCGCACCAGCGCGCGGTGCACGTCCTGCGCCGCGTCCAGGGACGGGCCTTCGTCGCCGAGCCGGTAGTAGGTCCGGGTCTCGTTGACGTCGTGGGCGCCCTGGGGATCGGCGTTGTGGTGGATCGAGACGAACAGGTCGGGGCGGAAGGCGTTCGCGAGCCGCACCCGCTCTGCGAGATCGGCGCGCAGCGCGCTGTCGGCGGGTGTGAGGAAGTCGCGGTCGCGGTCGCGCGTGAGCAGCACCTGCGCGCCGCGCGCCGCGAGCAGGTCGCGGAGCCTCGACGCGACGCCCAGGTTCACCTCGGCCTCGGTGAGGCCGTGCACGCCGAGCGCGCCCCGGAAGAAGCCGCCGTGGCCGGGGTCGAGCGCGATCCTCCTGCCGGCGAGGCCGCTCGCGTCCGCCGCCGCCAGCGAGTCGGTGAGGCGGTCGTAGCCGGGGGCGGGGCGCGGCGGGGGCGGAGGCAGCGGCGGCGGGCCGGCCCGCCGCGCGCACCCCGCGAGCACCAGCGCGGCGAGCGCCGCGACCAGCGCCGCGACCGGCAGGGCGCACGCGCCGGCGCGGCGGGAGCGCGTCCGTGCGCAGGGCGTGATCATGCCGCGACACCATAGCACCCGCTCGCGCGGGCCGGCAACGCAAGCCGGGAGAATCATTAGGCTTGCCTCGGCGCGCGCGCGCGTGCTACCTCTCCCTGCTTGATGCAGGGCCTGCGGGGCTCACCCGGGTCCGGCGAGACGACCCTCATGGGCGGACCACGGCGTCCGTCCGCGCCACCCCTGCGGGGCGAACTGGAGGAGAAGCCCATGTCCCTTTCGACTCGTCTGCGCCTCGGCCTCGCGGGCGTGATCGCGCTGGCCGTGCTCGCGCTCGGTTGCGGCGGCACCGGCACCGATGAGCTGGTGATCGGGGAGTACGGTTCGCTCACCGGCAACGACGCCACCTTCGGGCAGTCCACCAAGCAGGGCGTGGAGCTGGCCCTCGGCGAGCTGGTGGCCCAGAGGCAGGGCAGGATCGGCGGGCTCAAGGTGCGCGTGGTCTCCGAGGATGACCAGGGACGCCCCGAGGAGGCGGTCACGGTCGTGAAGAAGCTCCTCAACCAGGATCGGGTGTGCGCCGTGATCGGCGAGGTCGCCTCGTCGCGGAGCCTCGCGGCGGCGCCGGTCTGTCAGGAAGCGGGCGTGCCGATGATCTCGCCCTCCTCGACCAACCCCAGGGTGACCCAGGTCGGCGACTACATCTTCCGCATGTGCTTCATCGACCCCTTCCAGGGCACGGTGATGGCGCGCTTCGCGGCGCAGGACCTCCACGTGCGGCGCGTCGCCATCCTCAAGGACGTCAAGAACGACTACAGCGTCGGGCTGGCGCAGTTCTTCACCGAGGCGTTCACGAACCTGGGCGGCTCGGTGGTGACCGAGCAGGCCTACAGCGCGGGCGACCAGGATTTCCGGGCGCAGCTCACGAACATCAAGGGCAAGAACCCCGAGGCCATCTTCCTGCCGGGTTACTACACCGAGGTCGGCCTGATCGCGCGGCAGGCGCGCGAGCTGGGCATCCGGGCTCCGATCCTGGGCGGCGACGGCTGGGAGAGCGAGCAGCTCCTGGAGATCGGCGGCGAGGCGCTCAACGGCTGCTACTACTCGAACCACTTCGCGGCCGACAACCCCGACCCGCGGCTCCAGGAGTTCCTGAAGAGCTACAAGGCCCGGTTCGGCAAGGAGTCGGACGCCATCGGCGGGCTGGCCTACGACGCCGCCAGGGTGCTGTTCCAGTCGCTCGAGAAGCTGGCGGAGCAGGATCCCGATACCTTCAGGGGCCTGGCCTCCTCGAAGGCCGGCACCGCGGCGCGCCGGCCCGCGGACAAGAAGCTGCGCGACCTCATCGCGACGACGACGAACTTCGCGGGCGTGACCGGCATCATCACGCTGGACGAGAATCGCAATGCGACGAAGCCCGCCGTCGTGCTCGCCATCCGGGACGGCAAGAAGGTCTACGACACCACCATCAATCCCTAGCCGGCATCCCGCCCAGCCGCCCTTCGCGTGTCGGAGTTCCTGCAGCAGCTCGTCAACGGCGTGACGTGGGGCAGCGTGTACGCCCTGATCGCACTGGGCTACACGATGGTCTACGGCATCCTGCGCCTGATCAACTTCGCCCACGGCGACATCTACATGCTGGGGGCGTTCTTCGGTTTCTACGCGCCCGGGCTCATCGTGGCCGCGGGGGCGCGCGCGGGCGAGTGGCTCGAGGGCGCGCACCGCGTGCTCCACGGCGTGCCGGTCCTGGGGCCCGGGCTGGGGCGCCTGGCCGCGGCGCTGTCGGCGGCCGGTTCGATGGCGGACGCGCTCCAGGCGCTGCTGGTCCTGGTCATCGCGATGGTCGGCTGCGGGCTGCTCGGGATCGTCATCGAGCGCGGGGCGTACAAGCCGGTGCGCCGTTCCTCGCGGCTGGCGGCGCTCATCACCGCGATCGGCGTGTCGCTCCTGCTCGAGAACGGCGGCGTGCTGGTGTTCGGGCCCGACCCCAAGTTCTTCCCGCAAATCATCCCTTCCTCGAACATCGCGCTCGGCGGCGGCGTCACCATCTCGAACCAGCAGGTCATCATCCTGACCGTGTCCATCCTGCTGATGTTCGCGCTGCGCTTCATCGTGACACGGACCCGCGTGGGCAAGGCGATGCAGGCGGTCTCGCACAGCCACATGGCGGCTTCGCTCATGGGCATCTCGGTGGACCGCATCATCACCTTCACTTTCGTGCTGGGCTCGATGCTGGCCGCGGCGGCGGGCGTGCTGGTGGCGCTGCAGAACCCGAAGATCGAGCCCTACATGGGCGTGATGCCGGGGCTCAAGGCGTTCGTGGCCGCGGTGCTCGGCGGGATCGGGAACATCCCGGGCGCGGTGCTGGGCGGGCTGGTCATGGGCGTGGCCGAGGTGCTGGTGGTGGGCTACGTCTCGCCCACTTACCGCGATGCCATCGCGTTCGTGCTGCTCATCATCATCCTGCTGGTGCGGCCGGCCGGCATCCTGGGCAAGGCCCAGGCCGAGAAGGTCTGAGATGCGGCGCGCCCTGTGGCTCGCCGGCGTGCTGGTGGCGCTGGTCGCGCTGAACGTGGCGCTGCCACGGCTCTTGAACCCCTACCTGTTCCAGATCGTGGTGCTGTGCGGGATCAACGTGATCCTCGCCGTGTCGCTCAACCTGGTGAACGGGTTCACCGGGCAGTTCTCCATCGGCCACGCGGGCTTCATGGCGCTCGGTGCCTACGGCTCGGCGATGTTCTCGCTCCATGTCGGGCAGGGGTGGGTCGCCGCGCTCGAGGCCGGCCACGTGCCGGGCGTGGTGGCGGAGGGCTTCGCGCTGCTCCTGGCGCTGCTGGTGGGCGGCCTGCTCTCCGCGCTCGCCGGCTACCTGGTCGGACTTCCCTCGCTGCGGCTGCGCGGCGACTACCTGGCCATCGTCACGCTCGGCTTCGGTGAGATCATCCGCGTCATCATCACCAACGTGGACGCGGTGGGGGCCTCGCGCGGGCTGCCCGGCATCCCGGGCTGGGTGAACTTCTTCTGGGTGGGACTGGGCGTGGCGGCGGTGATCTTCCTCTCGCTGAACCTGGCCCGGAGCACGCATGGCCGGGCGCTGTTCGCCATCCGCGACGACGAGGTGGCGGCCGAGGCGCTGGGGGTGGACACCACGTCCTACAAGGTCCTGGCGTTCGTGCTCGGCGCGTTCTTCGCGGGCGTGGCGGGCGGGCTGTTCGCGCACTACCTCTCGTACCTGAACCCGAACTCCTTCACCTTCCTCAAGAGCATCGAAGTGATCGCGATGGTCGTCCTCGGCGGGCTCGGCAGCGTCTCGGGCGCGGTCCTGGCCGCCATCGTCCTCACCCTGCTGCCCGAGGTGCTGCGCCCGGTCAAGGACTACCGGATGGTGCTCTACTCGTTCATGCTGATCGTCCTCATGATCACGCGCCCGCAGGGGCTGCTGGGGAACCGCGAGCTGTCGCTGACCTGGCTCACGCGGCGCCGGCGCCGGGCGGGAGCGCCGTCCGCATGACCGGCGACGTCCTGCTCGAGCTCGACCACGTCACCATCCAGTTCGGCGGCCTCAAGGCGGTCGCCGACCTGACGCTCCAGATCGGGCGCGGCGAGCTGGTGGGCCTGATCGGGCCGAACGGCGCGGGCAAGACCACGGTGTTCAACCTGGTCACCGGGGTCTACGCACCCACGGTGGGGAGGATGCTGTTCGAGGGCCGGCCCATCCAGGGCATGAAGCCGCACGCCATCGCCGCGCGCGGCATCACGCGCACCTTTCAGAACATCCGGCTGTTCGCCTCGCGCTGCTGCCGCGACAACGTCTGCATCGCCGCGCACCAGCACGCGCGCGCCGGGCTGGCGGACGCCATCCTGCGCACGCGCCGCTTCGAGGACGACGAGCGCGACATCCAGCGGCGCGCCGGCGAGCTGCTCGAGATCCTGGGGCTCTCGGCCTGGGCGGACACGCCCGCGGCGGAGCTGCCGTACGGGCAGCAGCGCCGCCTCGAGATCGCGCGCGCGCTCGCCGGGCGGCCGCGCCTGCTCCTGCTTGACGAGCCCGCGGCCGGCCTCAATCCGCAGGAGAGCGACCAGCTGATGCGCCTGATCGAGGACATCCGCCAGCGCTTCCACCTCACCATCCTCCTGATCGAGCACGACATGAGGGTGGTCATGGGGATCTGCCGGCGCATCGCCGTGCTCGACTACGGGGTCAAGATCGCCGAGGGCACGCCCGGCCAGATCCGCACCGACCCGCGCGTCATCGAGGCCTACCTCGGCGAGGAGGTGCACGCCGACCTCGGGGCAGGAGGCTGACGTGCTGCTCGAGGTCGCGGGGCTCGACGTGTACTACGGGGCGGTGCACGCCCTGAAGGGCGTGAGCCTGAACGCCGGGGCGGGCGAGATCGTCACGCTCATCGGCGCGAACGGCGCGGGCAAGACCACGCTGCTGCGCACGCTCTCGGGGCTGGTGCGCCCGCGCGCCGGGACGGTGCGTTTCGAGGGGCGGGACATCACCCGGCTGCCGCCGCACGAGATCGTCGGCCTGGGCGTCTCGCAGGCGCCCGAAGGGCGCATGATCTTCGCGAACCTCTCGGTGGAGGACAACCTCGAGCTGGGCGCCTACCGGCGCCGGGACCGGCCGGGGATCGCCGCGGACCGCGCGCGCGTCTTCCAGCTGTTCCCGCGCCTCGAGGAGCGCCGCCGTCAGATCGGCGGCACGCTCTCGGGCGGCGAGCAGCAGATGCTGGCGATCGGCCGCGCGCTCATGTCGCGCCCGCGCCTGCTGCTGCTCGACGAGCCCTCGCTGGGGCTGGCGCCGCTGCTGGTGCGCGAGATCTTCAAGACCATCCAGGAGATCAACCACGCCGGCGTCACGGTGCTGCTGGTGGAGCAGAACGCGCACATGGCGCTGTCCGTGGCGCGGCGCGGCTACGTGCTGGAGACCGGCACGGTGCGACTCGAGGATGACGCCGCCCGCCTGCTCCAGAACGAGGAGGTGAAGCAGGCCTACCTGGGCGGGTAGCCCGTCCCCTCGCGTCCCGCCGGGCTGCGGCTGCGGTCGGGCATCCATCGCCGGCCGGCTGCGTCGCGCTCCACGCTCCCCGGCAACGCCGCCCGGGCCGGGCCGTTCCGCCCCGTCACGCCGCCTCGGCCAGACCGTTGCGCTCCGCCGCGAAGCGAGCCGCGTGCATCACGTCCTCGATGGTGAACGGCTTGGCCACCACCAGGTCCGCGCCGGCCTCGCGGACGGCTGCCGGGTCGACCTCCTCGCCCCACCCGGTCACGAACACGATGGTGAGCGCGGGATCGAGCGCGCGCATCCGCCGCGCCAGGTCCCAGCCCGTCATGCCCGGCATGCCGAGGTCGGTGAGCGCCAGCTGGAAGCGTCCGGGCCGGTGGGCGGCCAGCGCCTCCTCGCCCGACGCGCAGGCGGTGACGCGGTGCCCCAGCGCGCACGCGATGTCGCGCAGCACGTCGCGCACCGAGGGATCGTCGTCCACCACCAGCACGTCGAGCGGCGGCGTCTCCCCGGCCGGCGCGGGGCGCGCGGCGGGGCGCGGCGCGACCGCTCCGGTGAGGGGGAACGCCAGCCGGTAGCGGGTCCCGCGCCCGGGCGCGCTCTCCACGGCGATCGAGCCGCCGTGCCCCTGCACGATGCCGTACACCACGGACATCCCGAGCCCGGTGCCGCGCTCGCCCTTGGTGGTGAAGAAGGGCTCGAACAGCCGCCGCCGCGTCTCCTCCTCCATGCCGGTGCCGTCGTCCTCGAACGTCACGTGCACCTGGCCGTCCGCGGTGTGGCTGGTGACGCGGATGGCGCCGCCAGCGGGCATGGCGTCCACCGAGTTGAGGATGAGGTTCGTGAACACCTCGCGCAGCTCGTTGGCGCGGCCCGACACCAGCGCGCCGGCCGAGGAGTCCACTCGGGCCTCGATGCGCCGCCCGGCGGCCAGCGCCTCGTTCTCCCAGCGCGTGCGCGTGAACTCGACCGCGTCGCGGATGACCGCGTCGAGGTCCACGGTATCGGCCGCGTCCTGCGAGCCGCGTCCGAACTGGCGCAGCCGCCGCCCGGTCTCGCCGCCGTCCAGCGCCGCCCGCACGATCACCGCGAGCGAGGCGCTCAGCTCCTCCGGCGACAGCGTGCCGGCCTCGAGCCGGCGGGCGAGCAGCTGCGCCCGCCCGAGGATGGCGCCGAGCACGTTGTTGAACTCGTGGGCCACGCCCGAGGCCATCTCGCCGGCCACGCGCAGCATCTCCGAGTGCACCAGGTACTCGTGGGTGCGTTGCAGCTCCTCGAAGGTGCGCTCGAGGCGGTCCTGCAGCAGCGCGGCATGGAGCGCCGACGACAGGTGGCTGGCGAGCGCCGCCACGAGGTCGGCCTCGGCGGGCGGGAAGCCGCGCGGGTCGCGCGAGGCGAGCACCAGCAGCGCCGGCGGCGCGCCGGGGAACTGGAGCGCCAGCAGCAGCGCGCTGCGGAAGCCGTCCCCCGCCAGCCCGCGCGCCAGCGCACCCGCCGGCGCGGCGAGGTCGAGGCGGCGCGCGCCGGCGCCCCCGTCGGAGCGGAGCAGCTCCGGCTCGACCGCGGCGCCGGCGCCGAGGCCGCCCCACGGTGGCGGCGGCTGGAAGAACGTGAAGCGCGGGGTGAGCTGCTCGGGGTCGGAGATGGCCAGCGCCACGCCCTCGCAGCGGGTCACGCGCCGTACCTCGGCCGCGACCACCTCGAACACGCTGCGCGGGTCGTGGGCGGCCCGTGCGCCGCGCGCGATGGCCACCACCGCCGCGGTCGCGTCGCGCAGCGCGTCCGCCTCCTCCTCGGCGGTCCGGCGCGCCTGGTGGAGCGCGCCGGCCATGGTGTTCATGGAGGCGGCGAGCGCCCCCAGTTCGTCGGTGGAACGCACCGGGAGGCGGCGGTCGAGCTGGCCCGAGGCGATCTCGCGCGCCAGGTGGCTGGCCTCGTGGAGCGGCCTCACGATCACGCTCACCAGCTTCGAGACCGCGACCATCCCGAGCAGGAGCGTGGCGATCAGCAGCAGCATGCCGAGGTTCGCCGCGGTGCGCACCGACGCGGCCGCGCGGTCCGTCGAGACCGCGATGCGCACCCAGCCGAGATGGTCCCCGCCCGGCGGGAGCGCCACCGTGTCGGGGAAGCCGAACAACTGGCTGGCCTCGCTGGTGAACGCGCTCGCGTGGTGGGCGCCGCGCCGGACCGGGACCGAGACGTCGAGCATCTCGCCGCCGGCCGCGCGCCGGAGGCGCGCCACGGGCGATTTCTGCGCCGGTCCCGGCGCGAACGGTCCCAACCGGGTCCACAGGCCGGGCTCGGCGGACCAGCTCTCGAGCGGCGGCCCTTGCAGCGGGTAGAAGGCCGCCCCGACGAGGTCGATCTCGCTGGCGGCGCGGCGCGCCTCGCGCTGGAGCTCGGCGCGGTCGTCCACCATCAGCGGCGTCGCCGCGCGCTCGGCCATGAGCTGGGCCAGCGAGCGCGCGCGGACATCCAGCTCCTGGTACTGCCAGTGCCGCGTGACCGTGACCAGCAGCAGCTCGAAGCCCACGCCCGCGAAGGTCGCGCCGGCCATGAGCAGCACGAACATGCGCACCCGCAGCCCGGCGAAGGACCGCCACATCCCCACCGGCGTCATCGCACCACCTCGGCGCTGTGCAGCGCCTCGGGCGGCACGTCGCGGCCGAGCGCCCGGGCCGTCGCCTGGTTGAGGATGACGCGCGTGCGCCGGAGCGGCGCGACGGCGATGTCGCCCGCACGGTCGCCGCTCTGGATGCGGCGCACCGCCTCGGCGGCGCTCGCGCCCATCCAGCCGTAGTCGGGCGACACCGCGAGCAGCGCCCCGGCGCGTACCAGCGATTCGGAGAACACGAGCAGGGGTTTGCGGTGCTCGAGCGAGAGGTCCAGCAGGAAGTGGAACGCCTCGGGCGTGGCCACCGTGGGATCGGCCGGCATCCACAGCGCGTCCACCTGGGTGACCACGCCGCGGGCCGCCTTCGGGAGCTCCGGGAGGCTCGCGATGGGGACGCCGATCAGCGTGATCCCCGTCTCGTCGGCCGCGGCGCGGGCGCGGCGCGCGAGATCGGCTCCGGTGGCGCGGCCGTAGAACAGCCCGATGCGCTTCACGTCGGGCGCCACGCCGCGCAGCGCGTCGATCTCGCTGACCGGCGGGACGTCGGACGAGACGCCGGTCACCCACGCCGCCGCCAGCTCGAAGCGCTCGAAGTTCGGCACCACGCAGAACACCAGCGGGAGGCGTGGCAGGCGGTCGCGCGCGAACAGCGCCGCCTTGAGCCCCACGGCCACCACGGCGTCGGGACGCGCGGCGAGGACGCGGCGCTCGAGCGCGGCGGGATCGCCGTCGGCGAGCGACAGCGGCATCACGCCGCTGCGGCAGCTCTCGAGGAATCCGGCGGCGGTCCGGTCGTACGCGTCGAGGGCCCCCGACTTGAGCAGCACGACGATCCCGGCCGCCGCGGGTGTGGTGGGGAGGGCCGAAAGCGGCGCCACGCTCGCGACCAGGGTCACGAGCGCAGCGAGGGGGCGCCGGGTGGAGCGGTGGATCATCGAGCGGGGCGCGCGCGCAGCGTGGCGGTCAGGTAGAGCGTGCGCGGGTCCTGGAGGATCTGGCCCTGCGCGTGTTCCTCGGACCCCGGGTCGCCGTAGCGGGCGTCGAGCAGGTTCTTGGCCTCGACCCCGAGCGTGAGGTCGCGGGCGAAGCGACGCGCGACGCGCGCGTCGGCGACCAGCGCGGCGGCGGTGCGCCAGCCGGGCAGCGTGATGCGCGACGAGAGGTAGCGCACGCCGAGTCCGAGCGACCACGGTCCCTCGAGCGGGGCGTGGGACGCTACCAGGTGCGCGTTCCACCGCGCCGAGTTCGACAGCTCGGCTCCCGTGTCGTGGTCGCGGCTCAGCTGCCAGGCCAGCGCCCCGCGCACGCGCGTGGCGGCGGAAACGACGAGCTGCAGCTCGCCCTCGACCCCGCGCGCGTCCACCCGGGCGCGGTTCTGGAACCTGGTGTTCCCGACGGAATCCACCTCGACCAGATCGATCAGGTCCTGGATCCGGTTGCCGTACGCGGACGCGATCGCCGTGAGCGCCCCTGCCGTGTGCTCGAGCGAGGTCTCGAGGCTCGCCACGCGCTCGGGGCGCAGCGTCGAGGTCCCGGGCGGCCCGTAGGTGCCGTAGAGGTCGCTCTCGTAGGGCGTGGGCGCGCGGAAGGCGGTCCCGGTCAGCACCTTCCACGTGGTGCCCGGCGCCACGCGCCACACCAGGTCGAGCCGCGGGCTCACCACCGGCTGGTAGCTCGAGTAGCCGTCCAGGCGCGCGCCGGCGGTGAGGCGGATGCCGTTGGCGAAGCGGGTCTCGTCCTGCAGGTAGACCGCGCCCAGCCGGCTCCTGATGTTCTCGTCGTAGTACAGGTAGAAGGGGTCCTGCACGTAGTTCTTGAGGTGGGCGCGCACGCGGAGCTGGCCCTCCAGGCCCAGCGTGAGCGCCGAGTGCCGTCCGGCCGACCAGTTCGCGCGCCACTCGGTGCCGAGCACGTCGCCTTCGCCGACGTCCGGGTCCACGACCCGCGCGCTGTCCTGCTCGTAGACGTAGGTGCCGTGGTAGCGCGCGCCGTCCCACCAGGCGCGCCCGTGCAACTCGAGCTCGTCCGCGACCTGCCGGGTGCCGGCGAGCTCGACGAAGTCGTGGCCGTCCCAGGTGCGGTTGCGCGGATCGCCGAACACGGTGCCGAAGGCGCCGGTGGGGATGGTCTTCCGGCGTTCGTTGAACTTGGCGGCCAGCCGCAACCCGGACCACTCCGCGCTGCCGAGGAACCCCACCGCCGACTCGCCGTCGAGCCCGATCGCCCGCCCCGCGAGGCTGGAGGGCTGGTCGTATTCGGGGAAGAAGAGGTCGGGGCCCCGCGCGTTCAGCCACGAGCCGCTGATGCGCCACTCGGGGCGCCCCGGCCGGGCCGAGGCCACCGAGGCGTAGCCGCGGCCCTCGCGCGCGCCGCCGCCCCAGCCGCCCACGCTGACACCGGGTTCGCTGCGCGGCCGGCGCGTGACCACGTTCACCACCGCGAGCACCGCGTAGCTGCCGTAAAGCGTCGAGCCCGGGCCGCGCACCACCTCGATGCGCTCCACGTCCTCGAGGTTGAGCCCGAGATCGGCGTCGAAGTAGGCGTCGCCGTAGACGTTGCCATTCAGCGTGTGACCGTCGAGGGCGAGCAGCACCTTGTTGGCGTAGTCGCCGGGACGCTGCAGCCCGCGCACGCCGAGGTAGTAGTAGTTGCGGTCGTAGGTCACGGTGAGCCCGCGCACCCAGCGCAGCGCCTCTCCCAGCGTGTGGTAGCCGTTGGCGCGGATCTCGGCGGCGGTGATGACCGTGACCGAGGAGGGAGTCTCGGAGATCGGCTGGGGGCGCTTGAGCGCTGCCGTGACCGTCTGCTCCTCACGGACCATGGAGAACGGATCGTCCGTGACCTGCGCGGCGTGCGCCGTCGCGGCCTCGGCCGCGACCAGCAGGAGCGCCGCAGCGAACTGTGGTTTCCTGGGCGTCGACAAGGCGATGACCTCCGTGTCGGGAGTGTTCCGGGTGGACTCCAGGGCGGCATGAGCCACCCGGCTCGTGGGTTTTCGGCAGGCCGGGTCGCGCGGATAAGTGGATTGTCGCGGTTCGGCCGCTCCGAACGGCCCTTCGGGCATCGAGTTGGGGCAATCGCTGCGGGATGGTGAACGAGCCGCGGAGCGGAGGAGTCGCGGAGCACGGCAGGGCGGCTGCGAGATGGCGCGCGGACGCCGGCAACGCGCGCCCGGCGGGAGGTCTGCCGTGGATGAAGAACGGCGGGGACCTTCGCATCATCCCCCATCGGTCCGGGTCGGAACGCCCAGTTCCTGGGCGGCGGAGTGTCGGCTGGCGCGACGGCTTTTGCCGTGGGTCCACGCGATCGCCCGCGCGCCTCCTCCACCTCGTGACCGCGAACGCCCACCGCCGATTCGACTTGGCAGGGGCGCCGCGGCGCGGCTGTGGCGTTGGCCTGCTCATTGCAACCTTCAATGATGTGCTGTGCGCTCCGGCCGCGGCGGTCGTGCTGCATCCTCGCTCCGGTCCGGCGCATGCATGCAGACCGTCGCCCCCGCGGCGTTCGGACCGTCCCTCCGGCAAGCTGCCGATATCTCAGACCCCAAGTGAGGAGTCGCCCGCACCATGCTCAACACCATTCGCAGATTCGTCCGTGACGAGAAGGGCGAGGATCTGATCGAGTACGGCCTGCTGGCCGCCTTCGTGGCCGCCATCGCCCTGCTCGTGCTCACCAGCCCGAACCTCAAGAACGCCATCAGCTCGGCCTTCGCCAAGGCGTCGTCGGTCCTCGGCGTCGTCTAGCCGGGAGCGGCGACTCCTCCGTCCGTGAACGTCCCGCTCTGGGTCGCGGCGCCGGTCATCGTCCTCACGGCGCTGGCGACCGGGGCGGACCTGCGGACGCGGAAAGTCCCGAACCTGCTGACGGGCCCCGCGCTCCTGCTGGGGATCGGGGCCCACCTGGCCCTCGGCGGCACCTCCGGCGCGCTCGGCGCGCTGGCCGGAGCCGTTGTTGCCGGGCTGCTGCTGTTACCCGGCTGGCTGTCGGGTTGGATGGGAGCCGGAGACGTCAAGCTGATGGCGGCGGTCGGAGCCTGGCTCGGTTTCCCGCTTGGCGTGTATGCCGCTCTGGCCGCGCTGGTGGCGGGTGGCGTGATCGCGCTGGTGGTGGCCGCGCGCCACGGCGTCCTGGTGCAGTCGCTCCGCGGGGCCTTCCTCCTGATCCCGGGGGCCCCCGGGGGGAGCGCCCGCACCGGGCCGCCGTCGCACGCGGGTCTCAGGTTCCCCTTCGCGCTGGCCATCCTGGCGGGCTCACTGTTCGCCTTGTGGCGGGCCAGGTAGCGGCCGATAACGAGGACTGCCATGCGAAAGCCCCTTCGCGTCCGAATCCGTGACGGACAACGCGGCGCATCTCTGATCGAGTTCGCGCTGGTGCTGCCGCTCATGCTGGTGGTCACCTTCCTGGTCGTGGACTTCGGTCGCGCCTTCTTCATGCGGAACGTGCTCCAGCAGGCGGCGCGCGAAGGGGCCAGGCAACTCGCGGTGGGCGCCTCGCCCGACAGCATCCAGGCCCGCGTGACGCCGCTCGCCAGCCTGTCGGGCGCGGGCTCGATCAGCTTCGATCTGCAGCCGTCGTACGGCAACGGGCAGGTCCGGTCGGTGGTGACGGGCCAGTTGCGCTGGCTGTACCCCGGGCTCCTGAGGTTCCTGGGAGCGTCCGGGGATTCGATGACACTCACCGGCGCGTGCACGATGCGTCGCGAGTACTAGGAAGGAAGGGACGCCATGGTGACGGCGAACAACGGACGTGCGTTCATGGGGCTGGCAGTCGTGCTCGGGCTGGCGGCCGCCGCGGTCGGTTACCTCGGGCTCAACTCGCTGGCCAGCCGGGCGGCCACCTCGGGCAGCCGGAACCTGCGCGACGTGGTCGTGACGGCGACCGACCTCACCTTCGGCGTGAAGCTCGAGAAGACGATGCTGCGCGTCGTGAGGTACCCGAAGGAGTCGGTGCCGATGGGCGCCTTCTCGACCGTGGACTCGGTGGCGGGGCAGACCACCAAGGTGTTCCTGAGCGCCCGGGAACCCGTGACGGCGACCAAGCTGTCGTCGCGCGGCGGCGGGCTCTCGATGCTGGTGCGCCCCAACATGCGCGCCGTGAGCGTCGAGGTGAACCAGGTCTCCGGCGTGTCGGGCTTCGTCCTGCCCGGCGACCGGGTGGACGTGCTGGTGACGGTCAACCGGGTCCAGGACATCGAGGAGGCCTTCACCAACACCATCCTCCAGAACACCGAGGTGCTGGCCGCCGGGCAGAAGACCGCGCAGCAGGACAACAAGCCGATCACCGTGCAGGCGGTGACGCTGCTGGTGAGCCCGCGGGGCGCCGAACAGCTGGCGCACGCCCAGCTCCAGGGCGTGCTGACCCTGGTGCTCCGCAATCCCGAGGACCAGGACACCCTGAGGGTGGCCTCGTACACGACCCACGAGCTGATGAGCTCGAACCGGAGACCGGCCCCGCCCTCGGCGAGGGTGGTGGTGAGGCAGGCGCCGGGGCCGGCGCCGCGGCACGCCGCCGAGCCCCGGAACGTGAGGATCATCCGCAGCGCCACCGTGAGCGAGCAGCCGGCGCCGCGGGATACGATCTCGAACTGACCACGAGGGTGCGGCCGCACCCCATGAACGAGCAGGAGGACAGGATGCCATCGTCGGATCTCAGGGACGTGATGCGGGGCGCCGTGGCGGCGCTCCTCGTGGTGGTGGCGCTGGGGACGTCGGCCCTCGCCGCGGACATGCGTGAAAGGCTCAGGATCCCGGTCGGGCACGCGGAGGTGATCCCGTCGCCGGAAGAGGTGCGCACGGTCGCCATCGCCGAGCCGACCATCGCGGATGCCGCGGTGGGCTCGGCCCGCACGGTTGTGGTGAACGGCAAGGCCGTGGGCACCACGAGCCTGGTGGTCTACAACGAGGGCGGACGCTACCGGATCTACGAGATCGAGGTGTACGTTCCCAACTCCGAGAAGCAGGTCCTGCTCCACGTCTCGGTGGCCGAGCTGAACGACAATGCCAAGAAGCAGCTGGGCCTCGACTTCTTCGGCGAGGGCGAGAGCAGGAACCTCAACGGCCACCTCGAGGGCGGGCTGTTCAGCGCCAAGGCCTCGCACCCGGTCGTGCCCGTGGATCCCAGGGAGCCCCGCGGGCTCGAGCCGCTGCCGAACACGGACGGCATCCTCAAGTACGCCAAGGTGGCGAACGTCAAGCTCACCGCGGCCTGGCAGGCGCTCGAGGAGAAGGGCGACATCCGCACCCTCGCCAACCCCTCGCTGGTCGCGCGCAGCGGCGAGAAGGCGACCTTCCTCTCGGGCGGCGAGTTCCCGCTCCCGGTGCTCTCGGGCACCGGCACGAACGCGCAGACCGCGATCCAGTTCAAGGAGTTCGGGGTGCGCCTGGAGTTCACGCCCACGGTGCTGGACGACGGCTCGATGCGCATCAAGGTCCAGCCCGAAGTGAGCGAGATCGACAACACCCGCTCGGTGATCGTGGCGGGCTTCGTCGTGCCGACCCTGGCGGTGCGCCGCGCCCTGACCACCGTCACCATGAACGCCGGTGAGTACCTGGTCATCGGCGGGCTCAAGCAGACCGGCAAGAGCAAGGTCGTGCGCAAGGTGCCGATCCTCGGTCACATCCCGCTGCTCGGCTGGCTCTTCACCAACGTCCACGACGAGACCTCGAGCAAGGACCTGCTGGTGGTGGTCACGCCCGAGCTGGTCGAGGCTGCTTCCACGATGCCGGCCCTGCCAACAGACAAGCCCGCAGGGAAGTAAGAGGATCCCATGAAGCCCCGCTTGCCTCGACATCGCGACCAGCGGGGAGTCGTCATCCTGTGGATGGCGTTCCTCATCCTGACCCTGCTCGGCTGCGTCGCGCTCGGCGTTGATGTCGCCAAGCTGATGGCGACGCGTTCCCAGCTCCAGAACGCCGCGGATGCGGCGGCGCTGGCGGGGGCCTCGGCGCTCGACCCGGCCACCTACACGATCCAGCCCGGGCTGGCGAAGCAGCGCGCGTTCTACACCGCGGGGCAGAACAAGGCGTACGAGATGGTGACGACGCCGGTCCAGCTGGACACCGCCAACGACGTGTTCGTGGACAACGTCGCGCACACCGTGCGGGTCATCGTGCGGCGCGAGGCCGGCGCGCCCATCATCAGCCACTTCGCGCAGGTGGTGGGCTGGACCTCGATGCAGGCGCGCGCCGAAGCGACCGCCCGGGTGGACAGCGCGGGTTCGGTCTGCCGGAACCTGGTGCCGCTCGCGGTGGAGCCGGAGGATGAGGACGACGACTTCGTCGCCGGATGCGCCTACACCTACAGGATCAAGGAGGGCGGGGGCTCGGGGTTCCAGGGCAAGTACGGCGCCGTGGAGTTTCCGCTCTGCCCCGACGGGCCGTGCGCGGGGATGAGTCCGACCGGCGCCAATACGCTGCGCTGCCTGCTGGAGAACGGCTACGGGTGCTGCGTCCAGGAGCTGGCCTGCCTGCCGGCGAAGAGCGGCAACAACAGCGGGCCGGTCAAGCAGGCCATCGAGGCGCGCTTCGCGCGCGACACCGACCAGCGCCCGGACATCTGCTACGAGCAGTACACCGGGAACGGGGCCCGCGTCCTCTACGTGCCGATCACGTCCGAGATCGAAGACGGCTGCTACACGGTGCAGCGCTTCGGCGCCTTCTTCGTCAAGCGCATCCCCGGCAACGGGAACCAGAACTTCATAACGGCCGAGTTCATCAACGCCACCGCGCCCGGCGGCGGCGGCGGACCCGGCGGCGGGTCGGTCTTCGCGCTGCGCCTGATCAAGTAGCACGACAGGGAGCCCCATGAGCAACGGATTGTCAGTCGTCCTGGTCCACCGCAGCGAGCGCGAGCGCGCCGGCCTCAAGGCCGCCTTCGAGGCGCTGCCGAACGTCCAGGTCGCGGGCGAGCGCTCCGACCTGCGCGCCGGCATCGCGCTGGCCCACCAGGTGCGCCCCGCGATCCTGGTGCTCGAGCTGGCGGCGCCGGTGGACGACACGCTGGCGGCGGCCGGGCAGTACAAGCTCGACCACCCGGACGTGGCGATCTTCCTGTGCACCGATGTGTTCGACCCGGACACCCTGCTGCGCGCGATGCGCGCGGGCGCGACCGAGGTCCTGCGCCGCCCGCTCGACCGCGGCGCCCTGAGCACGGCGGTGGAGCGCGTCTCCGCGCTCACCGCGCGCAAGCAGGGCGGCGGCGCCCGGCGCCACGTGTTCACCGTGTTCTCGAACAAGGGCGGACAGGGCGTCAGCACCATCGCGACGAACCTGGCGTTGAGCCTGCGGGGCGCCGGCCGCGAGGTGGCGCTGGTGGACTTCGACTACCAGTCCGGCGACGTGGCGTTCCTGCTCGGCCTGAGCCCCCGGCGCTCGCTGGGCGACGTCATCGCCGCACCGCACATCGACTCGGCCAGCGTCCAGGACGCGCTCACCAAGCACGAGAGCGGGCTCTTCGTCCTCGCCCAGCCCGAGCAGCTCGACCGCGTGGACGGCCTCACCGGCCCCCAGGTGGGCACCGTGCTCGAGATCCTGGGCTCGACCTTCGAGATCGTCGTCATCGACGCGCCGCACGTGTTCAACGAGATCTCGCTCGAGGTCTTCGACCGCTCGAGCAGCGTGCTGCTGGTGGCGGAGCCGAGCGTGCCCTCGGTGCGCGCGGCGCGGCGCTCGCTCGACCTGTTCCAGAAGCTCAACTACCTCGCGCTCCCGGACCGCGTGCGCCTGCTCATGAACCGGCGCAGCGACTCGAGCGCGATCACGGCAGTCCAGCTCGAGGAGACGCTGGGCGTGCCGGTGTTCGCCACGGTCTCCAACGACTACGCCGCCGTCAGCCAGGCCATCAACATGGGCCGCCCGCTGTGCGGCGGCTCGATTCCCGAAGGCCGCGCCGGCCGCGACCTGGCCGCGCTCGCCCGCCAGCTGGTGCCGGTCGAGTCCTCGAACGGGGCCGCTGCCGAGGCGGCGGCGCCCGCGAAGCGACCCGGGCGCATGCGGCTGTTCGGAAGGGGGTAAGTCATCATGAATCTCCGCCAGCGACTCGGACGCGACCAGGCGGGCGACGGCGCCAGCAGCGGCACGTTCCTCGGCATCCGGCCGGCCGAGAGCGCCCCGGACCGCTACCAGGTCATCAAGAAGCAGCTCCACCGCGAGCTCATCGCCAAGCTCGACCTCGCGCAGCTCGAGAACCTGGACGACGCCGAGCGCCGCTCCCAGGTCGAGCGCGTCGCGCGCCGGCTCCTGGTCGAGTCCGAGATCCGGCTCACGCGGGTGGACGAGGAGCGGCTCATCACCGAGCTGCTCCACGACACCTTCGACCTCGGACCGATCACGCCGCTGCTGCTCGACGAGGAGATCAGCGACATCCTGGTGAACACGCACCGGCAGGTCTACGTCGAGCGGCTGGGCAAGCTCGAGCTCACGCCCATCGCGTTCCGCGACGACGCGCACCTCAGGCTCATCATCGACCGCATCATCTCGCGCGTGGGGCGCCGCATCGACGAGTCCACGCCGCTGGTGGACGCGCGCCTCCCGGACGGCTCGCGCGTGAACGCCATCATCCCGCCGGCCGCGATCGACGGGCCGATCCTCTCGATCCGTCGCTTCCGCCGCCGCGCGCTCTCCATCGATGACCTGCTCGGGCTCGGCTCGTTCACGGCGGAGATCGCGCAGTTCCTGACCGCCGCGGTCCACGCGCGGCTCAACATGCTCATCACCGGCGGCACCGGCTCCGGCAAGACCACGCTGCTCAACATCCTCTCGCGCTACATCCCGGACGACGAGCGCATCGTGACCGTCGAGGACTCGGCGGAGCTCCAGCTGCAGCAGCCGCACGTGGTGCGCCTGGAGACCCGGCCGCCGAACATCGAAGGGAAGGGCCAGATCACGCAGCGCGACCTGGTGCGGAACTCGCTGCGCATGCGCCCCGACCGCATCATCGTCGGGGAGGTGCGCGGCGACGAGGTGCTGGACATGCTGCAGGCCATGAACACCGGCCACGACGGCTCGCTCACCACGCTCCACGCGAACGGCCCGCGCGACGCGCTCCACCGGCTCGAGAACCTCGTGCTCATGGCGGGTCACAGCCTGCCCGACCGCGCCATCCGCGAGCAGATCGCCTCGGCGCTCGAGATCATGGTGCACGTCTCGCGCATCTCCGACGGCTCGCGCAAGGTGCTCTCGGTCCAGGAGCTGCTCGGCATGGAGGGCCCGGTCGTGACCATGCAGGAGATCTTCCGGTTCGTGCCTTCGGGCATCGACGCCGAGGGCCGGGTCAAGGGCCACTTCGAGGCGAGCGGCATCGTGCCGCGCTGCCTGGACCGCATCCGGCTGGCGGGGATCGAGGTCCCCGGCGAGATCTTCGAGCGCGGCCGGCGCTTCATGGGGACGCGATGATCCTGACCTTCAGCATCCTCGTCTTTCTGACGGTGGCGCTGGCCGCCGCCGGCGTCATCGTCTACCGCGGTGGCGCAGGGGGCCGGCTGCTCGAGCGGCGGATGCGCGGTCCGGGCGCGGTGCCCGGGCTGCCGCGGGTCGAGGTCGAGCGCGACGTCCGCTACAGCGCCGTGCCGTGGCTCGACCGGCTGCTGCGCGCGGTCAACGTGGGCGAGCACCTGGAGCTGCTGCTCTACCAGGGCGGCATGCGCATCCGCGCGGGCGCGCTGGTGCTGCTGACCGCCGTCTTCGCGCTGGCCGGCTACATCGGCGGCGTGGCGACCCTCCACCGCGTGGCCCCCGGGCTGCTGTTCCTGGCGCTGCTGGGGCCGGTGCCCTACCTCTACGCGCTCTACCGCAAGTCGCGGCGCATGCGGGCGTTCGCGAAGGAGTTTCCCGACGCGCTCGACCTGCTGGTGAGCGGCCTGCGCGCGGGGCTCTCGTTCTCGGCCGCGATGCAGATCGTCTCCGAGGAGTCGCCGGAGCCGGTGCGCGGCGAGTTCGCCATCACGGTCGAGGAGCAGTCGCTGGGACTGGACTTCCGCGAGGCGCTGGTGAACCTGACGAAGCGGGTGGATTCGCTCGACCTCCGGTTCTTCGTGACCGCCGTGGTGCTCCAGCGCGACACCGGCGGCAACCTGGCCGAGATCCTGGAGAGCACCGCACGCCTGATCCGCGACCGCTTCCGCGTGCTCGGCGACATCCAGACCTTCACCGCGCACGGCCGGCTGACCGGCGCCATCCTCATGCTGCTGCCGCTGGGGATGGGGCTCTACACCTGGGCCGTCAACCCGGACTACTTCCGGCCGATGATCGAGACCCCGGGCGGGCGGCTCGCGCTCATGGTCGCCGGCGGGATGCAGCTGATCGGCATGCTGGTCATCCGCCGCATCGTCAACATCAGGGTGTGACCATGATCCTCGTCGTCACGTCGGTCCTGATCTTCGCTGCGGTCGCGCTCGGCGCCTGGGCCATGTACGTGGACGCGACCACGGCCCGTAACCCGGTGACCGTGCGCCTGCGCGAGCTGCGCGCCCTGCGCACCGGCGGCACGTCGTACGGCGACCGGCCGCCGCTCCCGCTGAAGCTCATCGCCCAGCTCGGCGGGTTCCTGCCGTCGCAGGACGGCCGCAACGCGCTGCGCACCGGGCTGGTGCGGGCGGGCTTCCGCCGGCCCGAGGCGATCGGCCTGTTCCTGGGCTCCAAGGTGGTGCTGGCCGCGGCGCTGCCGCTGGCCTGGATCGCGATCGGCTACCTGACCGCGCGCCCGCTCGGCAACGTGCTCGGCTTCGCGCTGGTGCTCGCCGTGCTGGGCTTCTACCTGCCCACCATCTTCATCGGCATGCGTCAGAACCGGCGCCACGAAGCGGTGCTCACCGCGCTGCCGGACGCGCTCGACCTCATGGTGATCTGCGTGGAGGCCGGGCTCGGCGTGGCCGCCGCGCTCCAGCGAGTCGCGGTCGAGATGAGGCTCGCCAGCCCCGAGCTCGCCGCGGAGCTGGCGCTCGTGAACCAGGAGATGCAGACCGGCATGTCGCGCACCGACGCCCTGCGCAACCTCGCCGAGCGCACCGGCGTGGACGAGATCTACTCGCTGGTCGCCATGCTCATCCAGACCGACCGGCTCGGGACCAGCGTGGCCCAGGCGCTGCGCACGCACGCCGACTCGATGCGCACGCGCCGCCGCCAGCGCGGCGAGCAGCTGGCGCGCAAGGCCTCGGTGAAGCTGGCGTTCCCGCTCGTGCTGCTCATCTTCCCGGCGTTGATGCTGGTGCTGCTCGGGCCCGCCGTGGTACAACTGCTCCAGGCGCTCGCAGCGTCCGGCTAGAGTAGGACCCGAAAGCGAGGTGATCGAAGACATGACCCCGATGTCGTGGATCCTCGTGGCGGTGGTCGTCGTGCTCGGCATCCTGTGGTGGTCGCGGCGGTCGGCGAACCGGCGGGAGAAGGGCCGCTAGGCTCTCCCCGGAAACCCGGCGCGCGGTTGGTTCTCCGACCCCGGCACGCTAGACTGCCGGGATGACACCGCGCTCGAAGCAGCTGCGCGCCGTCCCCGCGGTCGAGGTCCTGCTCGGCCATCCCGCTCTGGCCGGGCCACTGGCGCGCCTGTCGCGCCTGCTCGTGGTCGAGGCGGTGCGGGTGGAGCTGGCCCGCGAGCGCGCACGCCTGAAGCAGCCCGCTGCGGTCCCTGCCGGCCCCGACGCGCTGGCGCACCGCGCCGCGATCCGCGCCGAGGCCGAAGCGCTCCCCCGGCTCCGCCGGGTGCTCAACGCCACCGGCGTCGTCCTCCACACCAACCTGGGCCGTGCCCCGCTC
Organism: Candidatus Eiseniibacteriota bacterium; assembly: GCA_016223045.1. Lineage (GTDB taxonomy): Bacteria > Eisenbacteria > RBG-16-71-46 > RBG-16-71-46 > RBG-16-71-46 > JACRPT01. The sequence goes on from JACRPT010000096.1 coordinate 47,592, forward strand.
TCCGAGGCCGCGCGGCGGGCGGTGGACGAGGTGGCCCGCGGCTACTCCACGCTCGAGTTCGACCTCGCGACCGGCCGCCGCGGCGAGCGCGGTGTCGGGGTGGAGCGCTGGCTCACCCGGCTCACCGGGGCGGAGGCCGCGGCGGTCGTGAACAACGGCGCGGCCGCGCTCCTCCTGGCGCTCTCCGCGCTGGCCGCGGGCCGCCCGGTGGTGGTCTCGCGCGGCGAGCTGGTCGAGATCGGCGGCTCGTTCCGCATCCCGGAGATCATGGAGAAGAGCGGGGCCCGCCTGGTCGAGGTGGGGACCACCAACCGCACCCATCTCGCCGACTACCAGCGCGCGCTCGAGCGCCACCCGGACGCCGCCGCCATCCTGCGCGTTCACCCCAGCAACTTCCGCATCGCCGGCTTTACCGCCCGGCCCGCCGCGCCGGACCTCGCCGCGCTCGCGCACCGCCGCCGCGTCCTGCTGCTCGAGGACCTGGGCAGCGGGGCGCTGGTGGACCTCTCGGCCTTCGGCTTCGAGCGCGAGCCGACCGTGAGAGAAAGTTTGACCGCCGGTTGCGACCTCGTTACCTTCTCCGGCGACAAGCTGCTCGGTGCCACGCAGGCTGGCCTGATCCTGGGCCGGAAGCGGCTGGTGGAGCGGGTGCGGCGTGACCCGCTGGCGCGCGCCCTGCGGGTGGACAAGCTCACGCTGGCGGCGCTGGAAGCCACGCTTCCGGCCTACGGTGATTCCGCACGGGCGCCCGGCGAGGTGCCGGCCCTGGCGATGCTGCGCGCCGATCCCGCGGCTCTGGAGCGGCGCGCCCGCCGCCTCGGCGAGGCGCTCGGCGGTCGGGCCCCGCGGGCGCGCTGGACGATCGAGCGGGGCGAAGGAGAAGTGGGGGGAGGGTCGCTCCCGTTGCAGCGGCTTCCCGGGTGGGTGGTGGCCGTCGAGGTCCCGGGGCTCACGGTGGACGAACTGGAAGCCCGGGCCCGCGGCGCCACGCCGCCGGTCATCGGCTACATCCGGGGAGGCAGGTTGAGGCTGGACGCTCGCACCCTGACGGATACGGAGGCGGAAGAGGTCGCGGAGGCACTCGGCAACGCCCTGAACCAAGGCGGGACGGCACCCGCGGAGGGGGAATAGGGATGTTCCTCTACAGGCTCGAACTCCAGGGATTCAAGTCGTTCGTGGACAAGACCGAGCTCCAGTTCGGGGACGGCATCACCGGCGTCATCGGGCCCAACGGCTGCGGCAAGACCAACGTCTCCGACGCCATCCGCTGGGTGATGGGCGAGCAGAGCGCCAAGCAGCTCCGCGGCGACTCGATGGAGGACATCATCTTCAACGGCTGCCCCTCGAGGAAGCCGCTGGGGATGGCCGAGGTCCACCTCACCTTCAAGAACGACCGCGGCATCCTTCCGACCGAGTACTCCGAGGTCACCGTCTCGCGGCGGGTCTTCCGCTCCGGGATGAGCGAGTACTTCCTCAACAATACGCCGTGCCGCCTCAAGGACATCCGCGACCTGTTCTTCGACACCGGGATGGGCAGCCACGCCTATTCGGTGATCGAGCGCGCGATGGTGGACAACGTGCTCTCGGACAACTCGGGGCACCGCCGCTTCCTGTTCGAGGAGGCCTCGGGCATCACCAAGTACAAGGCGCGCAAGAAGGAGGCGCTCAACAAGCTCGACGCCACCGAGGGTGACCTCACGCGCCTCAACGACATCGTGTTTGAGATCGAGCGCGAGTTGCGCTCGCTGGCGCGGCAGGTCGGCAGGGCCCGCAAGTACCAGCGCCTGCGCGACGAGATCCGCGACCTCGACCTGCAGCTGACCGCCGGCCACGTCGAATCGCTGAAGGTCCGCGAGGGCGAGGCGAAGGAGCAGTGGCAGGAGGAGGCGGTGCGGCGCGAGGGCGTCACCGCCGGGCTCGACAAGCTGGAAGCGGCGCTCGCCGACCGCAAGCTCGCGCTGCTCGAGCTGGAGCGCGAGCTGGCGACCGCGCAGGGCGGCCTGCACGATCGCGAGGAGGCCCGCACGCAGGCCGAGCACCAGGTGGTGCTGCTGCGCGAGCGCGCGGCCGGGCTCGCGCGCCGTGCCGACGAGGCGGCGGCCGAGGCCGCGGCGAAGCGCGCGCGGCTCGCCGAGGTGGCGGAGCGCGAGCGCGAGGCGCAGGCGAAGCGCGCGGAGCTGTGCGGCGCGCGCGGGAGCGCGCAGGCCGAGGCCGAGGCCGCCGAGCAGGCGCTGGCCGCGGTCGAATCCGAGCTGCGCCGGCGGCGCGAGGTCGCGACCGACCGCCAGCAGCTCTCGCTCGACTTGTTCTCGGCCGAGGCCGAGAAGCGCTCGGCCTGCGAGCGCATCCTCTCGCGGCAGGCCGCGCTCGCCGAACGGCGCGACGCCGCGCGGGCGCGCCAGGCCGAGCTGGAGGCCCGGCTGGCGGAGCTGGAGCGCGCCGCCGCGGCGGGAGCGGAGCGCCGCGCGGTGCTCGAAGGCGACCTCGCGCGCTCGCGCGCCGCGCTCGCGGAAGCCGACCAGGGCATCGCGGCGCTCGACCACGAGCTGGCGGAGACCGCGACGCTGCTGGGGGGGCTCAAGCAGCAGTCGGCGGCCGCCGAGTCGCGGCTCAACACGCTGCTGGAACTCAAGCGCAACTTCGAGGGGGTCTCGGAAGGCGTGAAGGCCCTGCTCGGCGGCGAAGCCCGCGCGCCGGGGCTGGTCGGCATGGTCTCGGACGTGGTCGAGGTGCCAGCCAGGTACCTGGATGCGCTCGAGGCCTCGCTGGGCGAGGCGGCGGCCTTCGTGCTGGCCGAGGACCGCGGAGCGTTGGAGGCCGGGCTCGAGCGGCTGCGCGCGCTGGAGAGCGGGCGCGCCACGCTGGTGGACCTGGCGAGCCTCGCCGCGGGTCCGCTGCACGACGTCCCGGCCGGTCCCGGCGTGGTCGGCCGCGCCTCCGACCTGGTGCGCTGCGAGGAACGCTACCGGGCGCTGGTGGAGCGCCTGCTCGGCGCGGTGGTGGTGGTCGAGAACCGCCCCGCGGCGGCGCGGCTGGCCGCCCAGTCGGAGGCCGGGCTGCGCTTCGTCAGCGTGGACGGCGAGGTGTGGGAGCGCGGCCGCGTGCGCGCGGGCTCGGCGAGGAACCTGAGCGGCCTGCTCCACCGCGAGGCCGAGATCCGCGAGCTGGCGGGCCGGAACGCCGAGCGCGCGCTCGCGGTCGAGGCGCTGGAGCGCGAGCGCGAGGGCTTGGATGCGCGGCGCCGCGACGCGCTGGCGGGGCGTGCCGTGGCGGCGGCCGAGCTGGACGCGCGCCGTGAGAAGCTCGAGTCGCTGGCGCGCGAGCTCGACTCGGGCGAGCGCGAGCGCGGCTGGGCCGGCGCCGAGGCGGCGGACCGCGGGCGCGAGACCGCCACCTTCGAGGCCGAACTCGAGACCCTGGCGCGGGCGCTGGACCGGGCCCAGACCGAACTCGCCGAGTACCAGCAGCAGCTCGAGCACGCGCGGCTCCAGGTCGCCGACCTGGACGGCGCGGTGCGCCAGCTCGAATCGCGGCGCGACGAGGCCTCGTCGCGAGCGCACGCGGCGCGCGAGCGGCTGCTCCAGCTGGCGCGCGAGGAGGGCGAGCGCGCGACCGAGGTGGCGCGCGCCGAGGAGACGCGACGCGAGCTCCAGGGCGGGCTCGAGGCGCGCGGCGAGGAGGAGCGCCACGCCCGCGCCCAGGTGGCCGGGATCGAGGCCGAGGTCGCGGGGTTCTCCGCCGGGCTCACCGGGCTGCTCGAGTCCGAGTCGAGCCAGCGCGAACGCGTGGTGGATCTCCAGACGCGCTTCCACGCGCTCAAGGAGGAGGTCCAGGCGGGCGAGGACGAGGCGCGCCAGCTGCGTTTCCAGCAGACCGAGCTGGGAGAGCTGATGCACCAGCTCGAGCTCGACCGCGTGCAGACCCACGCGGAGCTCGAGCGCACGTTCGAACGGCTGCGCACCGAGTACGCGATGGAGGTCGAGGGCTGGAGCCCCGCGCCGCCGCCCGACGGCTGGGACCCCGACGAGGCGCGGAAGCGGCTCGAGGAGCTGCGCGGGCGCTATCGCTCGCTGGGGCCGGTGAACCTGCTGGCGGTGGACGAGTACACGAAGAAGCGGGAGCGCTGGCAGTTCCTCACCAGGCAGCGTGAGGACCTGGTCAGCGCGAAGGCGCAGCTGCTCGAGGCCATCGAGAAGATCAACGTCACCGCGAGCCTGCTGTTCCGCGAGACCTTCGAGAAGGTGCAGGTCCACTTCCGCGACATCTTCAGGACGCTGTTCGACGGCGGTGACTCCGAGCTGCGCATGCTGGGCGAGGACCCGCTCGAGTGCGAGATCGAGATCGCCGCGAAGCCGCGCGGGAAGCACCTGCAGAGCATCAGCCTGATGTCGGGCGGCGAGCGCGCGCTCACCGCGATCGCGCTGCTGTTCGCGATCTACCTGGTGAAGCCGTCGCCGTTCTGCCTGCTCGACGAGGTGGACGCGCCGCTCGACGACGCCAACGTGGAGCGCTTCCTGCGCATGCTCGAGCGCTTCAGCGCGAAGACCCAGTTCGTGGTCATCACGCACAACAAGCGGACCATGGAGGCGGCGCGCGTCCTCTACGGCGTCACCATGCAGGAGCTGGGCGTGTCGAAGCTGGTGTCGGTGCGCTTCGACGGGCAGGACGCGACTCCCGGCCGCAACGGGCACGAGCTGGCGGGAGCGGCGGCGCGGTAGTCCTCGATGATCGGAACGCGGCTCCCGCCACGCGACGCGCGGCGGGAGTTCGCGTGCGGGGGTGCGATGGGACTCTGGACTCGCTTCCGCGACGGTCTGCAGCGCACGCGCGAGCGGCTCACCGGGCAGCTCGGCGGCCTGCTCGAGCGCCACGGCGCGGTGGACGCCGCGACGCTGGCGTGCCTCGAGGAGGCGGTGCTCTCCGCCGACGTCGGTCCGGCCACGACCGAGCGGCTGCTGGAGCGCGCCCGCGCGCGCCTGCGCGACGCGCCCGCGCTCGACCTGCGCGGGGCGCTGGAGCAGGCCGCGGCGGGACTGCTCACCGCCGCGCGCTTCGAGCCGGCGGCCGGTCCCGGCGGGCGGATGCCGGAGAAGCCGTGGGTGGCGCTGCTGGTGGGCGTGAACGGCGTGGGCAAGACCACGCTGGCGGGCAAGCTAGCGGCGCGCTTCGCGCGCGCGGGGCACCCCGCGCTGCTGGTCGCGGCCGACACCTTCCGCGCCGCGGCCTCCGAGCAGCTCGAGGTGTGGGCGCAGCGCGCGGGCGTCGAGATCCTGCGCGCGCGCGACGGCTCCGACCCGGCCGCGGTGGTGCACGATGGCCTCACGGCGGCGCGCGCCCGCGGCCTCGACGTCGTGCTGGTGGACACCGCGGGCCGGCTCCACACCCGGCACAACCTGATGGCCGAGCTCGAGAAGGTGGGCCGGGTGTGCGCGCGCGTCGTGCCGGGCGCGCCGCACCACGTGCTGCTGGTGCTGGACGCCACGCTGGGGCAGAACGGGCTCCAGCAGGCGCGCGAGTTCCAGCGCGCCGTGCCGATAACCAGTCTCGCGATCACCAAGCTCGACGGGACCGCGCGCGGCGGCGCGGTGCTGGCCATCGCCGACCAGCTCGGGCTCCCCATCAGCCTGGTGGGACTCGGCGAGGGTCTCGACGACTGGGAGCCGTTCGACCCCGGGGCGTTCGCCCGGGGCCTGTTCGAGTAGCGCCGGCCGCCCGCACGGATCCGGCCGAGGACACGCGGGAGGGAACCCGATGGCCGTGACGAGCGACCGGCTCACCCCGTTGCAGCGGCGCCTCATCCCGGGTCTCACCGACCTGCTCTTCTGCGCGTTCGCCCTTACCCAGCTCGGCCGCCGCATCTTCACCGACGGCGACTCGGGCTGGCACCTGTGGGCGGGCGTGGACGTGCTCGCGCACGGCCCGCGCGCCATCCCCGACGCGCTCTCGTTCACGCGCGCGGGGCTGCCGTGGCGCGACGTGCAGTGGCTGGGCGACGCGATCCTCGCGCTGGCGTACCGCCACGCCGGCTACTTCGGCGTCACGCTGCTCGTGAGCCTGGTCTTCGCCGCCACTTTCGCGTGGCTCTACCGCATCCTGAGGCGCGGGACCGACCACCCCCCGGCGGCCGCCGCCGCCACCCTGCTCGCCGCGCTGGTCGTGCTGCTCTCGCTGCTGGCGCGGCCGCTGGTGTTCTCGTTCCCGCTCCTGCTCGCGGCCTGGGAGCTGGTGCGGGCGCCGGGGCGCGAGCGGCGCGCGGTCGTGCTGCTGCCGCTCGTCACGGCGCTGTGGGCGAACCTCCACCCGACCGCCTTCCTCGCCCCGGCGCTCGCCGCCTTCGCCTTCCTCGCGCTGCGGCGCGACCGGCGGCTCCTGCTGGCCGCGCTGCTGGCGGCGCTCGCGCTCGGCGCCACGCCCTGGGGCTACGGCTGGCTCGGCGACATCGTGCCGGCCGGCGAGAACCTGCGCTTCTTCGCCGGCATCGACGAGTGGCAGAGCCCGCGCTTCGGCGAGCCGCGCTTCTGGTTCGTGTTCGCCACCCTGCTGCTGGCGGTGATGGTGCGGCGCCGGGGGCCGCGCCTGGCGGCCGGCGAGGCCGTGCTCGGCGTGGGTTGCATGGCTGCCGCACTGCTGGCAGCGCGGTTGGGGCCGGTGGCCGCGATCCTGTGGTCGCCGTTCCTGGCACGCGACCTCGCAGCCTGCGCGCGCGAGCGCGGCGGGTGGCTGGCCGGCCGGATGTGGCGCGCGATGCAGGAGACCCTCGCGCCGTTCGAGCGGGTGTGGAAGCCGGGGCTGTGGCCGGCGCTCGGCATCGTCGCGTCCCTCGCGCTGGCGCCCCGGCTCGCGCCGCTCTTCCCGGACGCCGCGGGCGGCTTCCCGGCGGAGCTCTATCCGTACCGCGCGATGGCGGCGGTCGCGCGCCTGGACCCCGGGCCGCGTGTGCTGAACAGCTACCGCTGGGGCGGCTACCTCTCGTGGGTCTACGGTGGCCGCTGGAAGGTGTTCATCGACGGCCGCGCCGGCTTCTTCGCCGGCGACGTGCTCGGCGACTACCTGAAGCTCGCGGACCTGTCGCCCGGCTGGGCCGAGGCGCTGGAACGCCGCCACCCCGACTGGATCCTGCTCGGGCCCCAAGCCCCGCTCGTGAGCGCCGCGCCCCTCACCGGGCGCTGGCGCGCGGCCTACGCCGACTCGATCGCCGTGGTCCTGGTCCCGGCCGTGCGCCGCTGACGGGCACGGCGCGCATCAGCCCGGCTTGCGCGCCGTCGCCCGCGGCTTCGCCGGCGCCGGCTTCGGCGCGGGCGCAGCGGGTTTGCTCTTCCCGGCGGCGAGTTGTTCGGCGATGGTGCGACGGACACGCTCGGGCACCATGCGCGGGACGAGCCCGCCCCCGAAGTCCACCAGCTCGGCGGTTCCCAGCGAGTGGTCCATCACGCGCAGCGGGCCCGATTCGCCCGAGCGGCCGATCAGCCAGGTCTTGCGCCACGCGCCGTAGTCGATCTCCTCGCGCGCGATGTGGGTGAGCGGCACCTGCGGCGTGAGCCAGGTGGTGCGGACCTCGCGGACCTCGGTGTAGAGCGAGCTGTCACGGCTCTGCGCGGTGGCACCGGTGCCCTGCTCGATCCTCACCTTCCGGCACGGGAAGGCGCCCTTCACCGTATTCACCGTGTCCGTGCCCAGCGTGTCCACGTTCCAGCGGATGTTGCCGCCCACCGGCTCGCGCGACTTGAGGCTGGGGGCCGTGCGCTTGTAGATCTGCTCGTCGGGGGTGCCGTTCTCGCGCAGGCCACTGATGGTCTTGCGCATGTAGAGCTGCAGGTGCGGCACCGCCAGGCTGTCGTCGAAGATGGCGTAGGACATCAGCGTGGCGGTCGCCCGCGGCGGCTGGTCGGGCATCTCGGTCCAGGTCTCCACCCAGAAGCCGTCCTCGCCCCACCAGTTCTCCTCGCCCGCGATCAGCATGGTCACGGTGTAGTCGTCGATGACACCCAGCTCGCTCTTCGCGCTGACGTGGTACCTGGTCCAGGCCCCGATCCTCACCTCGGAGCGACCGCTCGTGAAGTCCAGCATGCCGATGCCGTTGATCTGGGTGGCGAGCGGCTGGGCGTGCGTCGGCGGGGCGGAGATGACGGTGGCGAGCAGGGCGGCCAGGGCGAGATGACGTCGGGTACGGCTCATGCAATCCCTCTCGATCGTGTTGGGTGTCCGGGTCGCAGGGCTGAGGAGCGGCCCGGCGGGTCGGGGCCACGCATTATCCACGACCCGCCAGCCTGCGAGAAGCCCCTTGTGCCATCGGTCCCGCCCCCGCGTCGAGCGCCATGAGCCCGCGACCGGATCCCGTGCCCGCCGTGACCCTGCTGCCCGTCGCCCGTGCGCTTCGCCCGCGCGAGAAGCTCCGCGCGCGCGGCCCCGCCGCGCTCGCGGACGCCGAGCTGCTGGCGCTGGTGCTGGGCTCCGGCAGCGCCGGGCGCAGCGCGCTGCGCATCGGGCGCGCGCTCGCGCGCCGCAGCCCGGCCGAGCTCGCGGGCTGGTCGAGCGCGCGCTGGCTGCTGGTGCCGGGCGTGGGCCCGGCACGCGCGGCCGCGCTCGCCGCCGCCTTCGAGCTGGGGCGCCGCGCCGCGGAACGCACGCCCGGTGGAGACGCCATCCGCGGGCCCGAGGACGTGCTCGCGCACGTGCGTGACCTGCCGCGCGCGCGCAAGGAGCACTTCGTCGTCCTGCTCCTGAACGCCCGCCACGAGATGCAGGCGCGCGAGACGGTCTCGATCGGCAGCCTCAACGCCTCGATCGTGCACCCGCGTGAGGTGTTCCAGCCGGCCATCCTGCATTCGGCGGCGAGCGTGGTGCTGGTCCACAACCACCCGAGCGGGGACCCGGAGCCGAGCGAGGAGGACCTGAGCATCACGAAGCGCCTGGTCCAGGTCGGGGAGCTGGTGGGCATCGGCGTCCTGGACCACGTGATCGTGGCGGCGCGGGGCGTGGTGAGCCTGCGCTCGCGCCAGCTGCTCTAGACGCGCCACGAGGCCCACGAGCGCCGGCCGGGCACGACCGACTCCGGCCTTCCGCCGACCGCGCGCCCGCGTTCCCGCAGGCGCCGGATCCGCGCGGGCCCGCACTCCGCGGTTGCGCCGCGCGCCGGGGGGTGGTGTCATCGCGCCATGGACGAGGGCTTCCGCACCTTCGATCACACCGGCGACCTCGGGCTCGAGGTGTGGGCGGCCACCCCCGAGCGCCTCTACGGGCTCGCCGCCGAGGCCCTGCTCGCGCAGGTCGTGGAGACGCAGGGCGGGGAGGCCGACGAGACCGTGCGGGTCTCGCTGGCCGGCGAGGACCCCGCCGACCTGCTGGTCCACTGGCTCAACACCGCGCTGCTCGAGGCCGAGCTGCGCCGTGCGGTGTGGACGCGCGCCGCGGTCCACCGGCTGAGCTCCGTCGGGCTCGAGGCCACGCTCACGGGACCCCGCCGCGACCCCGCAGGCCAGACCTTCCTGCGCGAGGTCAAGGCGGTTTCCCACCACGGCCTGACCCTCGACCTGGCAGGCCGCCCCTGCCGCTGCCGGCTGGTGCTGGACATCTGACCCCACGGCGTCGGCATCCTTGACGGGTCTTCCGCCGGTCCCATGCGGCGCGGCCCGGGCGGCCCACCGCGCCGGGCGGTCATGCTGCGCCAACTCGCTGGCGGCGAGCGCGGTGGCGGTTTCCTGCGGGCCCGGCCGTCTCGGGGGCACGAATCCTGCGACCGCCCAGGCAGGCTTACCGCATCCTGGCTTCACGGCGTCACCCCCGCGCCCGAGGCCGGACTGACCCCACACCCAAGGAGCCCCGCATGCACAACCTTCGCTACCTCATCCCGGCGGCTCTGCTGCTCGCGGGCATCCCGCTCGAGTCCCGCGCCGCGGGCGTCACGATCGAGAGCTTCTCCACCATGAGCGCCTTCCAGTCGAGCGCCTTCTACTCGTACGCGACCGGCGGCGCAGGCCTGACCGGCCGCAAGGCCACCGGGGTGCGCGGCGTGCGGCAGGGGCCGAGCGACGTGCCGGCCGCCTCGGCCGGGGCCGCCAACAACACGACGGTCACGACCGAGGTCCTGACGGCCGCGAAGGACGTCCCCGACGTGTTCTCGCTCAGCTCGACCGCGTCCTACTACGACAAGAAGTTCGTGTCGGTGGGCACCAGCACCAGCAGCACCAACCCGCCCTACATCACCCTCGACCTGACGCCGGTCGCGACCGCTTCGGCCGGTGGATACAGCGGCGGCTACGACATCGCGGTCTTCGACCTCGGCAAGAACCTGGCGACCGGCACCGGGAACCAGAACACCGAGGCCACCATCTTCGACGTCGAGCTCGTGAGCGAGGGTGTGTTCTACAACGTCGGCACCATCACGGCGACGGGGGGCAACTTCATCAACGTCATCCTCCTCAACGTGACGGGCATCACCGGCATCCCGGCCTACATCGACGCGATCAAGATCACCGACGTGACCGGCTCGGGCACCTCGGCGAGCGGCGGCCTCGACGTGGACGGGGCGCTCACGCTCAACGTCTACACCGCCACCGCGGCCGTTCCCACCAGCTGGGGCCGGCTCAAGGTGCTCTACAAGTAGTCGAGCCCCCCGCGGCGTCCGCCCTGGACGCTCCCCCGGGCCCGCGCTTCCCCTGGCGCGGGCCCTTCGCGTCTCACGCGCCGGCGCTGCGGCCGGGCCCGGCGCCAGCCCGGTCGTCCGGGCTTCACCCCGGCGTGAACCTGCGCGCTTCGTACGCCCGGTACTGCAACGCCTCCGCCAGCGCCCGCACGCTGACGCGCTCCTCGCCGGCGAGGTCGGCGATGGTGCGGGCCACGCGCAGCGCGCGGTGCACCCCGCGCGCCGAGAACCCGGCGCGGTCCACGGCGTCGGTGATCAGCTTCTCGGCTGTGCGGTCGAGCGCGCACACCGCCTCCAGGCGCG
>JACRPT010000094.1 GCA_016223045.1 Candidatus Eiseniibacteriota bacterium
AGCGTGACTCGTCGTCGAAGCGCCCGACCTTCTCCGTCCCTCGGCCTGGCAGGCCCAACACTGCGGCCACTTCCCGGAGGAAGTGGCCGCCTGGAGAGAAAAGTGCCTTGACGTAGGGTCGTTCCATACTAGCGCACCACGGCGACCTTGAGGTTCTGGCTCACGTGGCCGGCGCGGAATCTCAGGTAGTACACCCCCGGCTCCACGCGCGCGCCGCGATCTTCGCACACGTTCCACTCGAGGCGATGCAACCCGACCTCCTCACGAGCCTGCCTCAGCGTGCGGATCGCCCGACCCTGCAGGTCATGGATCACCAGGGACATCTCGACCAGGCCCCCCGAGGCGACGTCGGCCCCCAGCGCGTACTCGAACAACGCCCTGCCGGTCACCGGGTTGGGCTGCGCCGGGGCGGCGAACGTCACCGTGGCGGCACCGATGGCCGCGGCCCCCACCGGCCCGTTCATGATCGTGTGGCCGTCTGCGTCGCGGAGCTCCACCCAGTAGTGATAGCTGACGCCCGGATCGCCCGACTCGTCCACGTACACGAACCGGAAGATCGACACCCGTCACCTGGTCGTGTGACGGAGCGCCAGGCGACCTGGGCGCGGGGGACGGGCGCCCGGCGCGAGAGGTGCTGCCCCCCAGGCGTTCCGGGTGGAGCGCTCGCGTCCAAAGGGGTGACGGAGGCGCTGAACGCGCGCCCTTACCTCGGCGTCCGACCGGTTCAGGCCGCTCGCCGAGCGCTGCGGGCGTGCTCTGCGCCCGCGAGCGCCACCTTCGTCCGCCGGCCGGCCCGCGTCTCGCGCGGCAGTTCCTTGACCCGCGCGGCCGGGACTCCCGAGTAGAGCCCGTTGGGCGCGCAGTCGTGCGCCACCACCGCGCCGGCGGCGATCAGGCAGCCCTGACCCACCGTCACGCCAGGCAGGATCACGGCCCGGCTCCCGATTGCGCAGCCATCGTGGATCGTAATCGGCCGGGGGCGCAGGCGGCCGGTGCGGCGCGTCTCCCCGCCGATCTCGTGGGTCGAGGTGACGAACATCACCTGCAGCCCGATGCCGCAGTCCCGGCCGATGGTGATGCGTTCCAGACTGTCGAAGAAGCAGCCGCGGTTGACGGTCGTTCCGGGGCCGACTTGCACGCGCGGGCTGCCGAAGAAGCAGCCGGGCGCCACTGATCGCGTCGCGATCCGGAGGCCGTACAGCGAATAGATCGCCCGCCGGAGAGGTCCGGGCACGCCGGCGGCCGCGGCGAGGCCGTTGACGAGGAGATCGCGCGCGAGCCGCGCGATCGCCAGGTGAATGTGGTAGGCACCAGACACGGAATTGCCCTCGGTCGGTCCGCGGCTCGATCCGGGGCGATGCACATGCTCGCTTCAAGCCCGCGCCCCTATGGTCGTCGGCCGGTCAGGGCACGGGCATTGCAACGAACGCGCCGCCGCCCGCGAACGCGACGGCAGGATGAGTGCCATGAACGATAACGAGATGACTCTGCGGCCCTGCCCCCGCTCCCGGGGGGTGGAAGCGGTCCCTGGCCGTGTCCTGGCCGTCGTCGGTCAGGATCTGGCCGGTCGGCGATCGAGCGCCGGTCGGCTTGCGCGGCTGCGCGCGATGGGGCTGCGCAACGGGGTCCGCATCGGGCTCGGGTTCGCTTGGACCCGTCTCTTCAGCCTGGCTTGCACCCTGTGGCTGCGCGCGGCGGGGGTCCGAATCGGGCGCGACTGCCGCTTCTACGGGCGGCTCGTGATCGTCGGCGATCCGCGGCGCGTCACGATCGGCGACCGCTGCATCTTCCACCACGAATCCTGCCTCTGGACGCACGACCTGGGCGGCGGGGCTGGCGAGATTCACCTCGGCCGCGGCGTGGCGCTCGGTCCGCGGGTCGTCATCAATTCGCTCGCCCGCATCACCGTGGGGGCGGGCAGCGCTTTCGGGTACGGGTGCTACATTCAGGACAACGATCACGGCACGGCGCCCCGCACACCCACGCTGGAGCAGGCGCCGGTCGCAGGGCCAATCGAGATCGGCGCCGACGTCTGGTGCGGCGCCTACACGATCGCGCTCAAGGGCGTGAGAATCGGCGACCAGGCGGTGATCGGGGCGGGGAGCGTCGTCGTCAAGAGCCTGCCGCGCGGAGTGGTCGCGGTCGGCGTTCCGTGCCGGCCGGTGAAGCGCCGTGGAGCCGGGGCGGCGAATCTCGGAGATGCGGTGTAGGCTCGAATCCACCGCGAGGGCGCAAAGGCCGGCCTCGGGGTGGGCGTCGGCCTAGGACTCGGTCTCAAGACCGGACGCAGCGGCGTTCAAGCCGGTGTGGGCGGCGGGCTAGAGATCGGCATCCGGGTGATGGTCGACCGCTGATCCCGGTGAGGGGCGGCGGGCACCCCCTTTCCAGGGGGCGCCCGCGCCATTCTCGACGACCCGCCCGTTGTGCTTCACCTCCCTGCCGGGCTGATGCCGGTGGTATCATTCTTGCGGATCGAGCCCATCGAGGGCCCCCGGTTACCGACGACCCATCCTGCCAGCGTCACGAGGCTCCCGTGACCGTGACCACCGAGACGCGCCGGCGCAGGGCGGAACGCCCGCCTCTGTTCAAGGCCAAGCTGAGCCGCCCCAACGTGGGGGCTCACGTGCTGGAGCGTCCGCGCCTGCTGCGGGCGCTGCTCGAGCACGCCGGCCGCCCGCTTACGCTGCTGGTCGCCGACGCCGGCTACGGCAAGACCACATTGCTCGCCGGCTTCGCCCGCGCCGCTTCCCGGCCGGTGGTCTGGTACTCGCTGATGCCGTCGGACGCCGACCCGGTCGTGTTCGGCCGCTACCTGCTCGAGGGCTTCCGGCGCGAGGTCCCGCGCTTCGGCCGAGACTTCGAGCGCGCGCTCGAGGACGTCCGCCCCGGCGGGCGCGTCGCGGAGATGCTGGGCGGCACGTTCGCCAATGTGCTCGCCTCGCTGCGAGGCCCGGTGCGGCTGCTGGTGCTCGACGACTTCCAGGAGGTCGCGGCGAACCGCCCGGTGATCACCTTCATGGACACGTTGCTGGGCCAGCTCCCGTCCACGGTGCGCGTCGTGATCGCCTCGCGGACGCCGCCGCCGCTCGCGCTCGAGCGCATGCGCGCCGCCGGCAACGTCTTCGATCTCCACTCGGGCCACCTGCGCCTCACGCGCGAGGAGCTGGCCAGACTGTTCGACGAGGTCTACAGGCGTCCGCTCACCGCCGACGAGCTCACGGCGCTCGAGGAGACGACCCTCGGGTGGCCCACCGCGGTCCACCTGGTGCACGAGTCGCTGCGCCGCTCCGAGCGAGTGACCCTGGAGGAGGTGCTTTCGGATTTCCGCGCCTCCAACCTGGAGCTGCACGACTACCTGTCTTCCGAGGTCTACGCACGGCTGGAGCCGGCCGCGCGGCGGTTGCTTGAGCGGACGGCCGCGCTCGGGCGCTTCGACGCCGAGCTGGCCGCCGCGCTCAGCGGCCTGCGCAACACGGCGGCGCCGCTCGACGCCATGGCGCGCCGCGGGCTCCTGCGCACCTTCGGCACGGGGGCCCAGGCCTCCTTCCAGTGCCACGACCTGGTGCGCCGCTTCGTGCGCCAGGAGCTCGAGGCACAGGGCGGGCCGCAGGTGTGGCGCGCGCTCGAGGCGGACACCGCAGTCGCGCTGTGCGAGCGCGGCGAGCCCGAACGAGGGCTCCGTCACTTCCTGCAGGCCGGGAGGGCGGAGGACGCGGCACGGCTGCTGCGCGAGCTCGCGCCCGGGATGCTGCGCCAGGGGCGCGCCGCGTCGCTGCTCCAGTTCCTCGGCGAGCTACCCCCCGCGCTCGTCCGCGAGGACGTGACGCTCGCGCTCATGCTGGCCGACGCGCACCAGGCGCTCGGCGCCTGGGATGAGGCCGAGGGTCTCTACGCCGCGACCCTCGAGCGCTGCCGGCGCGGCGCGGCCACGGCCACGCCGGGCGCGGGCCCGGCCGCGCGCGAGCTCGAGTGCCGCGCGCTGCTCGGGCTTGGCAAGGTGCTCAACCTGCGCGGCCGCCACGAGCAGGTGCTCGGCATGGCCGAGCGCGGGCTCGTGATGGCCGGCGACCTCGGGCTCGAGGTGCGCGCACGGCTGCTCCAGCTCAAGGCGGGCGCTCACTTCTACCTCGGCCAGTACCAGGCCGCGGTGCAGGTGCTCGACCAGGTGCGCCATCTGCTCGCCGACAGCTCGGATCCCGAGCTGCTGGTGCCCACCATGCACAATCTGGCCGGCGCCTATGCGGCGCAGGGGCGCTTCCGCGAGGCCACGCAGGAGTTCCGCGCCGCGCTCGCGCAGGTGCGCGGTACCGCCTCGCCGCGCGCGCCCCTCTACCTCGCGAACCTGGCGTTCCACCTCGCCGAGCTGGGTGAGCTGGCCGAGGCGCGCCGCGCAGCGGAGGAGGGCCTGCTCGCCGCGCAGCGCTTCTCGAATCGCGCGCAGGAGTGCACCTGTCACCAGGCACTTGCCCAGATCCTGGCGCGGAGCGGCGACCTGGACGGTGCGCTCGCGGCGCTCAAGCGCGCCGAAGAGCTGAACGCTGAGTTGCGCATGGAGGTGCTGGCCGCCGACCTGTTGCTGCTCCGCGCGCGCGTCTTCCTCGCGCGCGGCGAATACCGGCGCGCGGTCGAGTTCGTGACCCAGGTGGTCGAGCGCCTGAAGGAGCGGCCCGACGATCCGCGCCTCGCGGAGGCGCGGACCACGCTGGCCTGGTGCGAGCTGCGTGCCGGGCGCGTGCGCGTGGCGCGCGACCTGCTCCACGGGCTGGTCGCGGCCGCTGACACGGGCGAGAACGGCTACCTCAGGATGCGCGTGCACTACTGGCTCGCCGAATCCCTGCTTGCGCTGGGTGAGAAGCGCGGGGTCGAAGCTCATCTGACCGCGGCGCTCGCGCTGGTGCGTGAGCGCGGGTACTCCTACTTCCTGCGGGTGCAGGCGCGCGAGGACCCGGCGCCCCTGCTCCACGCGCTGGCGCGCGGACTCGAGGTCGGCACCGTGGCCGCTGCGCTGGTCGAGGCAGGCGCGGCGGTCGAGACGCCGCTGCTCGCGCTGCTCGCGGAGGCGCCGGTGGCGGCGGGCGAGGCGGCAGCCGCGGTGCTCGCCGAGGTCGGCGGGCGCGCGGCGCGCGAGGCGCTGCCCGCCCTCGCGCGCACGCGCCGCGCGCTGCAGCCCGCGCTGCGCACCGCACTGCAGCACATCGAGGAGCGCATGGCGCGCGGCGCCGCGCCGGGCGCCGAGGCCGAGGCCGCCGCGCCGCGGCTCGTGCTCTACGGCCCCCCGCAACTGCTGTGCGACGGGCGCGCGGTGCCGGCCTCGGCGTGGCGGGCGCAGCGCGCGTTCCACATGCTGGTCTACCTCAGCCTTCACCCACGCGGTGCGGGGCGCGACGAGTTGCTCGAGCGCTTCTGGCCGGGGCGTCAGACCGCGGCCGGGCGTCGCAACTTCCATCCCACTCTCTCCTACGTCCGCAAGGTGATGCCGCCTGCCGCGGTGCCACCCATCCTGCGCGAGGGCGAGTTCTACCGGCTCAACCCGGCGTACCCGCTCACCTGCGATGCCTGGGACCTGGACCGCGCGCTCGAGGAGGCACGCGGGCCCCGTGAGCCGCAGGCGAAGCGTGCCGCGCTCGAGCGCGCGGCGGAGCTGACGTCGGGTCGCTTCCTCGAGGGCTTCTACGCCGACTGGGCCGACGAGCTGCAGGCGCGCGACCGAGACCGCCTCGAGAAGCTGCTGCTCGACCTGGGGGAGCTGTGCGCGCGCGCCGGCGACTTCGAGGCGGCGCTCGCGCACCTGCGCCGCGCTGCGGAGCTGGACGAGTTCCGCGAGGAGACCCGGTTGCGCGTCATGGAATGCCTGATGCGCCTCGGCAACCAGCGCGCGGCGCTGGTGGAATGGGACAGGTTGAGGGCGTTGCTGCGCGCCGAGCTGGCGATCGACCCGCTGCCCGAGACCGAGGAGGCGGTGCGCGCGCTGCTGGCCGGGCGCGGGGTCCACGGCTGGCCCGAGCGTCGCCCGGGTGGTCGAGCGGAGGCCCTTGGGCCGAAACCTGTTACCGCATCGGGTCAAGCCGGACTCAAGCGCCGGGCGAGAGGGTCCGTGTGATGAACCGTCCTTCCCAGGCAACGGGCGGTGCACGCTGGGCCGTCCTCCATGAGCGCGCGCGCGCGGCGCTCGCGGCTTCGGTGTTGCTGCTCGGGGCGCTCGTCGCCCCGGCCCGCGCGTCCAATGCGCCGTTCGTGTGGGACCACGATGGCGACGGCATTGACGACCGCATCGAGACCGTGCACGTGCTCGGGTACACGTTCTCGTTCGAGGGGGCCGACTCGCTCCAGCGCCAGCGCATCCTGGTGCTCCGCGCCGCGGGCGACCTGCTCTACGGCGTGTACGTGCTGTTCGACCACGATCCGACCACCACCGACCTTGCCTCGGTGACCGCGCTCGGCATGCCGGTGCTCCACCGCTACGAAGCCGTGCCGGCACTGCGCAGCCTCGCCACCTTCGCGCAGGTCGAGGCGGCGCGTGCGCTGCCCGGCGTCGAACGGGTCGAGGCAGTGCCGCTACTGTACCCGGTGCTGCGCGACGGCGCGGCGGACATCGGCGTGCGCGACGCGAGCGGACAGGTGTTCCCGACCTGGGCCGTCGAGGGCGGTGCGGACGGCTCGGGCGTCGTCCTGGCGTTCCTGGACACCGGCGTCAACGACGCTGCCGACGGCGCCTACCCCGGACACGAGTCGCTCGCCGGGCGTTGCCTCGGCGGCGCCCAGTTCACGAGCGGCGACTCGACGCTCGACACGCCGCGTGACGGCAGCGTGAACCCCGTGGACCGCGGCGAGCTGGCGACGCAGTCGCACGGCACGCACGTGGCGGGCATCGCGCTCGGCAGCGGCGGCGCCAGCGGCTACGCCGTAGGCGTGGCGCCCGCGGCGCGGTTCGTGGACGTCAAGGTGCTGAACGACGCCGGCGTGGGCACGGGGGTGGGGGAAGGGCTGGACTGGTGCATCCACAACCGCACGCGCGACTGGGGTGCGCCTGGCTACGCGGGGATCCACGCCATCAACCTGTCGCTGTCGAGTCTGGATGAGAGCGATGGCAACGATGTGGTGTCGCGGCTGGCTGCGCGCGCCGTGCAGCTCGGCATGGTCGTGGTGGCCTCCGTAGGCAACCAGGGCAAGGACCACTTCGTGCCTTCGCCCGGCGGCGGCGACGGCGTGCTCGCGGTGGGAGCGATGGACGACCAGCGCACCGGGCTGCCCGGCGACGACCAGTTCGCCTCCTTCAGCGACTACGGCCCGCGAGCGAGCGACGGCGACGCCGACTCCACCGACGAGCAGAAGCCCGACCTGCTTGCCCCCGGGGTCGCGGTGCTCTCCGCCGACGGCTCGCTGTCCAGCGACGGCGCCCAGTATCAGCGCCTGAGCGGCACCAGCGTGGCGACCGCGTTCGTGAGCGGCGTGGCCGCCGCGCTGCGCTCGCAGGACGCGACGCTCACCCCGGTCGCGATCACGGAGTTGCTGCGCGCCACCGCGCGGCGCACGCTGGCCGGCACGCCGGCGGGCACCGGTGGCGCGGATCCCCGGTGGCGCTCGCCGATCGGCTGGGGCGTGGTGGACCTGCACGCGGCCCAGCTCGAGCTCGTGCAGCCGCAGCGCTCGCAGGTGGACCGCCTCGAGCTCGCCGCCAGCGGACCCAGCCAGATCACGGCGGTGCTCCGCACCCAGCGTGAGCGCGGCGCCGCCGCGTACGTCTTCGAGCGCGCGCCCGACCTGGCCGGCGCACCGGGCGCGTTCGCGCCGTGGGATTCGGTCGCGGCAGCGGGCGACTCCTCGCTGGCCGGGCTGGTCAACCGCACGTCGTACACCCGTGTCTGGAACGTGCCGGAACCGGAGCGCGGCATGACGTTCTGGTACCGCATCGCATACACGGAGGGCGGCGTCCGCTGGAGCGGCCCTGCCCGAGCCTTCACGAGCCCGCTGGGCCCGAGCGTCGCCACCATCGAGCTCACCATCGTGCACAGCGCCTACGACCACGACGTGACTGGCGTGATCTCGGCCGGAAACCCCGCGCCCGGGCCTGCGCTCCCGGCCGCCTCCTCCGGTGCGACCGCCGTCTACACCATCCCGCTTCCGGGCAGCACGGCCGCGGTCGCGAGCGACTGGGTGACGGGAGTGAGCACCACCGGGAACGTGTCGTGGACCTTCCGCATCGAAGTGCCGGCCGGCGAGGCGGAATCGTATCTCCCGCCGACCCCCTCATATCCCTGGTGGCTGCGAGTGGACGACGGCGGCTACGTGAACCGCAGCGGGCGCGTCACCGACTACCGCCTCACCTGGCATGCGCCAGGCGGCGACCAGACCTGGGTCGGGGGGCCGCTCCCGCAGCCGACGCTCGAGGGCGGGAAGGTCCACGTCGCGGTGCCGCAGGGCGTGGTCGGGGTGGAGCCACCCGTTGCCTCGGGCGCGCTCCGCTACGGTCCGAACCCGGTGACGGCCGGGCGGAGCGTGGCGTTCGCCCTGCCACGCGCGCCGCGCGGGGATCTGCTGGTCTTCGACCTGGCCGGGCGCCAGATCGGCCGTGCGCTGTTCGTGTCCGGAGCGGCGGGCGCTGTGGCGCGCTGGGAAGCCCGGGATGCGGCCGGAGAACCGCTGCCCTCGGGCGTCTACTTCGCGCGCGCCGGGGGAGCGGCCCTCGCCCGCGTCGTCGTCCTGCGGCGCTGAACCCGGGCCGCGCGGGTGCCCCCGGTCGAAGGACCGGGGGCCCTCGCATTCCCAAGGCGGACTTGCGCGTCCGCCGGGTCCTGGGTCCGCACTCAAGCCGCAGTCAATCCCCGCGCGGCAGCCTTCTCGCACGTCACCGGCCGGCCCCATGCCGGCCGCCGTTCCGGGAAGGAGGACCGCCATGAACACCAGTTCACCCCAGTCCGGCCGGAGCCTCGGCGTGGCGTTGCTCGCCATCGTCCTGGCCCTGTGCCTCGTGGAGGCGGCGTGTGCTGCGAGCGCCGCACCCGCGCGTTCACGCACGTCGCAGGACATCCGGCATCCGATCGGCGTGCGCATCACCCCGCTCGACCCGGTCGCGCGCGGCAGCACGCTGCGGCTGCGCGTCGAGGTCACTGCGGCGCGCACGCTCGAGCGCGCCGAGGTGCGGCTCACCTCGGCCGGCGGCACCACCACGAGCGGCGCCCGGCGTGTGAGCCTCGGCGCGCTGCGCCGCGACGAGACGCGTGCCGCCGAGTTCGCGCTCGCGGTCCCGGCCGAGGGCCGGCGCTTCCTCGTCCAGTTCCAGATCCGCGGCGCGGGCGGGGACGGTCTCCTCTCGCGCGGCGCCACGTACAACATCCTGCCCGAGGGCCCCGCCGACTCCGGCCGCCTCGTGCAGTCATCCACGGGCCCGGCGATCGAGTTCCGCGCGCGGAGGCTGCCGTGATCCGACGACTGACGGCACTGATCGCGCTCGCACTGCTGCTGCCGGGCGCCGCCCGGGCCTTCACGGTCACGGGCCGTTTCCTCTATGAAGACCGCATGTGGGACAAGGCCGGCTACACCGGCCAGGTCCAGAACCTCCCCATCCGCCGCGCCAGGGTGGAGGTCGTGGACGCCGGGACCCAGCAGGTGCTGGGTTCGGGCGTGACCGACGCGGCAGGCTCCTACGCCGTGGGCGTCACCGGGCAGACGCTGCCGGTGAACCTCTACGTGCGCTGCCTCACCGACGGGCGCCCTGCGGGCTACGAGGTGCAGGTGGTGGACGACTTCGTGCGCGTGCCCCTGGTGGGGCTCGAGCTCACGCACTCGCACCTCTACGCCATCGCCACCGACACCACGCTCGCCCACGACCCGGCCGCCGACCTCGACAAGGGCACGTCCCTCATCCAGGACACCGACGGCACAGGCGTGGCGCAGGCGTTCAACATCTTCGACAACGGCGTGGACTTCTTCGACTGGGTGGCGAGCGTCAACGGCGCGCTCCCCACCGCCGCGGAGTTCCTGGTGTACGCGTGGATGCCGGCCGGCAGCCCGGGCAACGCGGGCGGCGGCTCGAACTACTCGATGCAGGGCGTCTTCATCGGCGCCTCGCCGAACTCGGACACCGACGGCTGGTCGGACACTGTGATCCTGCACGAGAGCGGACACTGGCTGGACGACGTGTTCTCGAAGTCCGACAACCCGGGCGGCGCGCACTACCTGGGCGACAACGACGCGAACGTGCTGCTGGCCTACGGCGAAGGCAGCGCCACCTACCACTGCGCCAAGGTGCGCGAGCTGCGGGCGCTCACCCGGCAGAATCTGGTGGGCCAGCCGGTGGACGCGCACGTGAGCATCTACGGCGATCTCGAGATCCCGCCGCCGGTCGGCACGCCGGGGGCGCTGTCGTTCTCCTACGACTTCGAGACCGGGCTGATGGGCGACGGCTCGCCCATCGGCCAGCGCGGCACCGCGAACGAGACCAACGTGACCTCGGCGCTCTGGGACCTGCTCGACGGGCCCGAAACCCCCGACGAGAGCACGGGCGCGGACGACGACCCGGTGGACGTGGCCGACTCCTACGCGTGGGACATCGAGCACAACTACCTGCGGAACCTCGCCGACAGCAACCCCATCACGGTCGAGGACTACTTCCAGGGCTGGTTCGCTCGCAACGGCACGGGCTTCATGCGCGCCGGGCTCGAGACCGTGTTCGCGGACCTCGCGCGCATGCCGTTCCGGTCCGACGAATTCGAGCCCGACAACATCCCGGCCTCGGCGCCGCACGTGACTCCCGCGCCGTACACCGCGACCGCCGCACAGCCGGTGATCAACGAGATTGATCCGGGTCCGCGCGACGCGGTCGAGCTCTACAACGGCACGCCCGCGGCGATCGACATGACCGGGTGGCAGATCGAGGTGTACGTGAACGGAGTCACGAACGACGCGACCCGCGTGTTCACGTTCCCGTCCTTCACGCTGGGCCCCGGCGAGGTCGTGGTCGTGCACGAGGGCGGCGATGTCGCCCAGGACGGCGCCATCCACCTCTACGGCGGCAGCACCCCGGGGGCCGGCAACCTGTTCAACATCTCGTGGCACTACGGCCTCGACGGCGCGTGCGTGCTGCGCCGGCCGGATGGCAGCGCGGTGGACTTCGTGCGCTGGCGAAACGGCAACGGCGTCGAGAACTCCACCCCGGTCCCGGCGGGCGTGGCGTGGAACGGCGTGCTCGATTCGCCGACCGCGCCGAACGACCTGCTGCGCGACGTGAGCGGCACCGACACCGACGTGGCCTCCGACTTCCACGCCGGGCCCGGGAGCACGGGCTCGGCGAACCACTCGGCGCCCGTCCACCACACCCTCTTCGACGTCGGAGACCTGGACCTGCTGGCCTTCGACGCCGAGGCCGGGAAGCGATACGGCTTCGAGGCGCGCGGGCCCTTCAGCGCCACCGACATGCGGCTCGAGTTGCTCGGCCCCGATGGCCAGGTGCTGGGCGCGAACAACGACATGGACCTCTCGGTGCGCGACGCCCGCATCGACTTCTACGCCGCGAATCCCGGAACCTACTACGTGCGGGCCACGCACGTGGGTCCGAACACCGACTACGGCGAGTACGACCTGCTGGCGTTCGTGCGGCCGGTGAACGTGGCGCTGGCGCCGCCCTCCTCCATCGCCGCCGACGCGCGCAACCGTGAGGATGTCGCCGATGAGGTCCGGCTGCGCTGGCTCAACGCGGGCGCGTACGACTCGGTGGCGCTCTACCGCGACAGCACGCGCGTCGCTCTGCTGGCGGGCGCACCCTCGACCCACACCGACCACGCCGACCGCGGACTCCACCGCTGGGAGGTTGCGGGCTTCGTCAGCGGGCAGGAGACCGCGCGCACCGGGGTGTACGAGTTCGCCGGTGTGGTGACCTGCCACCTGTTCCAGGGGTTCGAGGAGGCCAGCTCCGATCTGTGGATCAAGGACGGCACCACGTGGGGCGTGACCGCCCCCGGCGCCGGGACCACGCTGTTCTCGTTCACCGACAGTCCGGCAGGGGTGTACCGCGGCGCGCCGCTCGGCGACAAGGTCAACGCCATCGCCACCCTGTCGCTGCCGGTCGACCTGCCGCCCGGCTCGACGCTCGACTTCGACCAGATCTGCATCACCGAAGGCTGCTGCGACTTCGGCATCGTCGAGGCGTCGGTGAACAACGGCGCGACCTGGACCGAGCTCGGGCGCTGGAGCCAGGATTCCTACCCCGAGTGGCAGGACAACGTCGCGAACCCCGGCGACTGGAAGCACCAGACCGTTGACCTCTCGCGCTTCGCCTACAGCCGCCTGCTGCTCAGGCTGCGGCTCGAGAGCGACCAGCTCGTGGAGCTGGACGGCTGGTACGTGGACAACCTCAAGGTCAACGACAGCACCTGCACCGACGTGTCGGTGGGCGTGGGGCCGCTGGCCGCAGGGCCGCTGCGCTTCCTGCCGCCGGCGCCGAACCCGGCGCGCGGACCGGCGCGGCTCTCGTGGGTGCTGCCCGCGCGGGCGGATCGCGTGGACCTCGCGATCTACGACGTGACCGGGCGGGTGGTGCGCTACGAGCGGCTCGGGCCGCAGGCCGGCGGCGCGCACGCGTGGACCTGGGACGGCCACGACGCGCACGGTCAGCCGGTGGCTTCCGGAGTCTACTTCGCGCGGCTCCTCGCGGGACGCGAGAGCCTCACGCAGAAGCTGATGAAGCTCGCTCCGTAGCCTCGGTCCTCTGCGGCGGCGGGCGTCGAGAAGGCGGTTGTGCGGTAGTCGGGAGTCGCGAGAGCGGGGCTCGCCTTCAGGGAGCTCCGTCCGTGGGGCGCGAAGAGCCTGGAATCCGCTCCACGGCCCCGACTCCGCACACCCCGGAGGGCGCCCGGAGCCGCCGTCATGCAGTCGGTGGCGGCTCCGGCAGGAGCGCCAGCCAGGGTGTGCTCACCGGGCAGCGCCCGTGCCGGGGGTGCACGACCGCGAGCGTCCATCGGCCGCACAGTCGCGGGCGGGTCCGTGCGCGGACCAGCGACCGCCGCGACTGCGCGGGCCTGTCGGCGGAACGGGCGCCCCTCCAGAGAGGGACGCCCGCCCGCTGCGCCGATGCGCGACCCGATCAGTGGCCGACCTTCACCCTGATGTCGGTGCCGAGGCCGCCCGTCACACTGCCGCCGGCACCCTTGCCGCCGGCCTGAAGACCCAGCCCGGCACCTGCGCCCACGCCGAGGCCGGCCTTCGCGCCCGCGCCGTGGATCACGGCGACCCTGCCATCGGCCTTGACCTCGCCGCCCAACCCGAGCACGCCCGCGGCCAGCACGCCGCGCGTGATCTGCCCTCCGGCACCGGTGGAGTACTCGTAGCCGGCCACGCCCGCGACCGGGGCGTCGTGGGCCGCCGGGGGCACGGCGAGCGCGGCGAGGGCGAGGCAAGATGCCCTGATGATGGATGCGGCGGAGTGCCTGATTGCTGAGGGGATTCCGAGTGGCCTCATGGGTTGGTCTGCGCGTGCGGGGCGACCATCCCGGCACGCATGGTCGCGGGATGCGCCTCGCCGCTCGAAGTTGTCGAGAGAACGTCAGGCCCTGTGCTCCGGCGGTCCCGCTACGCGGGGCGTTTGTGTCGGTCGCTGGGCGAATGGCGCAAGCCACGTGCCACGCATGTCGTCGCGGGTACTCGGGGCCCGCGAATCCCCTCCGGCGCAACTCCCCGCAGTGCGGCAGCCCCGGGGGGCCCGACCCCCGGCACGGGTAGGCCGCAGTGTGCGCCGCGGGACACACCATGGCCGCAGCGGTGCAACATCGGCCACCGACGATGGCTGTCCTCCCGCAGCACCCGCCCGAGCAGCAGCGCCCAGACCAATACCGGCGCGACTCAAGCCGTAGTCAAGTCTCCGCTGCGAGGCTCGTCGTGTCCCGCCGGGCATGCCCTTCGCCGGCTGACGCAGGACGCGTCCTTCCGTCTCAGGCCCTTGCAGAGGAGTCGTCCCATGATCGCCCGTCTCCCGCGGTGGGTCCTTCCCGCCGCACTGTTCGCCACCGTCCTCGCGACGGCCGCGCTGCTCACCGCGGTGGTGGCGCACGCCGCGACACCCGCGGTCGTGACGGTCCATCCGACCGACACGCAGGCCACCTTCCAGACCGCCCTGATCGGCGGTGCTGCCGCCGACCGCGCGGACTGCGTTCAGGGCACGACCTGCGACACGCTGCACGTCGTCCTCGAGCCCGGGGACTGGACCGGCAAGCAGATCGTGGTCTCGATCGACTGGCTGAACCCCGGCAGCGATTTCGACCTCTACCTGTTCGAGGACTACGTGGACGGCGAGTCGGATGGCATCTCGAACGGCGGCGCCCCGCAGACCCACGAGGGCGCGCCGGTCGCCGTGAACGCTGTGCTCACCCAGCCGCGCACGATCGCAGTGCAGGTGGTCAGCTTCGCAGGCACCCCGGAGCAGGTGCAGGGCACGGTCTCGGTGACGTCGTCCCCAGCACCGCGCAGCGCGATCTTCAGCCTCGCGAACGACGTGGTCTTCTGTCCGAACATCACCGTGACCGCGCCGGGTGCGTCGCGCGACTGCGAGCCCAGCCTGCGCGTGGACGTGCGCGGCAACTGTTACGCCGGCGGCATCCGCGGCGTGCCCGGAGGCGTGGACCTGTGGCGCTTCGATCTGGACCCGTCGAGCCCCGGCTGGGACCCGCAGCTGCGGAGCCCGGTGTACCTCGGCCAGCCCGACGCGTTTGCCCCCAACGACACCACCGGCGGGCGCGACGGCGGCGGCGACATCGATATCGCCACCTCGTTCCCGGCCGGGCCCTCGGAGGTGCCGGTCGTCACCGTCGTGAGCCTGGCAGCCGCCAACGTCTCCTCGGCGGTCTCCACCGACCGCGGCGAGAATTTCACGCTGAGCCCCGCGGTCGCGGCGGTGCCGGCCGACGACCGCCAGTGGCTCGAGGCCGCCAGGCCCGACACCGTGTACCTGCTCTACCGCGCGCCCATCCCGGCCACCGCGCTGTGGGTGCAGCGCTCGACCGATCACGGCGTCACCTACGCGCAGGCGGCGCTCGTGAGCCCGACCGGCACCACGCCCGGCGACATCGCAGTGGACCGGGCGAACGGGTACGTCTACGCAGCCCACATGTCATCGAGCGCGCTGTTCGTGTCGCGCTCGAGCGACGGCGGCATGACCTGGCGCACCTCCACCGTGGACAACAGCACCAGCCACCGCCACATCTTCGACGTGGTGAAGGTGGGTCTGGATGGCACCGTGTACGCGGCTTGGTCCGACGATCACAGTATCTGGATCGCGCACTCGATCGACCACGCTGCCATCTGGAGCGCGCCGGTCAAGGTGAGCGGACCCGAGACGCACTTCGCGCTGTTCCCCTGGCTCGAGTGCGGCAGTTCCGGGCGCGTCGCCGTCGTCTGGTACGGCAGCACCTCGGACGTGAACAGCGACGCCGCCGACTGGCGCTGCTGGAGCGCTCTCACGACTAACGCGACCGCGCAGAATCCCACCGTGCGCATCGCGCAGGTGAGCGACCACGTCATCCACGCCAGCAACCTGTCGGAGGGAGGGCTCGGTCTCCCGGTGGTGCAGCCCTCGCCGAACCGGAACCTGTGCGACTACTTCCAGGTCGCGATCGATCCGCTCGGCGCCATGGTGGTCGCGCTGACCGATGACCACAACGACTACGACGGCCACACCTGGCTGGCGCGGCAGCTCTCCGGCCCGAGCCTCTATGCCTCCGCGAACGGCGGCACCGGCGTGCTCGAGACCGTGGACCCGCTGCCGCTGCCGACGCCCGATCCGTCGCAGCCCGAGATCTCGGACTTCGTGCACGACGCGAGCGGCGGCGGGCTGCAGGTAGTCCCGACCGACAACCCGTGGGACATCCTTTCCATCGACTACGGCTGCCACGTGCAGGGCGCGGCGGCGCAGCTGCAGGTGAAGATGAAGGTGAGCCAGCTCTCGCCGGTACCCGCGAACGCGGTCTGGCGGGTGAACTTCGCCGCGAACGCCCCCGGCTCGACCGCCGACCGGGGCGACCAGTTCTTCCTGCGGGCCATGACCGACACCGCCGCGGTCGCGAGCTTCGTGTTCGGTGGCGCGATCCGCGACACGAGCGGGGCGATGGTCTACACCGTGCTCGGCGACGCCGACTTCGGCCAGATCAGCACCGCGACCAACGAGGTCGTCATGCGGCTCGCGCTCTCCAAGCTCGATCCATACGTGACTCACGGCGGCCCCGTTCGGCCCGGCAGCGTGCTGGTGGGCCTGCGCGGGCAGACCGGCACGGCGAACGCCGGCACGGCGCGCGACATCACGCGTGGCGGCGGCTCGTTCGCCGTGTGCTCGGAGGTGGTCGGCGTCGAGCCCCCGGTGCGTGTGGGGGACTTCGGCATGAGCGCGCCGACGCCCAACCCCGGCCGAGGCGGCGCGGCCGTGAACCTGTCGCTCGCGCGCCCCGCGTGGGTCGAGCTCGCCGTGTTCGACCCGCAGGGCCGCCGCACGCGCACCGTGCACGCCGGCACGCTGCCCGCCGGTGTGACCCGTCTGGCGTGGGACGGCCGCACCGACAGCGGGCATCCCGCTGCGAGCGGCGCGTACTTCCTGCGCATGATGGCGGGCGGCCAGAAGGTCACGCAGCACCTGGTGCTGGTGAGGTAGGAGGGCGGAGACCCGCCGGGAGCGTCGCGGGGATTGGGACCATCGCGTGGCGTGCGGCCGCGCCCGCGAGCGGCTCCGCCCCGCGGCGCACGGCGGTGCGCGGCGGCCTCGCCGGGCGTCCATCAGTCACCCCGGACGCCCGACGGCCCCGCGCAGGCCCGGTGGGGCGGCCGTGGCTAGGAGTCTGTCCGAGTATTCGCACGCATGAGAAATCGACCTCCACAGATGCCCCAGGATCGCCGATCGCGAACGTCCCTGACTGATTTGATGGCAGGATTCTGCGGTTTTCGGATTACTCGGACAGACTCCTAGGCGGCGCCTCCCGGGCACCTGTCGCGCCACGTGGCGCCGAACGGTAGGAGCCCACCGAAAAGCGCCGCGCGCGTCTCGCCAGACCACCGCATCCCATCCCATGCGCTGCGCGAACGCAGCGTCACTGCTTTGTGCGGCCGGCCGCCGTTGCACCGACGCGGCCACAGCGTGTCCCGATGGGAACACATTCGCGGTCTCCCGACGCGCGCGGCGCGAGCCCTGGCCGCACCACCGCAGCCCTTGCCCCACAGCGGAATCGCGGCTCCGAAGCGGCCTCGACAAGTCGCGCGGCACGTGGCTTGCGACGTGATCGTGGCGAACAACACGAAGCCCCGCGCAACGCGAATGCGCGCACGGGACTTTGCGTCTTCTCGACGACCGCACGCCGCACGCTTGACCGCTCGCCGGTGTCGCGCGCGGCCTGGGCCGCGCCGGAGGAGGACCATGCGAGCGACCTCACGCAGCCTTTCCGATCGAGCGAGTCGGATGCCGTACGCCGTGCCGATGGCGGCAGGCCTGCTGGCGTGTGCCCTCGCGGCCGGCGCGCCGCAGGTGTGTGCCGCCCCGGTCGCGGGCGTGGCCGGCTACGAGTACTTCACCGGTGCCGGAGGGCAGATCACGCGCGGCGTGCTGGCCGCAGGCGTGCTCGGGTTGGGCGGCGCGGAGCTGCTCGCGGCCGGCGTGCGTTACGACGACAACCTGGTTGGCAGGGGTGTGAGCCTCACCGGCGGGCTGGGCGTGCCGCTCCTGCCCGCTGTGACGCTGCGTACCCAGGGCAGCCGGTTCGTCGGCGACGGGAGCTACCGCGCCTGGCGCGTCAAGGCCGGGCCGCAGTTCAGCCTTCCCGTCGGCTCCAGCCTCCAGCTCTGGTACATGCGCTACGAGGACAACCAGGACGTGAGGTCCGACGGTGCGATCGTCGAGGGCGCGGTGCCGCTGGCGGGGAGGCTGACGGCGAAGCTCAGCGCTTCGTACGCGACCGCGCCACAGGACCTGAAGGTGGTGCAGGGCGCGGTGGGCCTCGGCTGGACGGTGGTGCCCCACCTCGAGCTCTCGGGCGAGGTCGGGCTGGCGCAGAACGGCTCCGTGGTCTACGGCGAGCCGTTCCGCGGGCCCGGCCTGCCGCTCCTGGGAGGCGGGAACTCGTCCACGGCCCGCACGCAGGAGACTGTGAACCAGATGGAGGCCACCACACTTCTCGGAGTGCGCGTGACCTTCCCGTGAGCGACTTCGGATTCCAGGCGCAGGGGCACGGCCGCGTGCCCACGAAAGAAAGCGGAGCCGGCATCGTGGCCGCCCACCCAACCCGCGTCCGCCGGCGCAGGCGCGGATCCATGAGGAGGAGACCATGAAACGAGTCCTGATCCTGGCGGCGCTGATGACGCTGGCGCTCGCCGCCCTGGCGAGCGCACAGTCGGGCTCCGCGAACGGCTCGGCAAGCGGCCAGGCCACCGGAGCCATCGAGGCGAAGAAGGGCGAGGCTTCGGCGAGCGCAGGCGCGACCGCCGAGGCGAGCGCCAGTGCCGAGGCGTCTTTCGAAAAGATGAAGCAGGACATCGAGGCGAAGGGCGCCAAGGTCTCGGCCGAGGCCCGCGCGAAGGCGGAGGCGAAGCTCGAAGCCACCGCGAAGCGCGTGGACGAGGACGCGACCAGGGGCGAGCAGACGGTGGCCGGCCGGCTGGCGAAGGAGTTCGGCATGACCGTGCAGGCCCTGCTCGACGAGAAGAGCCAGCTCGACCTCTCGTGGGGCCAGCTGATGATCGCCCACACGCTCGAGGCCAACGCGAAGGCCGACGTCACGGTCCAGCAACTGGTCGAGATGCACGGGGACGGCATGGGCTGGGGCCAGATCGCGGCCGGGCTGGGGCTCAAGCTCGGTGACGCCGTGAGCGCCGTGAACTCGGAGGGCCGGGTCGCCGCGGGCGAGGTCAGGGCCGACGGCCGGGTCGCCGTGATCCACGGCGAAGGCGCCAGGGCGGGCCTCGGCGTCGGGGCTGGTGCGGGGCTCGGCCTCCAGGGCGGCGGCAAGGGGGTGGGCGGCGGCGTGGGCGGAGGTCTCGGCGCCGACATCAAGGTGAAGGTCGGTCACTGATCTCCTCGCGAGTTCGAGGAACGGGCGGGCGCTTCCACTCACGCGGGGGCGCCCGTTCCGTTGCGTGAGCCGCGCCGGGCGCTGGTGGGGGCGCGGGCTCCTCTGCTACGGTGCGCCGTATGAACGCCCATCGTTTCGCGCGGCTCGTGCTCGCGCTCGCCGCGACCGTCACCCTCGCCGGTGGACCGGCCCAGGCGGCGAAGCGGCCGCCGACTGAGTTGCTCGGCGTCCGACTCGACATGCCCGACCATGAAGTGCAACGTCGGCTGCTCCGGATCGGGACGCTCGTGGCGGGTGCCGGGACCCCGAAGCAGTCCTGGGCGCTCCGCGACCGCCGCTATGGCTACCTCGTCGTGCGCTATGGTCCTGACTGGCGGGTGCGCTGGGTGACTGGATTCGCGCGCAAGGAGGGCCGCCGCATCCGCTACGGCGACATCGCCGACCTCAAGGACGCGCAGCGGAGCGGCTACTATATTTTCACCTGGGATGTCACGCCACCGGGTGGAGGCGAGAGCTACGTGGTAAGCGCGCGCGGCTCCGACTCCCTGTACGTATCCTCGGTGTCGTTGTCCCGGGGTCGCACCCGGCGTCCCGTTCCCTCGGCGGCGCCTGCCGACACCTCCGAGTAAGGGCTCGCGAGCGGGCGCGGGCAGCGCGTCCTGCACCCCTGGTTGCGACCTGAGAGGCCGGCTCCCGTCGGCCCCGGACCCTGCGGCAGTCCATCTCGGGCCGCCGAACTGCATGCCGGAGCGTGGATTCCCCCTCCCGGTCAAGCCCAGGTCACGGCGATCCTGCGAACTTCTACACGAATGCTCCTCGCACCAAAAGGAGCGTGCTGAGCCTGAAGCAGGTCCACTGACCTCGGCGGTGAGGACCGAGGACCCAGAAAGGCCGGACGGAAGTGCGTTTCTACCACTTGCAGCATCTCCTGTTCTCATCTCGACCACGCAGTCCTGCACCTCGAGGAGGTGGCTGATGAAGCGTAAGGTCTTGCTACTTCTCTTCGCCCTGTCTGTCGCAGTCACAGCGCCCGTGTTCGCACAGACCGACGTCTTCCTGCTCGGTTTCACCGGCTTCGACTACGAGGATCCCAACCTCGACACCGGGAACTACCTGCAGGTCGGCGACGGATACAAGGCGCTCGGGTTCGTCACCAGCTTCGGCCCGTACCTGCAGCCGTACGTGGACACCGGAGTCAACGAGTACACGTTCTACTTCTACGACCTCACTGTCGCCACGCGCTTCTTCGCGGGCGGCGTGCTCGAAGTCACGTTCGACAACAACGGACGCGGGCGCTACTTCGAGGACAGCCGCACCTCGGGCTCTCCCGGGACCTACGGGACCAATCCCCCCAACGCAACGGCGCCGTCCACCTTCACCGACGGCACGCTGGCGCTCGGCGGGCAGATCGACAACTTCGCCCTCGTCTACGACTTCAACCTGGACCAGGGCAACTTCCAGGGGAACATGACCCTCGACGAGGGCGTGGACCTGATCTACATCCCATCTGGCCAGCGCGCGGGGTGGACGCTCGGCGGTCTCGCCGGCCGTCCCAACGCGACCGTGCCGCAGGGTTACGACAACCAGATCTCGGGCGAGTGCCGGATCCCCGGCCCGACGCCCACGACCCACGCGACCTGGGGCGCCCTCAAGGCGCTCTACCGCTGACCT
>JACRPT010000019.1 GCA_016223045.1 Candidatus Eiseniibacteriota bacterium
TGCGCTGCCGGGCGCATAACCAGTACGCCGCCGAGTGCACCTTCGGGGCCGACTTCATGCGCCACCAGCGCGAAGTGGCGCGAGAAGCGGCGGCGGCACGCACGCAGGCCGCGGCGGCCCGACGCGAGGCGGCTCGAGAAGCGGCGGCGCGGGCGCAGGCCGCGGTGGCCCGACGCGAGGCGACGCGAGAAGCGGCAGCGGCGCGCGCGCAGGCTGCCGCAGCGGAGCGCGAGGCGGCCCGGGCCGCGGCGGCGGAGCGCGCGCAGGCTGCCGCGGAGGTGATCCCGTATCTGCGGCGGCTCGGGTTCAGCGCCGACGAGGCGCGTCGGGCCGCCGCACGGTGCGAGTCCGTTCCCGACGCCTCGTTGGAGGAGCGGGTGCGCGTCGCGCTGTCGTGCTTCGCGAAGGCTCCCCAGGGCCGAGCCGCGCGGAGTTTGTCGGTGCCGACGTCATCTGCCTGAGCGCACCGGGGAGGGCGTGGCGGCCGGTGCGGGCAACGCCAGCGAGAGCAGCCGCGCGCGATGCTGCTCCCGCACGATTCGCGGAAGAGCCGGAAGAAGGCCGCGCCGGCCGGCACGGGCGCATCCTCTCCCGGAAGAGCCGGAAGGAAAGCGCGCCGACCGGCACGGGGGCATCGTCCCCCGGAAGAGCCGGAAGGAGGCTGCGGCGGCCGGCACGGGCGCGTCGTTCTTCCCATCCCGGCGGCCGGCGGTGACGTTGCCTGGTGGCAGAGCCGACAGGCTCCACCGGCCGTCGGCCTGCCCGGCAAGGAAGCCGGTTGCGCCCGTGCTTGACGCCCCTTTCCCCGCGCGACTAGTCTCGCCCCGTGCGTCCACCCACGCCGAGTTGGACCTGCGCGGTGCTGCTGGCCGCCGTGCTCGCGGGCGGCTGCGGCTCGAGCCCGCCGGCGCCGCCGCCCGAGGCGCCGGCGCCACCGCCCCAGTCCACGCCGGTGCCGCCGTCCGAGGGCATCTCGAACCTGCAGGCCGGCGCGGCCGACTCGACCGAGGCCATCCCCGGCAGCCCGGACGCGCAGTACCGCTACCGCTTCACCCAGACCCTGCCGGGCAGCGACCGCTTCACCTTCCGGGACCGCGACGTCTCCTTCTATTTCAAGCCCGCCCCGGCCGCGCTCTACTTCCAGGTCGAGAACCGCCAGGCCCGGCCGGTGTGGATCGACTGGGACCGCTCGACGTTCTACGACCCGCGCGGCAACAGCGGCCGGGTCGCGCACGCCACCACGCGCTGGGTGGACCGCTTCAACGTCCCGCCGCTCACCCAGATCGTGGGTCTCCAGCGCTACAGCGACTACCTGCTGCCGCTCGACTACCTGGTGGACCCCGCGGGCGGCGCCGAGCAGCTCCACCGGCCGCTCCTGCCCGAAGATCTGAGCGCCCCCCAGTACTCGGGGCGCGAGTTCGGCGTGGACCTGGTGTTCCGCATCGAGGACCGTCCCCGGACCTACTCCTTCCGCTTCAGGGTCGCCAGCGTCATCCCGCGCTGACGCGCCCCGCCGCAGGTGTGGGAGCGCGCTCCGCGCGTGGAAGGACCGCCCGGGCAGCCTCGCCCACGGACGGTGAGCCGCGCTACGTCGGCGTCCCCTCGATCACGCGGAACCCGCGCGCGCGCGAGCGCGCGCGTCGCCTCAGGTCCTCGAAGCCGGCGGCCGCGAACATCACCACCAGCGGCTCGACCGGCACGCGCATGCGGAGCGACCCGAAGAACACCACGCCGAGCAGGGTGAAGCACAGGACCACCCACAGGCCCAGCGACTGGAACCAGCGCCGCGGGCCACGCAGGGAGAGCGCCGCGCCCCACAGCGCGAGCGGCAGCACCACCACCGACCACAGGAGCAGCGGGTCCACCCGGCGCAGCACGCGCGCCAGCGGGGAGCCGGCGCGCTGCCAGGATCCGGTGGTCCCGCCTTCCGCCCTGACGCGCCAGAAGCGCGAGAGCTTCGCCGCCGCCATCGCCGGCCATTCGGCGACGTGCGCGCGCAGGAACGCGACGGCGCGCGCGCGGGCGCGCGCATCCACCTCGGTCTCCGAAAGGCCGCGGAACTCGGTGCGCGTGAGCCGGTCCCACAGGCCGCTGGTGGCGCCGCCGCGGGAGGTCGCGTCGCCCCACACCTCGGCGTTGTTGCTGGCGAGCAGCGCGCCGCCCGCCCCGGTGGTGACCGGCACGAAGGCATGCAGCACGAGCGCGTTGCGCAGCGTCCACGGTCCCACGGTGAGCGCCAGTCCGAGCAGCAGCAGCGCGAGCTGGCGCACCCGCCCGCGCGCCGAGACGGTGAGCCCGAGCGGCACCCAGGCCCAGGCGGCCACGACCGCGGGCAGCAGCAGCGCGGTGGGGCGCGTGAGCGTGGCCAGTCCCCAGGCGATGCCGGTCCCCAGCGCGCGCCCGCCGCCCGGCGTCTTCACCCACTCGGCGCTGAGGGTGAGCGCCAGCAGCAGCGCTACGCAGAACAGCGACTCGGTGAGCAGGTAGCCCGAGAAGAACACCAGCAGCGGGTGGACGGCGGCGAGCCAGCCGGCCAGCCGGCCGACCGCACCGCCGAACATCGCGCCGGCGAAGGCGGACACCAGCAGCGGGAGCAGGCCGCCGATCGCGCACTGGAGCAGGACCGCGGCGAAGTAGTCGTGTCCCACCGCCCGGTAGAGCAGGCTGGTGATCCAGGGCAGCGCCGGCGGCACGAACGCCGTGGGGTAGGGACCGGCGGCGCCCTCCAGTGAGAAACCGGCGCCGCGCGCCAGGTTCCACGCCACGGTGTCGTAATCCGCGGGATCCGAGAAGGGGCGGGCGTGCGGCCCGGCTGCGATCCAGGCGTAAGCGACGCGCAGCCCCACCGCCACTGCGAGCATCAGCAGCCAGGCCCCGGGGCGCGGGCCGGAGCGCGGGCGACGCCTGCTCGGATCGGCGCGCTGGAACATGGCGGCGCAGTGTAGCAGAGCGCCGCCCGGCGCCGTGCAGGACGGCGTCCCGCGGCTGCCGGCCGTTGCGGAGTGCAATGCGCGCGCAGGGTTCCGGCCACGCCGGAGTCGGTTGCGGCGCGCGGGGCGGGCATCTGGCGTGGCTCCGCGCGGCGCGCGCGCCGCCGCGCGCGACGGCAGACGAGTTGCATCAGGGCCGGGCGCGCCCGGCGGACGGTCGGCGACCGCGAGGCGCCGCGCGCGTCATCAGCCCGGGCCGGAGGCCCGGGAAGTCCACAGCAGGGCCCGCCCCGCGGGCCACGTGAGGTCCACGATGGATCACTACATTCCCAAGCGCCGCGTGCCGGTGACCCTGTGGTCGGGTGATCTCCAGGGCGTGAGCGGCTGGATCTTCCTCGATCTCGACGCCGCCGGAGTGCGCCACCAGACCGTGCTCGAGAAGCTCAACGAATCGCAGCCGTTCCTGCCCGCCGCGGTGGGCGAGGAGGGACGCATCCACCTCTTCAACAAGTCGCGCCTGGTGCGGGTCTCCCCCGGGAGGCAGGTGATCCAGAGCGACGTGTTCACGCGCGGCTTCCAGCCCTGGCGCGAGGAGGAGGCCGAGGTCGTGCTCGCCGACGGCGCCGTGCTCGGCGGGCGCGTGTGGATGCCGCTGCAGCGCGAGACCCAGCGCCTCTCCGACTTCCTCAACCAGCAGGGTCAGGGCTTCTTCGTGCTGCTCACCTCGACCGGCGCGCACCTGATCCATCCGGCCGGCGTGGTCGAGCTGCGGATCTCCGAGAGCGCGGGCGCGCCGCTCGCCGGCATCGAGCCGAACGGGTAGCCGGACCCCCGCCACGCACGCCCGTCGCGCCCCCGCGCGACGGGCGTCGTCGTCGCCCCCTCGCGTCCCTGCTTCCGTCGCCGCCTGGTGGTTGAGTGCCCTGCCGCGACTCGGCTACCATGCCGCGTCCGTCGGCTTTCCCCCCCGGGCACCTCGGCGCGACCCGGGCTGCCCGCTCACCCCAGGAGCCCCCCGTGGAGACCGTCCCCTTGACCGAGCAGGACCGCGAGCGCGCGCTGTCGGAGTTCATCGGGCGGCTGGTCCAGGAGATCGAGCCGCTGCACCTCGAGCTCAACCAGGCGGTGTGGAACGCCAACGTCACCGGCGATCCGGCCCACGAGGCCGAGAGCGCGCGGCTCGACGCCCGGCTGCGCATGGTGTTCTCGGCGCGCGAGCCCTACCGCTTCCTGTGCGGCATCGCCGAGGCCGGCGGGGCGACGGACCCGCTGCTCTCGCGCCAGCTCGTGCTGCTGCTCAACAGCTACCGCGCGCACCAGATCGCCCCCGCGATGATCGAGCGCATGGTGAAGCTCGAGAAGAAGCTGGAGAGCCGGTTCAACAACTTCCGCGCGCTGCTGGACGGCGAGCGGGTGGGTGACAACGCGCTGCGCCAGGTGCTGCGGGAGTCGCAGGACCCGGCGGCGCGCCGGCGCGCGTGGGAGGCCTCCAAGCAGATCGGGAGCGAGGTGGTGGCGGAGCTGGTCGAGCTGGTGGGCCTGCGCAACCAGGCCGCGCGCGAGCTGGGGTTCGACAACTACTACTCGATGATGCTCACGCTCGACGAGCTGGACGAGCGCGAGCTGTTCGCCCTGCTCGACGACCTCGACCGCGGCACCCGGGTGGCGTGGGACCGCTACAAGGGCGACCTCGACGCGCGGCTGGCGCGGCGCTTCGGCGTCGAACCCGCGGCGCTGCGGCCCTGGCACTACGGGGATCCCTTCTTCCAGGAAGCGCCCGCCACCGGGGTGGACCTCGACCGGTTCTTCCAGGGCCGGAGGCTCGAGGACCTGACCGAGCGCTTCTACCGCGCGGTGGGCTTCGAGATCGGCGACCTGCTCGCGCGCGCCGACCTCTACGAGAAGCCGGGAAAGAGCCAGCACGCATTCTGCCTGGCGATGGACCGCAAGGACGACATCCGCGTGCTCTGCAACCTGCGGCCGAACGAGTACTGGATGGGGACCATGCTCCACGAGTTCGGTCACGCCGTGTACGACAAGTACGTGGACCGGACGCTGCCGTTCCTGCTGCGCGCGCCCGCCCACACCCTGGCCACCGAGGCGAGCGCCATGCTGTTCGGTCGGCTCTCGAAGAACGCGGCGTGGCTGGAGCGCTGGGCGGGCGTGCCGGCGGACGAGGCGCGCGCGGCGGGCGAGGCGTGCGCCCGCGCGGTGCGCGACCAGCTGCTGGTGCAGACCCGCTGGATGCTGGTGATGTGCTCCATGGAGCGCGCGCTCTACCGCGACCCGGCGCAGGACCTGAACGCGCTGTGGTGGGACCTGGTCGAGCGCTTCCAGTCGTTGCGGCGGCCCGACGGCCGCGACGCGCCCGACTGGGCCAGCAAGCTCCACTTCAGCGTGGCGCCGGTCTACTACCACAACTACATGCTCGGCGAGATGATGGCCTCGCAGCTCCAGGACCACCTGCAGCGCGAGGTGCTGCGCGACGGCCCGGACGTCGGGGCGCGCTACGTGTCGAGCCCCGAGGTCGGCCGCGCCCTGATCGAGAAGCTCTACCGCGGCGGCCGGACCGAGGACTGGCGCGGCACGCTCCGGCGCGCGACCGGCGGCACGCTGTCGGCGGCCGCGTTCGTGAGCGAGCTGGAGGCGGGCGCCTGAGCGGGGACCGCGGGGACCGCGCTCCACGATGACCCCCCGCGACCCGGCGGAGTCGCGCGCTCGAGCCGCCCCGTGACCGTCCCCGCCGCAGGCCGCCCGACGCGCGACCGGACGATCCTCTACGGCGCGGCGTTCCTGCGCGCGCTCGCCACCGGGATGACCGGCGTGCTGCTCGGCATCTACGTCGCGGGGCTCGGTGGCTCGCCCTCGCAGATCGGCGCGGTGATCGCCGCGGGCCTCGCGGGCGGCGCGGTCGCGACGCTGGCAGCCACGGTCGCGGGCGACCGGTTCGGGCGCCGGCGCTTCCTGCTCGCATCGTCGCTGCTCTCGGCCGCGGGCGCCGTGGCCCTCGCCGTCTCCTCGCGACCCGTCACGCTGGCGCTGGCCGCCTTCCTCGGCATGGTGAACGGGATGGGGCGCGACCGCGGCGCGGCACTGGTGGTGGAGCAGGCGGCGCTGCCCTCGACCACGAGCGACCGGGACCGCACGCGGGCCATCGCCTGGTACAACGTGCTCCAGGACGCCGGGCACGCCGCGGGCTCGCTGCTCGCGGGGCTGCCGGGACTGCTGCAGCATGCGGGCGGGCTCGCGAGCCTGCCCGCGCTGCGGCTCTCGCTCGGCGTGCCCGCGCTGCTGGCGCTCGCCGGTTTCGCCCTCTACCTCGGGCTCACGCGCGCGGTGGAGCCGCCGGCGCCAGGGGAACCGCTGCGGGTCACCCCCGCCACCCGTGGAGTGCTCTGGAGGATCGGGTCGCTGTTCGCGCTGGATGCGCTGGGCGGCGGGTTCCTCACCACCGCGCTGCTCTCGCTCTACTTCTTCCAGCGCTTCGGCGCCGGCGCCGGTGTGATCGGCGTGCTGTTCTTCGGCGCGCGCGTGGCGAACGCGCTCTCGCACCTGCTCGCCGCCCGGCTCGCGCGCCGCATCGGGCTCGTCAACACCATGGTCTTCACCCACATCCCTTCGAGCCTGCTGCTCGTCACCGTGCCGTTCGCGCCGAGCTTCGCCGTGGCGGCACTGCTGTTCCTGCTGCGCGAGGGGCTGGTCGAGATGGACGTCCCGACGCGCCAGTCCTACGTGCTCGCCGTGGTGCGGCCGGAGGAGCGCACGTTCGCCACCGGGGTCACGCACCTGGTGCGGCTCGGCGCTTGGGCGGTGGCGCCGGCCTTCGCCGGGTTCTTCATGCAGCGCTGGTCGCTGGCGATGCCGCTCTTCGTCGGCGCCGGCATGAAAATCGCCTACGACGTCATGCTCTTCGCGGCCTTCCGCCGGCTCAAGCCGCCGGAGGAGCGGGGGTGAGACCCCCGGGGCGCCACGCAGGGGCCCGTCGCGGTGTCCGCGCGCCCACCCGACTTACAGTAGAATGCCCCCGCTTCGTCCCGTTGCCCGGCACCGTCCACCCGGAGAGACGCCGTGAAGAAGACCCTGGCCCTCGTCGCCCTGCTGCTCGCCGCCTCCGCACCGGCCGCTCGCGCCGGCCCGGGCGACGTGAGCCCCGACAGCATCTACATGGTGGGCGAGTTCGTGGACCCGGTCTGCATCTTCCAGCACGGCATGCTGGGCACCGCGCAGCGCGAGTGCGCGATGGTGCGCGGGCGGGTGGAGCAGGGCATGTACTTCTACGACATCCGCCGGCGCAGGCTCTACACCGTGATCGGGCAGAACCACTGGGAGGATCCGAAGCAGGGATTCCTGGACGCGCTGGGCGACACCTTCGCGATCCGCGCGCGCGTGTGGAAGTTCGCCGGGAGCCAGGCCATCGCGGTCACCGCGGTGTATCCGCCGGACCGCCAGCCCGCGCCGCAGGCGAAGCTGTGGCCGTGGCACTGGGAGTGGACCGTGCTCGCAGGCTGCGGCATCCTCGCGCTCCTCTACCTGCTCGCGCTGGGGCCATGGCGCGGGCGGCTGGGCGGCGCGGGCCTGCCGTACGAGAGGGGTCGCGCCGCGATGTTCCTCTGCGGCCTCGTCGTCGTCGTGCTCTCGCTCGACGGGCCGATCCACGATCTGAGCGACCAGTACCTCTTCTGGACCCACATGGTCCAGCACCTGCTGCTGGCACAGGTCTTCCCGCTGCTGTTCCTGCTCGGGCTGCCGCCGTGGCTCCGGCAGGCGCTGCTGCGCCCCCGCGCGGCCGGCGCCGCGTGGTCGTTCGTGGCCGGCGTGCCGGTGGGGTTCGCGCTCTACACCGTGGTGTTCTCGATCTGGCACGTGCCGCTGCTCTACAACCTGATGATGCGCGACCACAGCTTCCACGTCGTGATGCACCTGATGGTGATGGTCACGGCGACCATGATGTGGTGGCCGGTGGCGGGTGGTGAGGCGGTGCGCCGGCCGCTCTCGCCGGGCGGGCAGATGCTCTACCTGTTCCTGCTGGGCACGCCGATGATGGCGGTGGCGGCGATGATCGTGTTCGCGGGCCGGCCGCTCTACGAGTGGTACGCGCTGGCTCCGCGCCTGTGGGGGATGAGCGCGGTGGACGACCAGCGCCTGGGCGGGCTCATCATGTGGATCCCGGGTGGGATGTTCTACTGGGGCGTGATGTCCGTGGTGTACTTCCGCTGGGCGGGACGCGAGCGCGAGCCCGAGACCCCGCTCGTCCACGGCACGGCGTGAGGCGCGGAGGGGAGAGGACGGAGGCGCGCGAGGTGGTCGCCAGGCAGGCGGGGATGGGCCTAACGGATGCCCCCCCGGGAACCCAAGCGGCGCGCTAGAATGCAGGCGAGTGCGTGGAGCGCGCCCGCGAGCGCCTCGACGCAGATGCTGTCGGGAACCCCGGTCCCGGTGGGACCGGTGAATCGGCCGGTGCAGGAGCGCGATCGCGCTTCTCGACGCAAGAGCCGCCGGTTCCGCGGGCGGAATCCGGCGAGGAATCGCAGAGGAGGTGTGGTGTGTCCACGCAGACCATGAAAGAGGGAACCACGTCGAGCGCGACGATCACCTGCGACGGCACCTCGGTGACCCTGCCGGTCGTCCGCGGGAGCGAGGGCGAGACCGGCATCGTCATCGAGCAGCTGCGCGCCAAGACCGGGATGATCACGCTCGACCCCGGCTTCGGCAACTCCGGCGCCTGCCGCAGCGCCATCACGTTCATCGACGGCGAGAAGGGCATCCTGCGCTACCGCGGCTATCCCATCGAGGAGCTGGCCGAGAAGAGCAGCTTCCTCGAGGTGTCGTGGCTGCTGCTGTTCGGCGAGCTGCCCACCCGGGCGCAGCTCGACGGCTTCACCGCCGAGATCACGCGGCACACGCTGCTGCACGAGAACCTGCGCCGCTTCTTCGACGCGCTGCCGACGGACGCGCATCCGATGCCGGTGTGCGCCGCGGCGGTGGCGGCGCTGGCGACGTTCTACCAGGACCCGGAGACCGACCAGACGCAGCACGACGCGGTGATCCGCCTGCTCGCCAAGATGCCGACGCTCGCGGCCTACTCGTACAAGCACTCGACGGGCCAGCCGTTCATCTATCCGAAGAACCGGCTCGACTACTCGTCGAACTTCCTCAACATGATGTTCGCCACGCCGGCCGAGGACTACGCGGTGGACCCGGTGCTGGCGCGGGCGGTGGAACTGCTGCTGATCCTGCACGCCGATCACGAGCAGAACTGTTCGACCAGCACGGTGCGCGTGGTCGGCAGCTCGCGCGCCAACCTGTTCGCCAGCGTCTCGGCGGGCATCAGCGCCCTGTGGGGTCCGCTGCACGGCGGGGCCAACCAGCAGGTCATCGAGATGCTCGAGCACATCGAGGCCGAGGGCGGCGACGCCCAGAAGTTCGTGGACCGCGCCAAGGACAAGAAGGACAACAGCCGGCTCATGGGCTTCGGACACCGGGTCTACAAGAACTACGACCCGCGCGCGGCCATCCTCAAGAAGTCGTGCAACGAGGTGCTGGCCAAGCTCGGCATCCGGAGCCGGAAGCTCGAGATCGCGATGCAGCTCGAGGGGATCGCCCTCAAGGACGACTACTTCATCAGCCACAAGCTCTACCCGAACGTGGATTTCTACTCGGGGATCATCTACCAGGCGCTGGGCGTCCCGGTGAACATGTTCACCGTGATGTTCGCGATCGGGCGCATGCCGGGCTGGATCGCCCAGTGGCTCGAGATGCGCAAGGACCCCGAAACCCGCATCGCGCGCCCGCGCCAGATCTACACGGGAGCCACGAACCGGGCCTACTTGCCGATCGAGAAGCGCGGCTGATCGAGCCCACGCACCGCGCGGCCGGCGGGACATTCTCCCGCCGGCCGGCGCGTTGAAGCGCCCGAGTGCGCACCCCGCGCCCCTGGCTTCAGCTCCGATGCCCGGATTCCAGGCGCCCGAGCAGCCGGAGGAGACCGTCGAGCAGCGTGAACGGATGCGGCGGGCAGCCGGGGACGAACAGGTCCACCGGCAGGAGGGGTCCGACCCCGTCCGAGGACGCGGTGGCCCCCGCCACCGGGCCGCCGCTGATGGCGCAGGCGCCGACCGCGATGACGATGCGGGGCGAAGGCACGGCATCGTAGGTCTCGAGGAGAGCCCGGCGCATGTTCAGCGTCACCGGGCCGGTGATGACGAGACCGTCGGCATGCCGTGGCGATGCGACGAACTGGATGCCGAACCTCCCGAGATCGAAGACCACGTTTCCCAGGGCCACGAGCTCGGCTTCACAGCCGTTGCAGCCCCCGGCCGAGACCTGCCTCAGCTTCAGTGAGCGGCCGAACAGACGCCGCATCTTCCCGTCGAGGGCCCGGGCGAGCCGCAGCTCGCCGGCGTCGGACCGGGTCTCCAGGTCCTCGCGGCGCCGCGTCGCGAGGCGGTGGTCGCCGCCGAACCGGATCGCCTCTTCGGGACACGACTCCTGGCACACGGGGCAGAAGAGGCACCTGCCGAGGTCCAGCCGCAGGGGCGCAAGCTGGATGGCTCCGGTGGGACAGGCGTCGGCGCAGGCGCGGCAGCCGGTCCGGCATCGCGACGCGTCGAGGACCGGCAACCCACGGAAGCGCCCGGGAAGCTCCGCCGGCCCGCGCGGCCACGACGAGGTCCGGTGTCCCTGCTGCAGTCGCTCCTTCAGCGTCTTGAACATGGCTAGAGGTCATGCCCTGCGTACGAGAGGTTGAAGCTCTTGTTGCAGAGCGGGAAGTCCGAGATCTGGCCGCCGCGCATCGCCAGGGCGAGGCCGAACCAGTTGTGCAGAGAGGCATCCACGATCCTGTAGCCGGCGACGGAACCCGCCGCATCGGTCACGGCCAGGTGAGCGCACTCGCCGCGCCAGCCCTCGACGACGGAATACGCCAGGCAGTCGCCCGCCGGCGCTCCGAGCGGGACTCGCAGCGGGCCCTCCGGCAGCGCGCCGAGTTGCTCGCGGACGAACGTGAGCGAGCGCTCGACCTCCAGCCGTCGGACCAGAGCCCGGGCCAGCACGTCGCCATCCGCCGCGACCGCCGGAGGGATGTAGGCGAACCGGTAGACCCCGGAGGGATGGTCGCGGCGCACGTCGCGGTCGCAACCGCTGGCCCGGGCGGCAGGGCCGACCAGCCCGAGCTGCTCGGCGGCCATTTCCGTCAGCACGCCCGTGCCCTCGAAGCGCGCGAGGACCGACTGGGTGCCGAAGACGAGCTCGGCC
Source organism: Candidatus Eiseniibacteriota bacterium (assembly GCA_016223045.1). GTDB lineage: Bacteria > Eisenbacteria > RBG-16-71-46 > RBG-16-71-46 > RBG-16-71-46 > JACRPT01. The sequence goes on from JACRPT010000019.1 coordinate 11,184, forward strand.
GTGCGGTGGAAGTCCCGCTCCACGGTCTCGAGCCGCGCGAGCAGGTCCCGGCGCACGTCCTCGGGAATGTCGAAGCGCACACCGCCCGGCACGAGAAGGCCGCGGCCGAAACGGTTCCCGGAGATCTCCATCAGCGCGTTGAGGAACTCACCTCTCAGGCGTCCGAAGTAGGAGGCGCCGGGCAGGTAGCCGATATCGCCGCACAGCGCTCCGAGGTCGCCGACGTGATTGGCGACCCGTTCGAGCTCCAGGGCGATGCCCCGCAGCACCTGCGCGCGCATCGGGGGCTCGGCGCCCGCGAGGGTCTCGACGACCTGGCAGTGAGCGAGGGCGTGGCCGATCACGCTGTCACCGGCCACCGACTCGGCGACGACCAGCCGGCGCGCCTCCGACGAGCGGGTCATCAGCCCTTCCACCCCGCGGTGCTGGTAACCGAGCTGGATCTCGAGATGGAGCACTTCTTCGCCATGGCATTCGAATCGGAAGTGTCCCGGCTCGATGATCCCGGCATGCACGGGTCCGACAGCCACCTCGTGGACATCCGAACCCTCCACGACGAGGAAGGGGTGCCGGAGCGCCCGGGGGGACGGCCCGGGCCACGCTGCGCCTGAACCGGGAGACGGGACGGTCCGGTCCTCGCGCACGGTCCCCTCCAGCTCCGCGTGGCGTCGCAGCGGCTTCAGCCATGGATGCCCCACGGGGTGGATGCCGTGGTCCTCGAACAGCTCGCGCTCGAACGCCTGGGCCTGTGGCAGGTGCGCGGTGAGCGCCGGGTACTCTCCGCCCGCGGCGACCTGCATGCGGAGCAGCCGGGCGCGCCCCTCGTGGTCGCGGAGCAGGAGCGCGATGACATCCGCCCCGGCCGGCGTGGGGATTGTCAGCATCGCCGACAGCCTGGCGCCGCCCCGGCAGAGGCTCACGCAGGACTCGGAGAAGGCAGACGGGTCATGGGTCGCGATGGATCCCATCTCGATGCGGCGCGGCTCGCCGCCCTGCGCCGCGACCGCAGCCTGATCCGCGGGATTCATCGCGCCTCCTGCAGCGCCACGGCCGCGGCACGCAGGTGCTGGTCGAGTGCCGCCGGGATCACGAGCCCCAGCGCCAGCACGGCCGCGAGGAGCAGCAGGGGGGCGAGCAGGGTGCGGGGAGCTTCGGGCGTGACCTCGCGCGCCGGCGGCACACCCTGGAGCATCGGCAGCATGACGCCCGCCATGCCGAGGAAGCCCACGCCCAGCAGCCCGACGAACAGGACTCCGAGCCCGGGACTCGGCCCCGCCACGGCGGCGCTGAAGATCGAGAACTCGCTGATGAAGGGACCGAAGGGCGGAGAGCCACCGATGGCGAGCATGGCCACGGCGAGCAGCACTCCGGTCGCAGGCAGACGCCGCACCACGCCGGTCACCCCGCCCGCGGCCGTGGTCCCGTATCTCCGCAGGACGTTTCCGGCCAGCAGGAACAGGGCGGCCTTGCACAGCGAATGATTGACCGCGTGGAGGAGCCCCGCGTAGACCGCTGGCCCCGTGAGGGCGCAGCCGACCACGACGACCCCCATGTTCTCGACGCTGGAATAGGCGAGCAGCCGCTTGTAGTCGCGCTGGCCGACCATCAGGGCCGCGGCCACCCCGATGCTCAGGAAACCCAGCACCAGGAGCAGCGGTCGCGCGAAGGCGCCGTCACCGGCGGCGACGAGGACCTGATAGAACCGCAGCACCGCCAGCAGGGCGCAGTTCAGCAGCGCGCCCGAGAGCAGTGCGGAGACCGGCGAGGGCGCCTGGCTGTGGGCGTCGGGCAGCCAGCTGTGCAGCGGGACCAGGCCCAGCTTGGTCCCGTAGCCCACCAGGGCCAGCACGAAGGCCGCCTCGAGCCACCGATGCGACAGGCCGCCTGCCAGAGACAGCAGCGCCGGGAGCGAGAGATGCGGGGTCTGGCCCGGCACGCTCGACGCCGCGATGCCGAGGAAGAACGTGCCGAGGAGGGCGATGGCGATCCCCACCGAGCACAGGACCAGGTACTTCCAGGCAGCCTCGAGCGCCTCGCGCCGGTGGTGGTGGAAGATGAGCGGTGCGCTCGCGAGCGTGGTGGCCTCGACGGCCGCCCACATCACCGCGAAGTGCTGGCTCAGGACGACCAGGCTCATGGAGGCCAGGAACCAGAGCAGGCAGGCGACGAAGCGCGCGTCGGCCGTGCCACGAGAAGTCGTGTCGGGCGCGAGTTCACCCAGGGCGTGGAGCGAAGTGGCGAGGAACAGCAGACTCGCGAGTGAGAGGAAGAGGAGTCCGAGCGCGTCCACGCCCAGGCCCGGCATGGTGTGGATGCCGCGCCCGGCGGAGCCGGACCAGAGCGAGGCCACCAGCGCCGCGTGCGCCGCGGCACCGCCGAGCAGGCAGCCCCGCAGCAGGCGCGGCCCCCGCCCGAAGAAGGCCACCAGGCCGAGTACGCCCGGCACCGCCAGGATCAGGATCGGGACCAGGCTCATTCCTTCAGACTCGCCAGCTCAAACGTGTCGAGATGGTCGAACTCCTGCCGGATGTGGTGGATCATGATCCCCATGACGAAGACGCCGACGAGCACGTCCAGGAGGACGGCCAGCTCCACCACGAACGGGAGGGCTCGCGTCAGGCAGAGGCCGAACAGGAAGACGCCGTTCTCCAGCATCAGGAATCCGACCACCTGGGTGATCGCCTTCCGCCGGCTGACCAGCACGAGGAATCCCACGAAGAAGGTGGCCAGCGAGACCGGCAGGATGAGGTCAGAGGCCACGGCGATGGGAAGCCGCAGCGCCCGTCCCACCCAGAACGCGAACGCCACCAGGGACACGCCGAGGAGACCCGAGAGGTGCATGCTCACGAAGGGCTGAGCCTCACGGCGGACTTCGGCGTCACGCATCGCCCGCGAGAGCAGACGGGGGATGACGACCGCCTTGATCAGGAGCGTCACCAGCGCCGTGATCACCAGCTGCCCCGACGTCCCCGGGCCCCCGTGCAGCAGTGGCGGCAGCACGGCGAGCAGGATGCCCTGGATCGTGAGGGCCCGGATGCAGGCGCCGATCCGCGTGGTGGAGAGCACGAAGAGGTCCGTCACGATGACGCCCAGGAGACCCAGGTCCGTCCATGCCGTCATCGTGCGCTCCGAGCGAGCTGGATGATGAGACCGATGGCGGCGAGCAGCCCGGCCCCCGCCAGGACCTGGGGAACGCGGGGCAGTCGCAGGCGCGCCATGACCGACTCCACGACGCCGACCATGACAGCGACGGCCAGCTCGCCGGCGAGCAGGATCGCGGCACCGGTCGAGTGGCTCACCTCGAGGTGGGGAAGGACCGTGTGCAGGAACAGGGCGCCGAAGACGAACAGCCTGACGGCGCTCCCGTACTGCACGAGGGCCAGGTCCACGCTCCCATGGTCCAGCACCATCACCTCGTGGACCATGGTCAGCTCGAGATGCGTGTTGGGGTCGTCGATCGGGATCCGTGCGTTCTCCGCGAGCAGGACCACGCCGATGGCGAGACAGGCGACCAGCAGCACGGGGGCGTTCCAGCCCCACATGGACCAGGTGAGCGCCCCGAATGTCCCGGCGAAGGACAGGGCCCGGGCGTTGATCGCGAGGATCGCCAGCGCGACGAACAGCGCGGGCTCCGCCAGGCTCGAAAAAGCGGCCTCCCGGCTCGCCCCCATGCCTTCGAAGCTCGATCCGGTATCGAGCGCCGCGGCCATGGTGAAGAAGCGTCCCAGCCCCAGCAGGTAGGCGAAGACCACGATGTCGCCGGAGAAACCGCCCGCGTGGCGGCTGGCGGAAAGCGGAAGGACCGCCCCCGCTGCCAGCGCCGTGGCGCAGGAGACGAGCGGCCCGGCGCGGAACACCCAGGTGGTCGTGCGGCTGTAGACGGCGTCCTTGCGGAGCAGCCTGAGGATGTCCCGGTAGGGCTGCAGCAGCGGCTGGCCGCGGCGGCCCGCGAAGAACGCCTTGGTGCGGGCGATCACCGCCGGGAGCAGGGGCGGCACCAGCACCAGGATCGCGAGGTCGAGGGCGTTGCCGTTCATGGCCGCCAGGGCGTCCGTGACAGCTGCCAGGCCATGAGGGCGATCAGGGTGATCAGGATGTAGACCAGGTAGAGCTGGAGACGGCCGTGCTGGATCGCACGGGATCGTCCGAGCCAGCGCGCGATCCCTAGGACCAGCGGGACGAGCACGCGCTCGCCGGCGGCGTCACCGTGATGGACCTCGTGGCTCGCTCTCTCGGGGAAACAGCCGGCAGGGCGTTCCTCGTGGCGCTTCCCGTACAGGAGGGCCGCGAAGGGCTCGAGGACGGGAGCCGCGAAGGAGGCTGCCGTGTACTGCATCCGGGGGCTCGGCGCCTCGTAGCCGCAGGCCCAGGTCGCCGCCGACCGTACCTCGCGGCGCCGCAGCAGCGCGACCCGCACGAGCGCGAGGACGACCACCAGGGCGGCGACCGATACCGCCACGGAAGTCAGCGGAGCGACCGTGGCCGGGAGATCGAGGGAAGTGCCCGGTGCGCCCGCCAGCAGCGTGGCCGGGCGGCTCACGAGCGCGAGGATCCCCGCCGGCCACAGCCCGATGCCCACGCAGGCCAGGGCCCCCAGCGCCATCGGGAGCCGCATGGACCAGCTCGCATCGTGCGGCGCAACCGCAGGGCGGCGCGGCTCGCCGAGGAACACCACACCGTAGGCCTTCACGAAGCACGCCACCGCCAGGCCCCCCACCAGGGCGAGCATGGCGATGACCGCGACGGACGCCGCTGCGGCCCCGCCGCCGAGCTCGGTGGCACCGCGGAAGGCCCCGAGGTAGACCAGCCACTCGCTGACGAAGCCGTTGAGCGGCGGCAGTCCGCAGATGGCGATCGCACCGGCCAGGAAACACAGCGCCGTCACCGGCATGGCGCGCGCCAGCCCGCCGAGCAGGCTCATCTCGCGCGTGCCGGTCGCGTGGTGGATGCTCCCCGCGGCTTCGAAGAGCAGCGACTTGAACAACCCGTGGTTGAGCACGTGCAGCAGCGCACCCGAGTAGCCGAGCAGGGCCAGCGTGGGATTCCCCCGCACCTGTCCGATGAGCCCGAGTCCCAGCCCGATCGTGATGATGCCCATGTTCTCGACGCTGTGATAGGCGAGCAGACGCTTGAGGTCGTGCTGGGCCAGCGCGTTGAGCACGCCGAGCAACGCGGAGATGATCCCGATCCCCAGCAGGAACTCGCCCTGCCACAGGGTAGGCGGACCCAGGAAGGCCAGGGCGCGCAGCAGGCCGTAGATCCCCAGCTTGATCATCACTCCCGACATCACCGCCGAGACGTGGCTCGGGGCGGCCGGGTGTGCGTCGGGAAGCCAGAGATGAAGCGGCCAGAGCCCCGCCTTGGTGCCGAATCCCACGAAAGCGAGCAAGAAGCACGCGGTCGCGGCCCCGGGCTGCATCCCGTGGCCGGCGAGCCGCGCGAAGTCGAACGAACCGCCCGCGTGCCGGTAGAGCACTCCGAAGAGCACGAACAGGGCCGTGACCCCCACGTGCGACGCGATCAGGTAGACCCAGCCAGCCCGCCGCACTTCGGATCGCTCGTCCTCGAAGGTGACGAGGAAGAAAGACGCGATGGTCATGACCTCCCAGCAGACGAGGAACAGGACGGCATCGCGCGCGATCACGACGCCCACCATGGAGGCCAGCAGCAGCGCGAACAGGGCCTGCGTCACCCCCGTCGCCCGGCGGTCGGTATAGGCGCGCAGATAGCCCGCCCCGTACCAGGCGGCGAGGCCCGAGACCGCCGAGATGCAGAGGAGGAAGTAGGCCGTCAGCGCATCGGAGCCCACGTGCAGCTCGCCGATCGGGAGGGACCAGGCGGCGCGGAGGGACTCGGGCGCGGTCCCGGAGATGAGGCTCTGCGCCGATCCGATCAGACCGAGCAGACACGCTCCCCCCATCCCCGTGGCGCTCACGCGCAGAGCCATCCGTCGTGCGGGCCATGCCAGAGCCAGCAGGCCGCTGAACAGGAGCAGCCCGATGACCGCCAGGGCGAGCGGGATCACGCGCGATTCGCCTTCGGCGGGCTACCGGGTCGAGTTCCTTCGGCGGCTGCGCCGCCGGCCTCCAGCTCGCGGATGCGCGCGAGTGCCTCGACCGCCGGAGCGTGCGCCAGCAGCATCGCGCGCAGGCCGGCGTCGTGCAGCACGAAGGCCACGCGCGCGAGGAGCTGCAGGTGAATGCGGACCGTCGGGCTCAGCAGGACGAACAGCACGCGGACCGGCACGCCATCCACCGCGTCGAAGTCCACCGGCTGTGCCAGGTAGCCGAGGAGCACCCGGGGTTCGCTGACGTGGAGGACGACCGGGTTGCGGGGGTGGGGGATCGCGATGCCGTCGCCCATCCCGGTCGAGGCCATGGCCTCGCGGCGCAACAGGGCGCCGGTCAGGCGGGCGGGCTCGAGGCCGAGCGCGGGGCCCGCGCGCTTCGCGAGGTCATCCAGGACCTCTTCGCGCGTAGCACCCCGGAGATCCGCGAACACGCCGCCGCGCTCGACCGCCTGGGTGAGCAGCGGCAGGGTCTGCGGCGTGGGGTCGTGCAGCGCGGGGGGCAACTTCACCCCGCGGGCGTGAGCCCACTCCTGAAGCTCCACCCGGTTCAGCCGGTAGTGGTCGCCCACGCGGTGGGCAGGAAGCTCGCCCGCTCGGATCCACCTGTAGACGGTCTCGGGGGCCGTTCCCAGGAGACAGGCGACCTCACGCACGGTCAGATCCATCCGCTCGCCGCTGTAGTCCTGTGCATTCCGACATCCTTTCGCGCAGTTCTTTGCGAAGCGACGGATTCTCAAGTAGAGTGTGCGCTCGTGTCAAGACGAAGCTCGTCGAAGGAGGTCCCCGCTTGCCCGATCAGTTGATGACGGTCAAGGAGGTCGCCACCTACCTCCGGGTCAATGAGCGCACGGTGCTCAAGCTGGCCGCCGAAGGGGCCCTGCCGGGAGCCAGGGTCGGCAACCAGTGGCGCTTCCAGCCCGGCGCGATCGGGTCGTGGCTCGAGGACCAGAGGCTCGGGCTCGCGACGCCAAGGTCAGTCTCTGCGGCTCATCCGCCGCCGGGGCGAGCCTTGCTTTCGCTGGAGGAGTGCTTCGAGCCCGGCCAGATCGTGCCCGAACTGGCGGCGACCTCGCGCGACGGGGTTGTCGGCGAGCTGGTGGACTTCGCGCACGGACGAGGACTGGTCCGCGACCCGGCGCGCTTCGCCGCTGCGATCCGCGAGCGCGAAGCGATGATGTCGAGCGCGACCCCGCACGGCTTCGCGTTCCTCCACACGCTCCGCCGCATGCCCGAGCTCGTGAGGCGCCCCTTCATGGTCATGGGCCGGTCGCGCGCCGGTGTGGCATACGGAGCGCCGGACGGAAAGCCGACGCGGATCTTCTTCCTGCTCGGGCTCAAGTTCGAGGGGCTTCACCTCGGGTGGATGTCCAAGCTGTCGTGGATGCTCACCCGACCCGAGGACGTCCAGGCCGTGCTCGACGCGCCCGATCCGGCTTCGGTCTACGATCTGCTACGCCGGGCGGAGAGCGACCTGCACCTTCCGGCGGAGCAGATCCCCACGCCGGATGGACCACGGGGTCTGGGCATTCGATGACGCATCGGCGGAGTGACCGCCCTGCAGAACCCGCCCCGAAGCGGGAGGCCCGAGCCGCCCGTGTCGTTGGAACCCCGGCTGGCACTGCTGACAGCAGGTCCGAGCGCCCGGCTGCGTCACGACTGGGTCCGGGCTCCTGCCTTCTCCACGTCGCTGGCGCCAGCCGGGAGAAGGTGCTTTCCCGGATGGTGGAGCAGTTGGCGGCCGGCGGGGTCGTGCGCGATCCGGCGATGGTGCTCTCCCTGCTTCTCGACCGCGAGCGGTTGGGCTCGACCGCGATTGGGAAGGGTGTGGCAATCCCACACGCCCGCTCACTCGCGGTCTCGGGCCTGCGGATGGTCTTCGCGACCTCGCGTCGCGGCATCCCTTGGGAGGCTCCGGACGGCGAGCCCGTCCGGCTGATCTTCCTCGTGCTCGCGCCGGGCATCGAGCGGGCGCGGAAGCCCTACCTCGACCTGATCGCGTGGGTGGCCGGACGGGAGCGGCTGGCGCGGGACCGCAAGCGCCTGCTCGAAGCACGGTCCTTCGAGGAGGTTGTGACCGTGCTGGAGGAGAGTCCATGACGTCGAGAGCCGCCCCGCCGTCCCAGGCCCGGTCACTGATGCGGCTGCACGACCTGGACATGCTGCTGCGCGACTACCGCGAGGACGCCTCGCGCGCGGTCCTCGAGGGCACCGGGTTCCGCGTCTCCGGCCTCGAGCAGCTCCGGCGCGTGCGCGAGGAGCTCGCTCAGACGATCGAGCCGCGCTGGCTGCGGGTTTACGAGCGCGCGCTGCAGCGCCACGGCCGGGCGGTCGTCCCCGTGATGGACCGCGTGTGCATGGGCTGCTTCGTCACCCTTCCGACCTCCATCCCGCGCCCGGCGGAAGGCTCCGAGGAAGTGCTGCTCTGCCAGTCCTGCGGGCGATTCCTCTACTGGCTCTGAGGTCGCGCAGCCCCGGCAGGAGTGCGCGACCACCCGGGCGCGCTCGCGCTCGCCAGGCGCTCCCCGCCGTTTGCCGGACGCGCGCCGCTTTGCCATAGTCCGCCGCCGTGCGGAACGCGGAGGCAACCCGGGAGAGAAGGGCGGCATGCGGAAGTTCCTGATGATCTCGGCGCCCACGGTCGCCGTGCTCGGAGGGCTCGGCGGCGGGCTGGCCTGGCTCGCGCTCTACCCGGTGCTTCCGCGCGACCTGGGCGGGGCCGAGGACCTCGACGCCCGGGCGCGCCACGTGCGCATCGCGGTGGCGCCGCGCGACTCGCTCGACGCCTGGTACCTGCCCGGCGACGGGCGCGCCTCGGTGCTGCTGCTCCACGGCTACGGCCGCACCCACGCGCGCATGTGGCGCTACGGCCAATTCCTGCGGCGGGCGGGCTACGGCGTGCTGGCGCCGGACTTCCGCTCCTCGCGCGCCGCGCGCCGGCTGCCGACGACGCTCGGCCACTACGAGCTCGCGGACGCCGGGGCGGCGCTCGGCTGGCTGCGGGGACAGCCCGGCGCCGGGAGGCTCGGCGTGCTGGGTGAATCGCTGGGCGGCTCGGTGGCGCTGGTCCTCGCGGCGCGTGCGCCCGACGTCGTCGCGGTGGTCGCAGACTGCGCCTTCGCCTCGGGGCGCGAGGCGCTCGAGGAATCGTGCGAGCGCTGGGCACACCTGCCGCGCTGGCCCGCCGCGATGCTCGCGCGCCGGATGAGCCGGCGCGCCACCGGCTGCGATCCCTACGGCGTGGACGTGGTGCCCGCTGTCGCCGCGCTCGGCGCGCGGCCCGTGTTTTTCATCCAGGCGCTCGACGACGACCGCTTCTCGCCCGGCCAGGTGCGGGAGCTGTGGAAGGCCGCCGGGTCGAAGGACCCGCTGTGGCTCATTCCCGGCGCGGGACACAACCAGGGCTGGGTGCGGCACCGCGCGGTCTACGAGCGGCGCGTGCGCGCCTTCTTCGACCGCGCCCTGCTCGACGCCGGCCCGGGACTGCCTGCCGGCACGCTGTGAGGGAGGGCGCCCGGTCGCGGCCCGGCGTCCGGCGCCGCGCCTGAACCCGCGCGCCCGCGTCCGAGCTCGCACCCGCGCCCGAACCCGCTCGCGGGGCGGGCCCCTCTCGGCTAAGCTGCCGCGCATGGTGCGTCCTGACGAACGATCTTCGGATCGTTCCCGCTACACCGAACCAGCGGGTGTGAGTCCCGCCCGGGCAAGTACCGGAACGCCCGGTAGCAGGCCCCCGGCACGGGGAGAGATCGCCGTGGCCGAAGCGGAAGCCTGCCGCCTCGACAGAGGAACAATGCGGGAGCCGAGCCGAGCATGTCGCGGCGAAGGCCACGTTCGCGGTGCGGAAGTCCGGGGCAGCACGCATCGAGGGTCCCGCCGGGGTATGGGGCGCAGCACGTGCTCAAGGCTCGGTGTGGAACAGGAGAGACCCGTCTGCGCGGCCCGTGTCGGGGCAGAGCGACGCGTATAAGCCGATGGCGAAGTCGCGTCGTGCGCAGCGGGAGTCCGAGGGGGTGGTAGTACCTGTGAGGGTCGTGACGAACAACACGACCGGAGGGAAGCGCCCCTGCTTTGGTCACGCTCGGAGAAGGGGTAAGTGCGAGGGCATGGACGGCAAGACCGTTCCCAATCACCCCCACGTGCGCAAGCACGCGGCAGAAGCACGAGAACCTGGACGCGAGCTATGGACAGGAGCCAAGGGGCACCCGTCCTCGTGCGGAGGCTCGAATCAACCGACACGGGGTGACGCCCGTATCGGCGAGCAAGCGCTCGAAGGGCGTGGGGTCGTGCACGCTCCGTCACGAAGACCATCGGTAAGCCGTGTGCTGGAAATCGGCATGCACGGTTTGAGCGGGGGTCTTACCGCCAGCCGCTTGTTCAGCGGTGTCACGTAGGATCTACCAATG
>JACRPT010000088.1 GCA_016223045.1 Candidatus Eiseniibacteriota bacterium
CGGGGGACCTGGACGTCGCTGGAGCGGCCGGAGCGAGCCATGCGACCATGGGACGGAACCTGAAAGACCGTCGGCGACTGTCCAACGCACCGTCCCGCAGGCACTCGCGGCACGACCGATGGGCCGGTTCCGAAACGGCTGGGTTGCCTGCAGCGCGGTTGCGGTCGCCTGCCAATCCAGTAGACTTCCGCTGATTCTGGCCCCGTCCGGCGAGGCCTGCCGGGCGGGAACGCACCGTGGAGACGTGGACGGGGTCAACGGGAAGAGGCGAACGCCATGACGACGAACAAGAAGCTCGATGCCTGGGTCAACGAGATGGCGGTCATGTGCCAGCCGGACCGGGTGGTCTGGTGCGACGGCTCGGAGCTGGAGTACCAGACCATGCTGCGCCTGATGGTCCAGGCCGGCACGGCCATGTGGCTGGACCAGAAGAAGCGCCCCAACAGCGTGTACGTGCGCTCGAACCCGGCCGACGTGGCCCGGGTCGAGGAGTTCACGTTCATCTGCGCGAAGGACAAGGATGACGCCGGCCCCACCAACAACTGGCGCGACCCGGCCGAGATCAAGCAGACCCTGACCGGGCTCTTCACCGGCGCCATGAAGGGCCGGACCATGTACGTGATCCCCTACAGCATGGGCCCGATCGGTTCGCCCATCGCCAAGATCGGGATCGAGATCACCGATTCGCCCTACGTCGTCGCCAACATGCACACCATGGCGCGGGTGGGGAAGAAGGTGATCGAGGTGCTGGGCGCGGACGGCGAGTTCGTGCGCGGGCTCCACTCGGTGGGCGCGCCGCTCGCGGAGAACCAGCCCGACGTGCCCTGGCCGTGCAACGACAAGACCAAGTACATCTGCCATTTCCCCGAGACCCGCGAGATCTGGTCGTACGGCTCGGGCTACGGCGGCAACGCGCTGCTCGGCAAGAAGTGCCACGCACTGCGCATCGCCTCGGTGCAGGCGCGCGACGAGGGCTGGCTCGCCGAGCACATGCTGATCCTCGGCATCACCGACCCGGCGGGGAAGAAGATCTACGTCGCCGCGGCGTTCCCCTCCGCGTGCGGCAAGACCAATCTGGCGATGATGAACCCGACCATCCCGGGCTGGAAGATCGAGACCATCGGCGACGACATCGCGTGGATGAAGTTCGGGCCCGACGGGCGGCTCTACGCCATCAACCCGGAGGCCGGCTTCTTCGGCGTCGCGCCGGGCACCAGCATGAAGAGCAACCCGAACGCCATGCTCACCGCGGCGAAGAACTCGATCTTCACCAACGTGGCGGTCACGCCCGACGGCGACATCTGGTGGGAGGAGATGACCGACGCGCCGCCGCCCGAGCTGACCGACTGGCTGCGCCGCCCGTGGAACCCGGGCTGCGGCCGCAAGGCGGCGCACCCGAACGCGCGCTTCACCACGCCCGCGCGGCAGTGCCCGGTGATCTCGCCCGACTGGGAGAACCCGAAGGGCGTGCCGATCTCGGCGATGCTGTTCGGCGGGCGCCGCGCCACCGTGGTGCCGCTCGTGAACGAGGCGCTCTCCTGGCAGCACGGCACCTTCCTCGGCGCCATCATGAGCAGCGAGACCACGGCCGCGGCCGCGGGCAAGGTCGGCGCGCTGCGCTACGACCCGTTCGCGATGCTGCCGTTCTGCGGCTACCACATGGGCGACTACTTCGGCCACTGGCTCAAGGTCGGCGCGAAGGCTGAGGCCGCGAAGCTGCCGAGGATCTACTACGTGAACTGGTTCCGGAAGGGAGCCGACGGGAAGTTCCTGTGGCCCGGCTACGGCGAGAACAGCCGCGTCTTGAAGTGGGTGTTCGAGCGCGTCACCGGGACCGGGAAGGCGGTGGACACCCCGATCGGCCGGCTGCCCGCGCCGGGCGCACTGGACCTCACGGGGCTCGCCGTTCCGGAGGCCAGCCTGGCCGAGGTGCTGCGCGTGGACGTCGAGGGCTGGACCAGCGAGCTGCCGCTCATCAAGGAGCACCTCGCCAGGTTCGGCGCCAAGCTCCCGCAGGGCATCAGGGACGAGCTGGCTGCGCTCGAGCAGCGGCTCCAGGGCTCGAAGGTCTCGGCCGGCGCGCGCTGAAAGCAGGACGCACGACGCGAAGCCCGGGCGGCGACGCCCGGGCTTCGGCGTGGGTGCCGTGCACTGCTCCGTTGAGGCAGCGCGGAGGGAGTCGGTTGGTGAGGGGCTCGTGCCCACCGGCACCTCCTGCGGTGATCCCGAAACCTCTCTTGCGTTGAGCCACCCCCGGGCGTCTACTTGCTCCCGGGCGCGCACGGGGCGCCGATTCCGCCCCGCCCCACCCGGGCAGGGGTTCCCCCTCGGCGATACCGCCGCAGTTGCCTCTCGCGGAGAGCTGCCGCAGACCTCTGCCGATCGCAGGCCCGACGCGGGTGGGTTCCGCGCCACGCATGAGAGGGAGGCCGCAGATGAGCCGCGTTCACTGGTTCCTCGCCGTCGCGCTTCTGTTGGTTCCGGGAGTGTCGCACGCCATCCAGTTGCGCTGGAGTTCCGGCGTGACCGACCTGACCTTCGCCGCGGCGACGCGCTGCACGCTCGTCGTCGAGGCGGATTCGGCCGAAGTGGCTCTGCCGGCCGAATGGCGGCTGCTGTGGGTGGCGGCGGACTGCCCGCGCCTGCCCCTGGTCCAGGATTCGGTGCTGGCTTCCGGCGAGAGCGCAGCGCAGGTGTGCGGCATGGACGCGCCGACCCCGGCAGAAGCCGCGGTCAACGCCATCACTGCGCGCTTCTGCTCCGAAGGGGCCAGCCCGGCATCGGCCGCGCGGTACATCCTGGATCTGCCGGCCGGAAGCCGTGGCAAGTTCCAGGTCGTCAGCTTCGTGCCGCAGGCGCCTGACTCCTCAACCTGTGCGGTCATCCGGTCCCCGGAGGTCACGTTCAACGGTGGCCTGGAGGTTGCGTATCCCCCGTCGCTCTACCGCGTCGTCCGCTCGCACGACTCGGCGAAGCTCACGGTCGCAGCGACGGGAACCGGCCTCGCCGCCGTTCGCTCGGCGGGGAATGCCGCGCCGGACACCTCCTGGCGCTTCCCGCTCGACATCGTCGCGCAGAGCGACTCGAGCCTCACCGCGGTCGGCTACCTGGCCACGGATCTGCCGGCCTCGGTGCTCGAGGTCGCCGCGGGACCTGGTGGGGCCGCCGCGGCGCTGCCGGCCGACCCTCTCTTCATGCCGCTGGCTCCCATCGGCTCATCCGGGACCATGGTCCCCGGCGACAGCATCCAGCCCAAGGACTTCGCGTTCATCTTCCAGCCGCAGGTGAACATCTTCCACCTGTTCTACATCTGGCAGGACCGCAGGATCGTCGTGCGGCAGGGGGTGGACCAGACCGAGAAGTTCCTGGGCCATGCCTGGTCGACGGACCTCCTGCACTGGACCCAGATGGACAGCGTGCTGGCGGTGCGACCCGGGGAATGGGACAACTTCCACGTCTGGGCGCCGAGCATCATCCAGAAAGGTCCCACCTACTACTTGTTCTACACGGGGGTGACGCTGGACTCCACGTCGGCGCCTCCGAAGAAACTGCCGATTCAGCGCACCGGGGTCGCGACCGCTGACGCCACCACGCCCGGTGACAGCCTGAAGACCTGGACGCGTGGGACTTCGTGGATCTTCTCGCACGACAACGTGCCGTGGGCGGTCCACGATACGACCAAGGTCTTCGGCCAGCAGTTCCGGGATCCGTTCGTCATGGCCGACCCCGACAGCGTCGGCCACTACCTGATGTACTACGTCACCGTCCCCAAGTACGACACGCTCAGCTACGTGGTCGGCGTGGCGAAGTCGGCCGGGAACCTCACCCAGTGGCGGAATCACGGTCCCATGCACAGCACGGATCGTGCGGCCGTCCCCTACTCACGCATCGAGCCGCCCCACGCGGTGCCGCACTACGATCCTGACCTGAACCGGCTGGTGTGGTGGCTGTTCTTCACGACGCGTCCCTCGGCGCAACTGCCCGACATGGACGTGCACCTGGAGAAGGACAGCACGAGCGTTCCGTCCGACACGTTGGCATCGGCCTGGCGGCCCGAGCTGCCGCTGTTCGACTACCTCGGCCGCGACTCGACCGTGTCCTTCTGGCACGCCTCGGAGTACCTGTCCGCGGTGGGGCACGAGTTCATGGCGGCGTACGACGACAGCCTGTGGGCGATCGACGTGAACGAGGTGGGGTGGAGCATCTACCCGCCCTACGACTTCTACCTGACGCCGCCGTGGCAGGTGAGCGTCGAAGAGGGTGGAGGAGCGCGCGGTCGGACCGGTGAGATCGGGTTGTTCCTGGCCAGTTGGAGGCCCGGGGCGCAGGAGGTGAGGCTGCGCCTGGACCTGCCGAGCGTAATGCGGGTTCGGCTCGATCTATTCGACGTGCTGGGTCGCCGCGTGCGGACGCTGCTCGACCGCGACACGCCTGCGGGTCAGACCATGGTGGCCTGGGACGGGCGCGACCGAGATGGCAGGGCTTTGGGGAGCGGGATGTACTTCGCCCGGCTGGCGTACGCGGGCGGCCGGCGCGTCGTGCGTGTGCCGCTGGTGCGGTGAGGGGGAATCTCCTGGACGGCGTGCGCTCCCGGTCCAGTCCGGCCCTGTTGTTGCCGGGAGGTGTGCTGCTCCTCCTCGGTCTTGCCGCCGCACCTGCTGCCACGCAGGCCGTGGACCCGAACCTCTGGGGGACGGACGGGACCGTCACCGCCATCGCGCGCTCGGGGAACACGGTCTACATCGGCGGGGCGTTCACCCAGGTAGGTCCGTCGAGCGGCTACGGCGTTCCCTTGAGCAGGATGACCGGTGAGGCGCTGCGACCGTATCCCAAGGTGGCCGGAGGATATGTCGTGGCTGCGGCGCCCGATGGTGAAGGCGGTTGGTACGTTGGCGGGAGCTTCTCCGCTGTCGGGGGAGCACCCCGAACGCGTCTCGCCCATGTCCTGGCAGATGGCACCGTTTCACCATGGAATCCCGTTCCGAATGGCGGGGTTACTGCGTTGGCCACGAGGGGGGCCACGGTCTACGTGGGCGGTGCCTTTACCGAGATCGGCGGTGAGCCGCGCAACCGTCTCGCCGCCTTCGACGCAACGACGGGAGACGTCACCGCTTGGAATCCAGGTTCAAGCTCCTGGATCGACGTTCTGGCCGTGGAAGGGAACACGGTCTACGTCGGCGGGAATTTCCTGAGAATCGCCGGGGAGCCGCGGAGCTACATCGCCGCGATTGATGCAGGCACGGCGCTCCCGACCGCTTGGAACCCGTCCGCAGACGGAGAGGTTTCTGCGCTGGCAGTCAGTGGCAACACGGTCTATGTCGGCGGGGCGTTCCGGGGCATCGGCGGGCAGAACCGCAGCCATCTCGCAGCGCTGGACGCCAGCACCGGGCTCGCCACCGCCTGGAACCCGGGCGTGGATCGCCCCTGGGAGTACGGCAGCTTTCCCCCCCTCGTTCAGGCGTTGGCGGTCAACGGGGACACCGTCTGCGTGGGCGGCGCGTTCTTCACCATTGGCGGGCAGGGCCGCCAGGGGCTGGCGGCAGTGGATGCCACGACGGGGGCGGTGCTGGATTGGAATCCCAATCCCGCTGGCGGGGCCCCGTATGCGTATGTGGACGCACTCGCCCTCTCGGGTGACACGCTCTACGTCGGCGGGTACTTCCAGGCGATCGGTGGCCAGAATCGCCTGTGCCTGGCGGCGCTCGATGCGCGGAGCGGGGCCGCCACCGCTTGGAACCCGCAACCCAACAACGAGGTCTACGCGCTGGCGGTCGGCGACGAGGCGGTCTATGCGGGTGGGACGTTCACGAGCTTGGGGGACTGGGCGTTCCGCAACAACGTCGCGGCCCTGAACGTCACAACGGGCGAGGTGACTCCCTGGAACCCGAACGCTGCCGGCTACTACGTCAATGCCCTGGCGGTGCGCGACAGCACGGTCTACGTGGGCGGGGACTTCGGCAGCATCGGCGGGCAGCCGCGGGTCGGCCTGGCGGCGATTGATGCCGCGACCGGGGCCGCCACGGCCTGGGATCCGCAGGCCAACGGCACGGTGGAGGCGCTGGCGCTGGACGGGAACACGCTCTACGCGGGCGGGGGGTTCAGCAGCATGGGCGGGCAGCCGCGCCGCTGCCTGGCGGCGTTCGATGTCACGAGCGGTACGGTGCTCCCCTGGGTGGCCGATGCCAACGACAAGCCCACCGCGCTGGCTGTGGGGAAGGGCACGGTCTACGCCTGCGGCTTCTTCGGTCAGATCGGCGGCCAGTCACGCAACGGGCTGGCGGCCTTGGATGGCGTGACCGGGGCCACGACCGAGTGGAACCCGGCGCCGGACAGCTACGTCAACGCCCTGGCGGTGCGCGACAGCACGGTCTACGTCGGCGGCTGGTTCAGCCGGATCGGCGGGCAGGCGCGCAGTTGCCTCGCCGCGGTGGATGCCGGGACCGGGCTGGTGACCGACTGGAATCCCGGAGCCAACGACCAGGTGGAGGCGCTGGCGGTGAGCGGGAACACGGTCTATGCGGGCGGGTTCTTCCGCACCATCGGCGGGCAGGCGCGCACCGCCATCGCGGCCGTGGATGCCACGACCGGAGTGGTGACCGACTGGAACCCGGGGCGGGACGGGATCGTCTGGAGCCTGAGAACGTACGGCAGCACGCTGTACGCGGGCGGGATGTTCTCCGGCATGGGCGACCTGCCGTCGTCCAACCTGGCGGCGGTCTCGATCCCGGGTCCGCCGGTGGAGCCGGCGTTGCGCTTTGCGCTGGTGCAGAGCATTCCCAACCCGGCTCGAGCCAGCGCGCTCATCCGTTTCACCCTGCCGGAAGCAACAGCCGTGACACTCGCGGTCTATGACGTGCAGGGCCGCAGAGTCGCGAGACTGCTCGATCACGAGCCGCAGCAGGCCGGCCGCCACGACGTGCCCGTGCGCGCAGATGCCTGGCAGCCGGGGGTGTACCTCTACCGGATCGATGCCGGCGGCCGAAGCGCGACGCGGAAGATGCTGGTCGTGAAATAGCCATGCCCCTCAACGCCGCCTTCGGCTGGATCTGGATCCTGGCCTCGTTCCTGGCCGGGATGCTGCTGGGGCTGCGCTTTCGCGAGGACGACTGGCTCGGCGGCTACGGCTCGTTCCGGCGCCGGCTGCTGCGGCTCGGCCACGTCTCGCTCGCGGGCCTCGGCATCCTGAACGTGCTGTTCGCCCTTTGCGCCGAGCGCCTGCACCTCGGGCCCGCGGCGCTGGCGCTCGCCTCGCGGGCCTTCATCGCGGGCGGATTCACCATGCCGCTATGCTGCGGGCTGGCGGCGTTCCGACCGCGTCTCCAGCCGCTGTTCGCCGTCCCCGTGGTGAGCCTGGTGCTGGGCGCGTCGCTGGTCGTGGTGGGGATCCTGCGGCCGTGAGGATCGGGCTCATCGCCCTGAGCGGCGTGCGCGCCGCCGACCCCGAGCTGACGAAGCTCGGGCTCACGCTCCCCGGCTTCGTCGAGCGCAGCCAGGTGATCGCCTCGCTGCCGAGCCTCTCGCTGTTGACGCTCGCGGCGCTCACGCCGCCCGAGATCGAGGTCGCCTACCACGAGGTCCCCGACCTGCGCGCGCAGGACGAGCTGCCGGACGGCTTCGACCTGGTGGCGCTCGCGTCGTACTCCGGCCAGATCCGCGACGCCTACGAGCTGGCCGGGCGCTACCGCGCGCGCGGCGTCCCGGTCGTGATGGGCGGGCCGCACGTGACCGCGCTGCCGGAGGAGGCGCGCGCCCACGGCGCGACCGCCGTGGTGGGCGAGGGCGAGTTGACGTGGCCGCTTCTCATAGAGGACTTCCGCCGTGGCCACCTCCGCGACGAGTACCGGCCGGCCCCCGGCCAGTCCTACGACCTGGCCGACGCCCCGCTGCCGCGCTACGAGCTGCTCGACCCGGCGCGCTACAACCGGCTCACGGTGCAGACCGCGCGCGGCTGCCCGCACCGCTGCGAGTTCTGCGCCAGCTCGGTCATCCTCACCACGCGCTACGCGCTGAAGCCCGTCCCGCGCGTCATCGCCGAGATCCGGCGGATCAAGGAGATCTGGCCGCACCCGTTCATCGAGTTCGCCGACGACAACAGCTTCGCCATCCACCGGCACGCGCGCGAGCTGCTGCGGGCGCTCGAGGGCGAGCGCATCAAGTGGTTCACGGAAGCCGACATCTCGATCGCCGAGGATCCCGAGCTGCTCGAGCTGATGCGCAGGTCGGGCTGCCGCCAGGTGCTGATCGGGCTGGAGAGCCCGACCACCGCGGGGCTGGACGGGCTCGAGCTCAAGAGCAACTGGAAGCTGGCGAAGCAGCGGGACTACGAGGCCGCGATCCGCACCATCCAGGCGCACGGGGTCACGGTGAACGGCTGCTTCGTGCTGGGGCTCGACGGCCACACCGAGGACGTGTTCGACGCGGTGTACGACTTCGTGGAGCGCACCGGGCTCTTCGAGGTGCAGATCACCGTGCTCACGCCCTTCCCCGGCACGCCGCTCTACGCGCGTCTCAGGGCCGAGGGCCGGCTGCTGGCGGACGGCGACTGGGACCGCTGCACGCTGTTCGACGTGAACCACGTGCCCACGCACATGACGCCCGAACGGCTCCGCCAGGGACTGGTGGATCTGGGGCGCCGCCTCTACGACCGCGATTTCATCGAGGCTCGGCGCGCCCGCTTCTTCCGCGAGCTGCGCCGCTCGGTCCGCACCACCCCGCAACCGGAGGACCTCTCGTGACGATCCCCGCGTGGATCCGGCCGCTGTTCCTGCTGGCGGCAGCCTACGACCTCATCCTCGGCGTCGTCTTCCTGGTGGCCTTCAAGGTCATCTACGCGCGCTTCGACATCGCGCTGCCGAACCACCCCGCCTACGTCCAGCTCAACGCCGCGCTCATCGCCATCTTCGGCATCGGGTTCTGGTTCGTGGCGCGCGCCCCCGAGCGCAACCGCGACCTGATCAAGCTCGGCATCCTGCTCAAGCTCGCGTTTGCGGTGACGGTGCTGAGCTACTGGTTCCGCCACGCCATCCCCGACATGTGGGCGCCCTTCGCGTGGGCCGACCTGGCCTTCGCGGTCGCCTTCGTCGCCGCGCTCGCGGCGCTGCGCCCGCGGGGGGCGTAGGGGGAGCGGCGCAGGTTGCGCCGCGACTCCGAAGGTATAGACTCCATATCCGAGACGTGAGTGAGCGCGGCCCTGGCCGCGCACTCACCAGCTCCCGTTCCGACTGCTCCCGAACGACCGGTCGTCCCCGATCCGAGGAGCGACGGGATGGTTCGATACCCATGCGCCTGGTACGGTGCCGAAGTCGAGTTGGCCGAGGACAGGGAATGGCACATCGCCGAGAGGCACCCGGAGCTCCTGCCCGACCTGCGCAGGGTCATCGCTGAGACGTTGGCCAGTCCGGACCTGGTCCGACGTAGCCGACGACACCCGGGCGCTTGCATGGTGACGCGCTGGTTCGACTGGTTGCTCGGCGGCAAACACGCGGTCGTGGTCGTGATGAGCCAGGATCATCCTCCTCGGCGGCACTGGGTCGTGACGGCCTATGCGACGAGGAGGCTGGCGAAAGGAGAACCCGAATGGCGCCGAAGCTGAGTCTCCACTACGACCGCGAAGGCGACATCCTCTACATCAGCAAGTGCCCGCCCTATGCAGCGCAGGATTCCGAGGAGATCGGGGACGATGTCGTGGTTCGCCTCAATCCGCAGACCGGCGAGGTGGAGAACCTCGAGGTGCTGTTCTTTACGGCCCGGCTGGGGAGTGGCGACACGATCGAGGTGCCGCTCGACGCCGAGCTGAGGCTGCCGAAGGACGGCTGACCGCACCGTCGGCCGCAACCACCTCCGCCGCCCGCGCTCAGCGCGCCGTCGTCTCCTCCAGCCACGCCCGCACGCGCTCGGCGACCGCTCCGGGCGTGAAGCCGAAGTGCTCCTGGAGCTGCGCGAGAGGGGCCGAGGCGCCGAAGCGGTCGAGGCCGATCGAGAGGCCGCGCTCGCCGGCGAGGCGGTGCCAGCCGTCGGTGACGCCCGCCTCGAGCGTCACGCGCCGGCCGCCTGGCGGCAGCACCGCGTCGCGCCACGCGGCGTCCTGTTCCAGGAAGAGCTGCGGGCAGGGCATGCTCACCACCCGGCACGGCAGGCCGGGCGCGAGCAGCTTCGCCGCCTCCAGCGCGAGCGCCACTTCGGAGCCGGTGGCGATCAGGGTCAGCGCGTCGCGCGTTTCCGACTCGCGCAGCACGTAGCCGCCGCGTCGCAGGTGCTCCGCGCGGAACGAGGCCGGGCGCTCGAGCGCGGGCAGGCTCTGCCGCGTGAGCGCGAGCAGCGTGGGGCCGTCCTTCCGCTCCAGCGCGAGCGCCCAGGCGCCCGCGGTCTCGATGCCGTCGGCGGGGCGCATCACCCGCAGGTTCGGGATGGCCCGGAGCGCGGCGAGGTGCTCGACCGGCTGGTGCGTGGGGCCGTCCTCGCCGAGGAACACGCTGTCGTGCGTGAAGACCCACACCACCTGCTGCCCCATCAGCGCCGAGAGCCGGATGGCGGGGCGCGCGTAGTCGCTGAACACCAGGAACGAGGCGCCGTAGGGGATGAAGCCCGAGAGCGCCATGCCGTTCAGGATCGCGCCCATGCCGTGCTCGCGGATGCCGAAGTGGAAGTTGCGGCCGCCGAAGCTCGCCTTCGCGACGCTCACCCAGCCCTTGATCGCCGTCTTCGTGGAAGGCTCGAGGTCGGCGCTGCCGCCCGCCAGCGCCGGCACCAGTGCCGCCGCCTGCTGGAGCACTGCGCCGCCGTGCGCGCGCGTGGCGCCCGCGCCGGCCGGGGCCGCGGACACCAGCCGCTCGAGCAGGTCGGCGGGCACGCGCTTCGAGAGCAGGTCGTCCCACAGCGCGGCCTGCTCCGGCTGGCGCGAGCGCCACTGCTTTATCCCGGACTGCCATGCCTCGTACTCGCCCGCGCGCGATTCCGCACAGCGCGCGAACAGGGCGCGCACCTCGTCGGGCACCAGGAACGGCGGGGCCTCGGGCCAGCCGAGCGCGCGCTTCGCGGCCGCCACCTCGGCAGCGCCGAGCGGTTCGCCGTGCGCCTCGCGCGTGTCCTGCTTGTCCGGAGCGCCGAAGCCGATGTGGCTGCGGGTGACGATCAGGCTCGGGCGCTCGGTCTCGGCGACGGCGCGCGCGATCGCCTGCTCGAGTGCGGCGCGGTGGTAGGCGCTCACCTTCTCGACGTGCCAGCCGTAGGCCTCGAAGCGTTTCGTCACGTCCTCGGTGAAGGCGAGGTCGGTCGAGCCCTCGATGGTGATGTGGTTGTCGTCGTAGAGATAGACCAGGTTGCCGAGCCCCCAGTGCCCGGCGAGCGAGGCGGCCTCGGAGGCCACGCCCTCCATCAGGTCGCCGTCCGAGACGATGCCGAACACGCGCCAGTTGACGGGGGAGAAGTCGTCGCCGTTGAAGCGCGCGGCGAGCATCCGTTGCGCCACCGCCATGCCCACGCCGTTGCCGAAGCCCTGGCCGAGCGGGCCGGTGGTGGTCTCGACGCCGGGGGTGTGGCCGCGCTCGGGATGGCCGGGCGTGCGGCTGCCGAGCTGGCGGAAGCGCTTCAGCTCCTCCAGCGGCAGGTCGAAGCCGGCCAGGTGCAGGAGCGCGTAGAGCAGCATCGAGCCGTGCCCGGCCGAGAGCACGAAGCGGTCGCGGTCCGGCCACGCGGGGTCGTCGGGGCGGTAGCGCAGGAAGCGCGTCCACAGCACGAACGCGGCGTCGGCCATGCCCATCGGCATGCCGGGGTGGCCACTCTTCGCCTGCTCGACCGCGTCCACCGCGAGGAAGCGGATGGTGTTCACGGCGAGCTGCTCGAGCCGCGGGTCATCGCGGGTCAGCTCCATCGCTCCTCCGAGAGCCCAACCGCGGCCGCGCCCCACAGCGCGGCGCGGTCGTCCAGGATCACGCCCACCGGGATTTTCGCGAGCAGCGGGCTCAGGCGGCCCTTGGAGGCGAACGCTCGCGCGAAGCCGCCCGCGCGCAGGAAGGGCAGGATGCGCGGCGCGATGCCGCCGCCCACGAACACGCCGCCGACGGCGAGCGCCTTGAGCGCCAGGTTGCCGGCTTCGGCCCCGTAGATGGCGACGAAGCGCTCGAGCGCCAGTCGCGCGCGCTCGCAGGAGCCGTCGAGCGCGGCGGCGGTGACGACCGCGGCTGGATCCTCGGCCGCGGCGAAGCGGCTCGCGAACTCAGCCGGCTCCGCGCCGCGCCCGCTCTCGCCCATGAAGCGGTAGAGGTCGGCGAGGCCCGGGCCCGAGAGGATGCGCTCGTAGCTGGCGCGGCCGTACTTCGCGCGCAGCCACAGCAGCAGCTCGTCCTCGACCGGCTCGCGCGGGCCGAAGTCGGCATGTCCGCCCTCCGAGGCCGAGGGCCGCCAGGCGGCCCCGCTCCACGCCAGGATGACCTCGCCGAGGCCGGTGCCCGCGGCGATCAGCGCACGGTTGCCGGTGGCGGGAAACCCGGGCTGGAGCACCTCGACTTCCGCGGGCGTGAGCAGCGAGAGGCCCCATGCCGTGGACTCGAGGTCGTTCATCAGCCGCACCTCGGCGATGCCGAGCGCCGCGGCAAGGGCGGCGGCGTCCGCCTGCCAGGGCAGGTTGGTGGCCTCCACCCGGCCCTCCACCACCGGGCCGGCGATGCCGAGCACGGCGCGGCGCGGAGACGCCGCGGCGCCGGCGAGGAAACTGCCCACCAGTGCTTCGAGCGTCGGGTAGGCGCGGCTCTCCAGCCGCCGCTCGAGCAGCGGCGCGCGCGCGGGACTCCCGGGCTCGAACAGCGCGAGCCGGGTCTTGGTGCCACCGACGTCGCCGGCGAGGATCACGCGCGGCATCCTAGCGACGGCGCCGCGGGTTTGCCAGCCGCGCCGCCGGGGATGGCGCCTCGCGGCGCCGGCGCCCGCGGCGCGAGTGGTGGCCCGCGGAGCCGAGGGCGGCCCCGCGAGGATATCGCGTGGCGATCGGTGCGGGCGGCGCGCGGCGGGGAGAGCGCATCGGGGCGCGTCCGTTCGGCCTTCGACCTCGGGTGCGGGTGGCCGTACTATGCGTGCCGAATCGTGGGCGTGCAGCGCGGGCGGGTCGCCGGGTGGTGTTCGCGGCGGCTCTCCGCGAACCGCGCGCTCCGCGGGCGAGTCGCCCCGCAGAAGCCGGCGAGCCGCGCCGCTCCGGATGATGTATGCACGTGTGGAGGGCCTCAGAGTCAAGCCCATTCTTAGTTGGCAAACGAGGCGGCTCATGTTGAACATTCATGCGGCCTTCTGCTGACGAACGGTCTCGGCCTTGATCTTCAGCATGCGAGCGAGCGCGGCCTCGAG
>JACRPT010000089.1:0-26284 GCA_016223045.1 Candidatus Eiseniibacteriota bacterium
GAGACCTCCCTGTCTCCTGGCGTTGTTGATGCGACCCAAACCAAGAGATACAGGGCAGGTCTCACGACTTTCAAGTCAGCCTGGTCGGACTTCTCCGATTCATGCGAAATGATTTAGTAGTGTAAATCGAATCGGCAGATGCGTAACCGATGGTTTGATCGCCGTTATCCGCGACACCAGTGTAAAACATATAAAACGTCGTGCCGAACTGCACGATGCTCGGTGCCCAGACGTGGAGGTGATCCCAGGCGGACACATCGCTCGTCTTGGCGTGGAACGCGTCGAGGCTGTTGGCGGTGTAGTCCCAGTTGATGAGATCGCGGGACCACGCGTGTCCGAAGGCAACCTCATTCGTCGAATCGGGCCGGCCATCCCGCCAACTCCGGATGTAGAAGATGTGGAACTGGTTCCTCCAGACCCCATCCACGGGCGTTGGTGCGTTGATGAACGCGAAGTCCTTCGGATACGCGGCCGGATATGCGGGGTCGCGATAGTACGCTTCGTCCGGCACCTCGGTAGCCTCGACGACGTCTGCGGGGATCTCTCCCGAGGACATCACTCCCTGCGGCGTTTCGATCAGCACCGTGGAGTTCGGCAGCGGAATCCCGATCGTGGCGCTGGCCACGACCGACGACGAGCCGGCGGACTGCACCGTGAGCGGCACATCGGTTTGGAGCTCGGGAGCCGAGATGCTCACGCCGCTGACTCCAGTCAGGTCCGCTCCGATGGCCTCGACGCGCAGGGTCGTGGTGCTGTGGTCGCTCGTCACGCGCAAGATGACGGGCGCGTAGCTGCCGTCGATCCCGCCATTGAAGGTCACCTCGTTCGATTCGATGACCTGGCTTGAATCCGGGTCAGCAGGGTCGAGCGCCACGACCTTCATCTTGCCGTGGCCTCCCGACGGCAGATCGGCGAGGAAGTTGGCTGTGGCAGCATTGCTGCTGCCCGACGAGCAGAAGAAGGCCGTGATCTGGTTGGCGGCGCTGTCCGCGGGCGTGGAGGGCGGCGCGATCGAGTCCACTTTGGCCGTGTCGACGAGACACGCCTGTTCGAACGGCGAGAATTGGATGCCGAGCGAGTCGGCGGTCCACTGCAGGCGCCAGGCGTTCGGCAGCGTCACCTCGGCTGAATCAGCTTGGACGACGAGGACTGCCTGCGTGTTCTGGCTGACGGCCAGGTCCGTCGAACCGCCAGCCCAGTGCAGTTGGATAGCCTGGGCAAGCTGCGGAACCAGCAGGAACGCGAGCAGGAAGAACCAGGGAACGCGGCGCATGGGAAGGGACCTCCTGTCACTCGATACGGCACGAGGAAGCCTCGCGTGCGCTCGGGATCCGGCGCACGACGAGCCTGAGGCGGAGAAACGGTGGGCTGAGGGGCGTGAGGCGTGCACGCAAGCGTCGGCGTTTGCGGCGAACGCGGCCTTGTGCGGCAAGATGCAGGACGCGAAGCGGACCATCACGCGCAAAGAACGCCTGTTCGATAGCGAACATCGACCGTTCGCGTGCGGCGCAGGCGTTGCCGACGAACGGTTGGCTTCTCTAACGGGAAGCGTCGGCAGCGTACGCCTTCCAGGACGCACGTCAAGCAAGGCAGCTCTCGCCGTCTGGGGCCGGGCCGTCCGGCAGAGCGCGCGGTGCCGTGGGAGGCCCGCGCCGCGCTGTGGACCGCGGGCGCGGGGCTGGTGGCGCTGGCGGTCGCGTGGCGGATCGCGGGCCGGCCGTGAGGCCCGTGCCGCTGCGGGGCGCGCGGCGGCCCGACGCCGGAGAGCGCGGGCCGCGGGAGTCGCGTGAGAGATGGTGCGCCGCCCAGGAATTGAACCTGGAACCTACTGATTAAGAGTCAGTTGCTCTGCCAATTGAGCTAGCGGCGCGCATGGCGCGCAGCGGGAGACGCGCGCGAGAAGGCGCGGGTAATCTACGGTCCGAACCCGCCACGGTCAAGCGAAATGGCGGGAGCCGACACCGCGTGCTATCCTGCGCGTCCTTTTCGCCCGCCCACGATCGAACGCGGAGGATGCCCGCCTGGCGAGACGACCCCCCGAGCGCACGTTCTTCGCGAAGTTCATGCTGTTCTGGCTGCCGGTGCTGGTGTACGTCACCGTCATCATCGCGATGAGCTCCCAGTCGCGTCTCCAGCCGCCGCTGCACTTCGTGAACGCGGACAAGCTGTTCCACGCACTCGAGTACTTCGGCCTGGGAGTGCTGGTGGCGCGCGCGATCCGCGGCGGCATGCGCGTGTCGCGCCCCTTGTTCGCGGCCATGATGGCGCTGGCCTTCGGCATCCTGGTCGGGGCGGGGGACGAGTTCTACCAGCGGTTTGTGCCGGGACGCGACGCGAGCGTGCTCGACCTGCTCGCCGACACCATCGGCACGGCGGTCGCGCAGTTCGCGTACGTGTGGTTCGTGGAGGAGAAGGGCTGATGGCACCCAAGCACCAGGCTCCGCGCGGCACCCGCGACCTGCTGCCCGGCGAGATCGAGCGCTGGCAGTGGGCCGAGGACCGGGCGCGCGGCGTGCTCGAGCGTTACGGCTACCGCGAGATCCGCACGCCGCTGTTCGAGGACTACGAGCTGTTCGCGCGCACCTCGGGCGAGTCGAGCGACGTCGTGCAGAAGGAGATGTACCGCTTCAAGGACCTGGGCGGCCGCGACCTCGCGCTCAGGCCCGAGGGCACCGCGAGCGTGTGCCGCGCCTACCTCGAGCACGGGCTGGGCGGGCGCGGGCGCATCCACCGGCTCTGGTACCTGGGCCCGATGTTCCGCTACGGGCGCCCGCAGAAGGGGCGCTTCCGCCAGTTCTGGCAGATCGGCGCGGAGATCCTGGGCACCGGCGCGCCCGGCGCCGACGTCGAGATGATCGCGCTGTTCGTGGACCTGTTCGCGGCGTGGGGATTCGGGGAGCTGGCCGTGCTGGTAAACAGCGTGGGCACGCCGGACTCGCGGCGCGCGTACGGCGATGCTCTGAGAGAGTGGTTCGGGCCCGTCAGGCCTTGGCTGAGCCCAGATTCGCAACGTAGGCTCGAAACGAATCCGTTGCGTGTGTTGGACAGCAAGGATGCTAGGGACATGCTGATCTGGAGTGTTGGCCCTGGCGCGTGGCTGGCGGACGAAGAGGAGGATGCATTCAAGCTGGCAGTCACGAGGACGTACAGCAAGCCGAAGCCGCACTTGCTGGACTTCCTCGATTCCAACTCGAGCGCTCACTGGGACGCGGTGCTCGCCGGGCTCTCCGCGCTCGGCATCGCGACCGAGATCGACCACGGCCTGGTGCGCGGGCTCGACTACTACACGCGCACCGCGTTCGAGGTGCACGACCGCTCGCTCGGCGCGCAGAGCGCGCTCGGCGGCGGCGGGCGCTACGACGGACTGGTCGAGACGCTGGGCGGACCGCCCACGCCCGGCGTCGGTTTCTCGATCGGGCTGGACCGCGTGCTGCTGGCGCTCGAGCAGCGCGGCACGCCGTTGCCTGCCGGGCCGGCCGCGGTGTTCGTCGCCGCGATGGAGGGCACGCGCGCCGAGGCCGCCGCGCTGGTGCGCCGGCTGCGCCGCGTGCTCGCGGCGGACTGGGATATGGAGGAGCGCGGCTTCGGCGCGCAGATGAAGGCGGCGGGCAAGAGCGGCGCGCGGCTGCTGCTCATCGTCGGCGAGGAGGAGTGGGAGCGCGGCGACGTCGTGCTCAAGGACGTGGGCGACGGCTCGCAGCGGCCGGTCCCGGTCGCGACCCTCGAAGACGTCCTGCTCGAGGCGCTGGGCACGCGCCCGACGGAGACGCGCGCCCGATGACGGGACCTCCCGGGATCACGCTCGAAGGACTCGGCGACTGGCGGCGCTCGCGCACCTGCGGCGAGCTGCGGCGCGAGCACGCCGGCGAGAGCGCCACGCTGATGGGCTGGCTCCACCGCGCGCGCGATCACGGCGGCGTGCTGTTCGTGGACCTGCGTGACCGCTACGGGATCACCCAGGTCGTGTTCCGCCCCGAGACCGGCGGCGCCGCGCTGCTGGAGCGCGCCGCACAGCTCGGCAACGAGTGGGTGATCGGGGTGCGCGGCCGCGCCGTGCTGCGTCCCGCCGACTCGGTGAACCCCGAGCTGCCGACCGGCGAGGTCGAGCTCGACGTGCGCGAGCTCAAGGTGCTGGCCGCCGCGGAGCCGCTGCCGTTCCAGGTCAACGAGGAGCAGAACCTCGCGAACGAGGACCTGCGGCTGCGCTACCGCTACCTGGACCTCAGGCGTCCCGAGCTGGCGCAGGTCATCGCGCTGCGCCACCGCGCGGCGATGGCGGCACGCGACCACCTCTCGAGCCAGAGCTTCCTCGAGGTCGAGACCCCGATGCTGGTCAAGCAGACGCCCGAGGGCGCGCGCGACTACGTGGTGCCGAGCCGCGTGCACCCGGGCAAGTTCTACGCGCTGCCCCAGTCGCCGCAGCTCTACAAGCAGACCCTGATGATCGCGGGGGTGGACCGCTACTTCCAGATCGCGCGCTGCCTGCGGGACGAGGACCTGCGCGCCGACCGCCAGCCCGAGCACACGCAGATCGACCTCGAGATGAGCTTCGTCACCGAGGAGGAGGTCTTCACCGCGGTCGAGGGCCTGTTCGCCGCGCTGTGGCAGGAGTGCCTGGGCGTCGCGCTCGAGACCCCGTTCCCGCGCCTCACCTTCGACGAGGCGATGAAGCGCTTCGGCTCGGACAAGCCCGACCTGCGCTTCGGGCTGGAGTTCACCGACGTGACCGCGCTGTGCGCGCGCTCGCCGCGCCACGTCATCGCCAACGGCGCGCAGGCCGCGGGCGGCATCGGCGTCGCGCTGGTGGTGCCGGGCGGCGCCGGGATCTCGGGCACGCAGCTCCGGAAGTACGAGGACGTGGTCAAGGCCGCCGGCGGCGGCGGGCTCACCTTCTTCAAGGTGCTGGACGGCGAGCGCGCGAAGCAGCAGGTGATCTTCCCGGGCGGGCTGCTCGACGAGTTCCTCGCCGCGGTGAAGGCGCAGCCGGGCGACGCCGTGCTGTTCACGAACGGCCCGTGGGAGCGGACCTGCAAGGCGCTCGGGGTGCTGCGCACCCAGCTCGGCCAGCCGCTGGTCGAGGGGAAGGGCGACGCGTGGCGCTTCCTGTGGGTGCGCCGGTTCCCGATGTTCGAGCGGGACCCCGACCACAAGCGCTGGGCGCCGCGCCATCACATGTTCACCATGCCCGACGCGGAGCACCTGGACATCCTGGAGAGCGACCCGGGCAGCGTGTACGCCCAGCTCTACGACGTGGTGCTGAACGGCAACGAGCTGGGCTCGGGCTCGATCCGCATCCATCGCACCGACATCCAGGAGCGCGTGATGAAGGTCATCGGGCTCACGCGCGAGCAGGCCTACGAGAAGTTCGGCTTCCTGCTCGAGGCCTACCGCTACGCCGCGCCGCCGCACGGCGGCATCGGGCTGGGGCTCGACCGCATCGTCATGCTGATGGCCGGGCGCGAGAGCATCCGCGACACCATCGCGTTCCCCAAGAGCGCCAGCGCCGCCTGCCTGATGGACGGCTCTCCGAGTGCGCTCGACCCCGAGATCCTGGACGAGTTGCGGCTCAAGCTCGACCTGGACGGCGCGTAGCGGCAAACAGGCGCCGCGCGGCGGGAGGCGCTCCGCGAGGACGCTCGGCTCTGCCCTCCCTGGCTCCGCCTCGCTTCTGCGGCGCGCTCACGGCTCCCGCCTTCCGCGCGTCCTCGGACCTCGCTGCGCGCTTCCCGCCGCCCGGCGCGCGGGCGGGGTCGGGCCAGGCGGCGGGGTCGAAGTTGACCCACCGGACGGCGTGGCCGGCGAAGCGCTGTGCCATGACGCGCAGCGCCTCGGGGTTGTCGTCCACCAGCAGGAACCTCCGCCCGGCGCGGCGCGCGGCCTCGCCGGTGGTGCCGCTCCCCGCGAAGTAGTCCAGCACCAGGTCTCCCGGGCGCGAAGACGCCTGGATGATGCGGGTGAGGATGCCGAGCGGCTTCTGCGTCGGATAGCCGGTCTTCTCACGTCCGCTGGTCGGGACGATAGTGTGCCACCAGGTGTCGGTCGGCAGCTTGCCGCGCGCCGCCTTCTCGGGTCCGACCAGGCCGGGAGCCATGTAGGGGATCCGGTCGATGGCATCGCGGTCGAAGAAGTGCGCCTTGGGGTCCTTCACGTAGAGCAGGATGTTGTCGTGCTTGGCGGGCCAGCGGTCGCGGGGCCGCCCGCCGTAGTCGTAGGCCCAGACGATCTCGTTCAGGAAGCAGTCCCGCCCGAAGATCCGGTCCATCAGGACCTTGACGTAGTGCACCTCGCGGCAGTCGAGGTGGAGGTAGAACGAGCCGTGCCGCGCGAGGCAGCGGTGGCCCTCGCGCAGGCGCGGCTCGAGGAAGCCGAGGTAGTCCTCGTGGGTGTCGGGATAGGCCTTCGAGTCCGTCACGGTGCGCTCGTAGCGGCGGCCGCCGAAGCCGGTGGAGGTGCCGGTGGCGCTGCGCCGGACGCGCACCGTCCGGCGCACCTGGTCGCGGCCGGTGTTGAAGGGCGGGTCGATGTAGACGAGGTCCACCGACCCGTCCGCGACGTGCTCGCGCAGGTAGTGGAGGTTGTCGTCGAGGACGATCCTATCGCGTCTCATCGAAGTGCCCGGCGGCTCGCTATCTCGACGCCACCCCGAAGGCGAACAGCAGGCTGATGAGGATGGCCATCAGGCTCTCGCCGGCGATGATGCCCGAGGCGACCGGGATCACGTAGTCGTCCGCCAGCTTCGGGCGGGCCCTCCCGAGCAGCAGCGCCACCAGCGCGCCCGCGAACATCGAGACCGAGTTGTAGCCGGTGATGACGAACGCCAGCCCGAGGCCCATCGGGGAGGGGATGAAGCGCTTCGCCCTGGGGAACGCGCGCTCAAGCAGCGGCAGCGCGAGCCCGACGCACGCTCCGACCAGCGCGCCGACGCGCGCCGTGTGGTCCAGCGAGGCGACCCCCTTCGACAGCAGCTCGGCGACGCTGCGCCAGACCTGGGCGGCCGGCGCGGGGTAGCGGTCGGTGCCCAGCACCTCGGCGCTCGGCACCATGAAGTTCCACGCCAGCCCCACGGCGATCGCGCCGGGCAGGATGCCGGCCATCTGCGCGATGAACTGCTGGCGCGGGTTGGCGCCGAGCAGGTAGCCGCTCTTCAGGTCCATCAGCAGGTCGGCGGCGCAGCCCGAAGCGTTCGCGGTCACCGAGGCGGTCATGATGTTGGTGGTCATGTTCGACGGCGCGAGCACGCCGTAGGTGAGCTGCGTGACCTTGCCGAGCGCGCCCACCGGCGTGGTGTCGGTCTCGCCGGTGGCGCGGCACGCCACCACCGAGAGCACGAAGGTGAGCAGCACCGCGATCACGCCCATGGCGATCGGGATGTGCCAGATGAGCTTCTGCATCGCCACCACGCCCACCATGCCGAGCGCGAACAGCACGACGAACCAGCCGGTCGGCACCTCGATCGCGGCGAGCGGGTCGTCCTGCGCGGGCCTCTTCCTTCCGAACATCGCGCCCAGCCCGGAGAGCGAGCGGGCGATGCTGCGCCACTGGAAGGCCAGCGCCACCAGGCTCGCGACCACCATGATGGGCACGCCGGTCCACAGGCTCCAGCGTGTGATGTCGCGGAAGGCGATCCCGTGCCGGGCGTCGCTCGCCACGATCACGCCGCGCTCGATCATCCACGGCACCAGCACCAGGTAGTTCACGCACGCGCCGAGCAGCAGGCTCCAGGCGGTGCGGAAGCCCATGATGGCGCCGGCCGCCATCATGATGAGCCCCATGTCCCAGTTCATGGTGAGCCGCGTGAGCGGGATGCCGCGTACCGCGAGGCTGCCGAACGGGAGCGAGGACGGCATGTTCCACGGCATGAACGTGAAGGTGGCGTCGCGCATCCACGCCACCACCGCGCCGAGCAGGCCGGCGGCGCCGGGCGCGCGCGCCTTCCTCACCGCCGCGCCGCCCGCCTGGTGCAGGCTGCGCAGCGTCTCGGCCGCGGCGACGCCGCTGGGGAAGCGCAGCTGCTCGATGTTGATCATCTGGCGCTTCATCGGCACGGCCATCACCACGCCGATCACCGCGAGGAACACGTTCCAGCCCAGCAGCACCCAGAAGTCCATCTGCTTCCCGGTGATCATCAGCATCGCCGCGATCGCCGAGATCATGGTGCCGCCCACCGAATAGCCCGCCGCGGTGGCGGTGGACTGCATGCAGTTGTTCTCGAGGATGGTGAAGTCGCTGCGGATGATCCCCGGCAGCGCCGTGCGCAGGCCGCGCCAGATCGAGAAGGACAGGATGCAGGAGGTGATCGCCACGCCCAGGCCCCAGCCGGTCTTGAGGCCGATGTAGATGTTGGTGAGCGACATGACGCAGCCGAGCGCCGCGCCCATGACGATGGCCCGGAGCGTGAGCTGGGCCATGCGGTCGCCGGTGCCGGTGTAGACCTTCTCGAACCACTCGCGCTCGATCTCGTCGGGCGGCCGCGGCCGTCCGTCCGCCGTCACCGTGGCGATCTCCTGCAGCGCGCTCGTGGCCGGCGCTTCGCCTTCCGTCTGCGTCATCCGCTCCCTCCACCCGCAGCCCTCGTGTCCTGAGTCAGAGGTTCGCCGTCGCACCGAGGGCGCCGCTGCGCCCGCCCCGCAAGGCGCGACGACGAGGACGTATCCAGGAGATACGTCGAGGAGGAGCAACGCTGCGGGGCGGGCGCAGCGGCGGCCGAATGCAGGCGAATCTCTGACTCAGGACACTGGGGACGACAGACTAAGCGGGCCCCGCGCGTGGCGCCAGCCGGTTCGGATGGATAGGCGGGCCCAGCACGGAGGGGCCTCGTCGCCCCATTGAACCCCGCGCGGGTTGGGGGCATCATGCCGCCATGGCCCACGCGGAAGCGATCCGCCTCGAGCAGGACGCGCGGCGCGAGAGGAACTGGAAGCGCTGTGGGCCCTATCTCGCCGAGCGGCAGTGGGGCACGGTCCGCGAGGACTACTCCGCGGACGGGGACGCCTGGGCCTACTTCCCGCACGACCACGCGCGCAGCCGCGCCTACCGCTGGGGTGAGGACGGGCTGCTCGGGATCACCGACCGCGAGTGCCGGCTGTGCTTCGCGCTCGGGCTGTGGAACGGGCGCGATCCCATCCTGAAGGAGCGCCTGTTCGGCCTCTCCGGCGCGGAGGGCAATCACGGCGAGGACGCCAAGGAGTGCTGGTTCTACCTGGACGCCACGCCCACCCACAGCTATCTCAAGGCGCTCTACAAGTACCCGCAGGCCGAGTTCCCCTACGCGAAGCTCAAGGAGGAGAGCGCGCGGCGCGGCGCGGACGAGCCGGAGTACGAGCTGGCGGATACCGGCGTGTTCGACGACGGCCGCTACTTCGACGTGTTCGCGGAGTACGCCAAGGCCGCGCCCGACGACATCCTGATCCGCATCACCGTGGCGAACCGCGGGCCGGAGGCGGCGACGCTGCACCTGCTGCCGACGCTGTGGTTCCGCAACACCTGGAGCTGGGGGCGCGAGGGCGAGGGCTACGGCGCGAAGCCGCGGCTCTGGCGGGTCGCGGACGGGCTGATCCAGGCGGAGCACACCACGCTCGGGAGCTTCCAGCTGGCCGCGGCGCTCGGGCCCTACGGGCGGCCGCCGGGGATGCTGTTCACCGAGAACGAGACCAACTTCAAGCGGCTGTACGGCGTCTCGAATACCACGCCGTTCGTCAAGGACGCGTTCCACCGCTTCGTGGTGAACGGCCAGTCGGGCGTGGTGAACCCGGGCAAGAGCGGGACCCGCTCCGTGTTCTACTACCGCGTGGAGATCCCGCCGCGCGAGCAGTTCGTGTTCCGCCTGCGCCTCTGCGCGGCCGACGAGGCGCAGGAGCACGCGTTCGGCCAGCCGTTCGACGCGCTGGTCGAGCGGCGCCGCCGCGAGGCCGACGAGTTCCATGCGGCGCGCACTCCGGCCGAGGCCACGCTCGAGGAAGGCGCGGTGTTCCGGCAGGCGCGCGCGGGCCTGCTGTGGTCCGAGCAGTTCTACCACTACGTGGTGAAGGACTGGCTCGAGGGTGACCCGGCGCAGCCCGCGCCGCCGCCCGGGCGCGCGGTGGGGCGCAACCGCGACTGGCCCAACCTCCACGCGCGCGACGTGCTCTCGGTGTCCGACAAGTGGGAGTACCCGTGGTTCGCGGCGTGGGACCTGGCGTTCCACGCTCTGTCGCTCGCATCGCTCGATCCCGGGCTGGCGAAGCATCAGCTCGTGCTGTTCCTGCGCGAGTGGTACATGCACCCGAACGGGCAGCTGCCGGCCTGCGAGCTGGCGCTCGGCGACGTGAACCCGCCGATGCACGCCTGGGCGTGCTGGCAGGTCTACCAGACGACCGGAGCGCCGGGCGGGCGCGACCGGCTGTTCCTCGAGCGCACCTTCCAGAAGCTGCTGCTCGACTTCACCTGGTGGGTGAACCGCAAGGACACGGCCGGGAACAACCTGTTCGCGGGCGGCTTCCTCGGGCTCGACAACATCGGGGTGTTCGATCGCTCGCGTCCGCTGCCGGGCGGCGCCACGCTCGAGCAGGCCGACGGCACCGCGTGGATGGCGTTCTTCTGCTCGACCATGCTGGCGATGGCGCTCGAGCTGGCGGGCGAGGACCCGGCATACGAGGACGTGGCCTCGAAGTTCTTCGAGCACTTCGTGGCGATCGCCGACGCCATGAACCGGCTGGGCGGCTCGGGGCTGTGGGACGAGCAGGAGGGCTTCTACTACGACCAGTTGCTCGCCGACGGTCGCACCGTCCCGCTGCGCGTCCGCTCGATGGTGGGCCTGCTGCCGCTGATCGCGGCCGAGGTGCTCGAGCAGGACGTGATGGAGCGCCTGCCCGGGTTCATGCGGCGCGTGCGGTGGTTCCTCGAGAACCGCCGGGACCTCTCCGGTCGCATCGCGTGGATGGAAACCGGCTCCGGCCAGCGGCAGGCACTGCTCGCGATCCCCTCGCGCGACCGGCTCGAGCGCGTGCTGCGCGTCATGCTCGATGAGGACGAGTTCCTCTCGCCCCACGGGCTGCGCTCGCTGTCGCGCGCCCACGCGGCGCGCCCGTTCGTGCTCGACCTGCCGGGCGGGGAGCACCGCGTGGAGTACGAGCCGGGCGAGTCCACCACGCGGCTCTTCGGCGGGAACTCGAACTGGCGCGGCCCGGTCTGGTTCCCGCTCAACCACCTGGTGATCGAGGCGCTCGGGCGCTACCACCGCTTCTACGGTGACGCCTTCACCATCGAGTGCCCGACCGGCTCGGGCCGCCGCATGGACTTGGGCGGCGTGGCGTCGGAGCTGGCGAACCGGCTCTCGACGCTGTTCCTGCGCGGCGCGGATGGCCGGCGGCCGTGCGACGGCGACGACCCGCGCTTCGCCCTGGACCCGCACTGGCGCGACCTCGTGCTCTTCCACGAGTACTTCCACGGCGACACCGGCCGCGGGCTGGGCGCCTCGCACCAGACCGGCTGGACCGCGCTCGCGGTGCACTGCCTGCTCGAGCGCGCGCGCGCCCGCGCCGCCGAGCACGCTCCCGGTCTCGGCGTCACCGGTTGATCGCAGTCGGCTGCAACCTTTCCGCAGGTTCCCCCGTACTTCCCGGCGACGGGGCGGGAGCATGGACCCACGGCCCCGCCCGGAGACGCCATGCGAAGCGCCTTCCTCCTCTGCCTTGCCGGGATCTCTCCCTGCGCGCTGGCGACCCCGGCGCTCGCGGGCCCGGACGCGCCCGCGCGCATCGCCGCCGCGCGCGCGGTCCAGCCGCCCGTGGTGGATGGCCGGCTGGACGACGCGGTCTGGCGCGACGCCGCGCCGGCCACCGGGTTCTGGAAGTTCCGCCCGGTGGACGACCAGCCCGCCACGCAGCGCACCGAGGTCTGGTTCGCCTACGACGACGCCAGCTTCTACGTGGCGTTCCGCGCCCACGACGACGCGCCCTCGGGCGTGCGCGCCGCGCTCGCGGTGCGCGACCAGTGCATGTCCGACGATCTTGTGGGCATCGTGCTCGACACCTTCAACGACGGCCGGCGCGGCTACGAGCTGTTCTGCAACCCGCTCGGCGTGCAGGCCGACGGCGTCATCGTCGAGGGACAGGACGACGACTTCTCGGTGGACTACGTGTGGCGCTCGGCGGGCCGCCTCACGCCCGACGGCTACGAGGTCGAGATGGCGATCCCGCTCGGGAGCCTGCGCTACTCCGACGCCGACCGGCAGACCTGGAGCGTGGCCGTGATCCGCATGCTCCCCGCGCGCGGCGAGCAGCATGCCTTCCCGCACCTGCTGCGCGGGCGCAACTGCCTGCTCTGCCAGTCGGCCGACCTGACCGGCATCGAGGGCCTGCATCCCGGACGCACGTTCGAGCTGCTGCCGGCCATGACCGGGCTGCGGCGCGGCGCGACGGACGAGTCGCTCGCCCGCTTCCGCTACGAGCAGGACCGCTACCAGGCGGGCCTCGGGGTGAAGCTCGGGATCACCCCGGCGCTCACCGCCGACCTCGCGGTGAACCCGGACTTCAGCCAGGTCGAGAGCGACGCCGCGCAGGTCGAGGTCAACCAGCGCTTCGCGCTCTACTACCCGGAGAAGCGCCCGTTCTTCCTCGAGGGCCAGGAGATCTTCGGCTCGCCGCTCCAGCTGGTCTACACCCGCACCATCTTCGAGCCGCTGGTGGCGGCGAAGCTCAGCGGCAAGAGCGGCGGCACCACCATCGGCGTGCTGGGCGCGCTCGACGACACGCCGCTGGTCCCGCGCGGGGACGCCGGGCCGGGCGGCGCGGCCGCGCTCGCGCGTCGCGCGGTCTTCGACATCGTGCGGCTCAAGCAGGACGTCGGCCGCGACGCCACGCTCGGCTTCCTCGCCACCGGCCGCGAGTATCCGGGCGCGTGGAACCGCCTCGCCGGGCTCGACGCGCAGGTGCGGTTCCGGAGGCTCTGGTCGTGGGTCGCGCAGGGCGTGGGGAGCGAGACCCGCGACCTGGACGGCGGCCGCAAGAGCGGCGCGGCGTACACGAGCGAGCTGTCGCGCGCGGGCGGGCACCTGCAACTCGACCTCGCGTACAACGACATCGCGCCCGGCTTCCGCGCCGACGCGGGGTTCATCCGCCGCACCGACCTGCGCGAGGGCGTGGCGGTCGCGGGGTGGCAGGAGCGGCCCGACAGCGCGGCGATCCGGCGCCTGCGCGCGTCGCTCTCGTACCGCCAGCTCTACGACCACGCGGACGTCAGGCAGGAGGCGCAGCTCGCGCCCGCGCTGCTGCTCGAGTTCCCGCGCAAGGTGACGCTGTTCGTGCGCGAGCGCTGGCGGATGGAACGCTTCGCCGGCGCCGACTTCCGCGGCGCGCGCCTGGACGCCGCGCTCGAGGGCGAGCCGTGGAAGCTCCTCACCGGCGGGCTCGCCTGGGACGAGGGCGAGGAGATCCACTACGACCCGGCCGACGCATTCCTGGCATGGGGGCGGGAGTGGGACGCGTGGGCGACGCTGCGGGCGGGCGAGAAGCTCAAGCTCGAGCTGACCGCGACCCGGGTGACGGAATGGCGCGGGCGCGGCGGGGCCAGGGTGTTCGACGTGGAGATCGCGCGCGTGAAGGCCAGCTACCAGTTCACCCGGGCGCTCGCGCTGCGCGTCATCCCGCAGTGGCAGTCGGTGGACGAGGATGGCGGCCGCGACCGCGACCTGGATGTGAACGTGCTGGCCTCGTGCCAGCCGGGCCCGGGCACGGTGTTCTACCTGGGCGTCGACGACGGCTGGAACGACCCGGCGACGGACCCGGTCCACCGCTTCCACCGCGCGCGCCGCGCGCTGTTCTTCAAGGCGTCCTACCTGTGGCGCGTCAACGCGAGCTGACCGCTCTTCTCATCGGCCTGATCCTCGCGGCATCCGTGCCCGTCGCGTCCGCTTCACCGTTCCCGTCCGCGCCGCCGAACGCCGGCGCCGGCAGCCTGACCCTCGAGCCGGGGACGCTGAAGACCAGGTCCGGAACCTATGGCGCGGATTTCGGCGCGCTCGTGGTCCCGGAGAACCGGAGCGATCCGCGCTCACGACTGATCACCCTCCCCGTCATTCGAATCCCCGCCGCGGACGGCAATCATGCCGAGCCCGTCTTCCTCCTCAACGGCGGACCAGGCCTGAGCAACATGGGATGGCGCCCGCGGGACTACCTGCTCGCCCACCACGACCTCGTGATGGTCGGCTACCGGGGCGTCGACGGATCGTCCGTGCTGGACTGCCCGGAGGTGAAGCGGGCGCTCAAGGGCGACGGCGACCTCCTGGGTGAACGCTCGCTGAGGAACATCGGCGCGGCCTGGACCCGCTGTGCGTCGCGGTTGCGGGAGGACGGAGTCGACCTGGACGGCTACACGATCGTGGAGGTCGTGGACGATCTCGAGGCGGCGCGCGTCGCGCTGGGCTACGGGCGCGTGAACCTGCTGGGCTTGAGCTACGGCACCCGGGTTGCGTATCTGGTCGCCCTGAGGCATCCGTCGAGCATCCTGCGGTCGGCGATGATCGGCGTGAATCCTCCCGGCCACATGGTCTGGGAGGCCGCGACCGTGGACTCGCAGCTCGGACGCTGGGCCGATCTCTGGGCGCGCGACGCGAAGATGTCGGCGCGGACCCCCGACCTGCTGGCCACGATGCGCGACGTGGTTCACGACATGCCGAAGCGATGGTTCCCGGTCACCATCGATCCGGGGAAGGTCAGGGTGATGACCTTCCTCCTGCTCTACCACCGGAAGACCGCGCCCCTGGTGTTCGATGCCTACGTCGCGGCGAAGCGGGGAGACGCGAGCGGGCTGGCCCTGATGTCGCTGGCGTACGACAGGATGGTGCCCTCGCTGCTGACGTGGGGCGAGATGGCATCGAAGGCCGTCAGCGCGGACTACGACTCGTCGCGCGACTACGTGGCGGAGCTGGATCCGCCGCAGGCGACCATGGGCTCGCCGCTCGGGAAGCTGCTGTGGGGCCCCCTGCGTTTCGGATCGTGGCCCACGAGGCGGATCCCCGAGGAGTACCGGAGGCCCGGACCGTCGGATGTCGAGACCTTGCTCATCAGCGGGAGCATCGACTGCGCCACTCCCGCGGCGTTCGCCGAGCAGGAGCTGCTGCCCCGGCTGAGCCACGGGAGGCACGTCGTGCTCTCCGAGATGGGACACGTGGAGGACACCTGGGGCTCCCGGAGAGAGGGGGTAGCGCTCCTCCTGACGAGCTTCTACCAGACCGGCATCGCGAACGATTCGCTGATCGCCCCTCTCCCCATGGACTTCTCCGTGAAGCGCGGCTTTCCGAAGCTGGCGAAGGCCGGGCGTGCGGTTCTGGTCGTCGGCGTGGTGGTGGTGGCCGGTGGCGTGGGATGGCTGGTCCGTTCGCTTGCCAGGTAGACGCGCAGGGCGCGCGAGCGGCCGGCCGCGCGCCGGTGGCCGGCGCTGGCAGGCCGGCGGTCGCCGCCGGCGCCCGGCCGGCCGCCGCCCCGGGCGCGCCGGCCCCGGCTCCGATCCCTTCCAACCTTCTCCTCCGCCCGGCTGTCCAAGCAGGCGCATGGAGCACGCCGGGTCCGCGGTGACCGCCCGAGACCGGGCTCCCGGGACGGTCCCGGCGGCCGCGGAGCTGAAGGATGCGGCCGCCGCGGCCGCCGGGGACACGCGTGCGTTCGAGCGGCTCTATCGCGCGCATGTCGCGCGCATCCACAGCCTCGCGCGCCGCATGCTCGGCGCCGACCTGGCGGGGGAGGTCACGCAGGACGTGTTCGTCAGGGCCTGGCAGAAGCTCGGGACGTTCCGCGGCGAGGCCGCCTTCGGCACCTGGCTGCACCGCCTGGCGGTGAACGTGGTGCTGGCGGAGCGCGCCCGGCTGGGCACGCGACGCGGGCGCTTCGCGGAGGGCGAGGGCGTGATGGACGCGCTCGCCGCGCGTCCGGCCGCCACCGACGCGGGCCTCGACTTCGACGCGGCCATCGAACGCCTGCCCGAGGGCGCGCGCCAGGTGTTCGTGCTCCACGATGTCGAAGGCTACCGGCACGAGGAGATCGCGTCGCTGCTCGGCGTGACCTCGGGCACGACCAAGGCGCAGCTTCATCGCGCGCGCATGCTGCTGCGGCGGCACCTCGGATCATGAGGAAGGGACGGAGAGAGGCGCACCGATGACCGGGCACTGGACCGAGCGGCTGTCGGAGTACCTGGACGGCGAGCTGCCCGCGCTGGAGCGCGCGTCGCTGGAGGCGCACCTGGCGGGCTGCGCCGGGTGCGCGCGCACGCTCGAGGAGCTGCGCGTCGTGGCGGCGCGCGCCGCCCGGCTCCAGGTGCGTCCTCCGGGGGACGACCTGTGGCCGGGGATCGCGGAGCGGCTGGAGCCGCGCGCGGCACGCACGCTCGACCTGGGCGCGGCGCGCGCGCGCCGCTGGTCCTTCACGCTGCCCCAGCTCGCCGCCGCCGGCCTGCTGCTCATGCTGCTCTCGGGCGGCGCGGTGTGGCTCGCGCTCACGCGCCGGCCCGCGCCCGCGCCGGCCGGCATCTCCACCGCGCCGCGACTCGCGAGCGCGCCGGAGACCTCGCGAACCGCGGACACCGCGGTCTCCGCGGCCGCAGCGCTGCCCGCGGCCTACGACGCGGCGCGCTACGACGCGGCGATCGCGGAGCTCGAGGGCGTGCTGCGCGAGCACCGGGGCGAGCTCGACCCCGCCACGGTGCGCGCCATCGAAGAGAACCTCCGGATCATCGACCGGGCGACCGGGCAGGCGCGCCGTGCGCTCGCGGCCGACCCGGCCAGCCCGTACCTGAACGGCCACCTCGCCGAGCAGCTCAAGCTCAAGGTGGCGCTGCTGAGACAGGCCGCCGCGCTCGTCGGAGCGCGCGGCTGAGAGAGAGGAGAACGCCCGTGACGATCGCGATCCTGGCCGCCGCGTGTGCCGCGGTGATGGGTGTCACCGCGGTGGTGGAGGCCGGAGACCCAGCGCCGGCGGCGCGCGTCGTCGTGGTGACGGCGGCCACGCAGACCGACACCACCGTGGCGGTGCGGCGCGGCCAGCGCCTCGACCTCGACAACTTCGCCGGCCCGGTGGAGGTCGGCGTCTGGGCCAGAGACCTGCTGCGCGTGGCGGCCACGCACTCCGCGCGCGTGCACGCGGTGGTGGATGCCGGCGGGCCCACCGTGGTCGTGCGCGCGCGCGGGCGCCTCCGGGTGCGCGATCTCGAGGACCGCGCGGAGGCGGAGGTCGAGCAGCCGGGCCTCCCGGGGACGGTCGCGTACCGCCTCACGGTGCCGAGCTGGATGGAGCTCAAGCTCTCGGGCGTGCTCTCGGACCTGACCATCGCCGGGGTGGAGTCCGCCGTGAGCGCCGAGACGGTGCGGGGCATGGTCACGCTGACCGGCGGCCGCGGCCGCATCCGCCTGAGTTCCATCAACGGCGGCGTGCGGGTGGAGGGCGCGCGCGGGCGCCTGGACGTGAGCTCGGTCAACCAGGGTGTCACGCTGCGCGACGTGGACGGCGACATCAGCGTCGAGACGGTCAACGGCGACATCGCCCTCGACCGCGTGGTCTCGGAGGCGGTCGAGGGCGCGACCGTGAACGGCGACATCACCTACCTGGGGACCATCCGGGACGACGGCCGCTACCGCTTTGCCACGCACAACGGCGACGTCACGGTCGTGATGCCCGAGCACGTGAACGCGGCGATCTCGATGGAGACCTTCAACGGCGGCTTCGAGTCGAGCTTCCCGGTGACGTTCCGGGGGTCGCGCCGCCGGCACCTCGACTTCACGCTGGGCAGCGGCGGCGCCGAGGTCCGGCTCGAGTCATTCCAGGGGACGATCCGGCTGCTGCGAGCCGGCGAGAAGCTCAAGTCGAAGCGCAGGGGGGAGTGACGATGCACACCATCCTCGGAAGCACCGGTATCCGCCGCGCCGCGCGGCTCGGGGCGATCGCGGTCGTGGCCGCATGGTCGGTGGGGTTCGCCGTGGGCGACGCGCCGGCCGCACCGCTCCACAACGCGGCCACGATCGCGGAGCGCTCCGGGCAGGCCGGCGAGGACTTCCACTGGAGCTGGAGGATCCCGGCGGGCAAGGCCATCGAGATCGAGGGGGTGAACGGTGCCATCCACGCCGTCGCCACCTCCGGCGAGCGGGTCGAGGTGAGCGCGCGCAAGCACGCGCGGCGCAGCGACCCGGGCAAGGTCGCGATCGAGGTGCTCGAGCACGAGGGCGGCGTCACGCTGTGCGTGCGCTATCCCGACAGCCGCTGGGGCCCGCACAACGTGTGCGCGCCGAACGGGAAGAGCCACATGAGCACGCACGACAACGACGTCCAGGTGGACTTCGAGGTGCGCGTGCCGGCCGGGGTGCGCTTCGTGGCGCGCACGGTGAACGGGGGCGTGGACGTGGAGACGCTCGACGGGCCGGTCGAGGCCCGTACCGTGAACGGCTCCATCGCGGTCTCGACGCGGCGGCTCGCCGTCGCCAGCACGGTGAACGGCTCGATCCGCGCGGCGTTCGGCTCCACGAGCTGGGACGAGCCGCTCGAGTTCACGACGGTGAACGGCAGCATCACGCTCGACCTCTCCGCGCACACCGACGCCGACGTGCAGGCGGGCACGGTGAACGGCGGGATCGAGACCGACTTCCCGATCACGGTGCAGGGCCGCTTCAACCACAGGCATCTCGAGGGCCGGATCGGGAAGGGCGGGCCGCGGCTCGAGCTGTCCACCGTGAACGGCTCGATTCGCCTGCGGATGGCGAAGGAGTCGTAGCCGCGGGGGCCCGGGCCGCCCGCGCGGCGGGACGGGCGCGCCCCACCGCGCGACCCTCTGCCTCACAAAGTACTTGTCAACCATCGAGCGCCGCGCTACACTGCCGGGCATGTCGGCGCTCGGACCCTTCCGCTCGCGTGAACCGGAGCCGCCTGCGCTCCAGGCGCACGCGATGGACAACCTGCGCTTCATCCGCCGCACCATGGAGGAAGCCGGCTCGTTCACCGCGGTGCCCGGGTGGGGCATGGTCGCGGTCGGCGCCACCGCGCTCGCCGCGGCCGCGCTCGCGGCCCGGCTGCCGGCGCCCGGCTGGCTGCTGGTCTGGTCGCTGGAGGCCGCGGTCGCGCTCACCTTCGCGACCCTGGGCATGGCGGCCAAGTCACGCGCCGCCGGCCAGCCGGTCTTCTCCGGCCCGGGCCGCCGCTTCGCGCTCAGCTTCTCGCCGCCGCTGCTGGCCGGCGCGCTGCTCACCTTCGTGCTGTTCCGCGCGGCGGACCTGGCCGCCATCCCGGGCGTGTGGCTGCTGCTCTACGGCACCGCCGTGGCGACCGGCGGCGCGTTCTCCATCCGCGTGGTGCCGGTGATGGGCCTGTGCTTCATGCTCCTGGGCGCCGCCGCGCTGCTCGCGCCCGCGACGTGGGGCAACGCCTTCCTCGGCGCCGGCTTCGGCGGGCTGCACCTGGCGTTCGGCGTGCTGATCGCGAGGCGACACGGTGGCTAGGTCGAGCGCGGCCCGCACCCGTCCCGACCGCGCGCGGAGCCGCGGCGCCCTGGGCCGCGTCGAGGGCCGCCGCGCCGAGGCCGCGCCGCCCGAGTTCGACCGCCTGATCCACGAGCGCCTGCGGCTCGGCATCGTGAGCGCGCTCGCGGTGAACGCGTCGCTCACGTTCCGCGAGCTCAAGGCGCTCATGAAGACCACGGACGGCAACCTCAGCGTCCACGCGCGCAGGCTCGAGGAGGCGCGCTACATCGAGTGCACCAAGTCCTTCGAGGGCCGGATCCCGAAGACCGAGTACCGGCTCACCGCGACCGGCCGGCGCGCGCTCGAGCGCTACCTCGACCACATGGAGGCGCTGATCCGCGCCACGCGCGAGCGCTGACCTTCCTTCTTCCGGAGCCGCCTCATGTCGCACGCCCGTCCATCGTTCCCCGGAGCCGCCGCGCTGCACGTCGCCGTCATCATGGACGGCAACGGGCGCTGGGCCGCGGCGCACGGCTGGCCGCGCAACGCCGGCCACGTCGCCGGCGCCGCCGCCACGCGCCGCACCGTGGAGTCCGCGCGCCGCCTCGGGCTCGGCACCCTCACCCTCTACGCCTTCTCCTCCGACAACTGGCAGCGCCCCGACCCGGAGGTCGCGGCGCTCATGCGCCTGTTCCGCGAGTACCTGGCGAGCGAGACCGCGCGCTGCATCGAGAACGGCATCCGGCTCTCGGTGATCGGACGGCGCGACCGGCTCACGGTCGGGCTGCGCGAGGCGATCGAGACCGCTGAGGCCGCGACCGCGGGCTGCGCGGCCATGCGCC
Source organism: Candidatus Eiseniibacteriota bacterium (assembly GCA_016223045.1). Classification (GTDB taxonomy): domain Bacteria; phylum Eisenbacteria; class RBG-16-71-46; order RBG-16-71-46; family RBG-16-71-46; genus JACRPT01. The sequence continues at coordinate 20,254 of JACRPT010000089.1, forward strand.
TGCGCGTGGCGGTGGACTACTCGGCGCGCGACTCGATTGCGCGCGCTGCCCGCCTCTTTGCGCAGGAGCCGGCCACGCCGTTCGAGCGCGCGCTGGGCGAGGCCTGCCACGATGGCGGGCCGGTCGCGCCCGTGGATCTGCTGATCCGCACCGGCGGCGAGCGACGGCTCAGCGACTTCCTGCTGTGGGAGTGCGCCTACGCGGAGCTGTGGTTCACCGAGCAGATGTGGCCGGACTTCGGCGAGACGGACCTCGAGGCCGCGCTCGCCGAGTTCGAGCGCCGCGAGCGCCGCTTCGGCCGCGTGAGCGAGGCGCAGGCCCCGACCGGCACCGGCGGCGGCGCGTGAGACGCGGCGGGAGGACTCGCACATGGAACGGACGCTGATCGCCAGCGGGACTCCGTGGGAGCCGGTCGTGGGCTACTCGCGCGCGGTGCGCGTGGGCCCCTTCGTGTGCGTCTCGGGCACCACCGCGACCGACGCGGCGGGCCGCGTGGTGGCGCCGGGCGACGCCTACGCGCAGGCGGTGCAGACGCTGCGCAACGTGCAGTCGGCGCTGGAGCGCGCGGGCGCCGCACTCGCGCACGTGGTGCGCACGCGCATCTACGTGACCGACATCGCGCAGTGGGAGGCGGTGGGCCGCGCGCACGGCGAGTTCTTCGGCGCCATCCGCCCGGCCACCAGCATGGTCGAGGTCTCGCGGCTCATCCACCCCGAGATGCTGGTCGAGATCGAGGCCGACGCGATCGTGCCGGAAGGCTGAGCCCGCCGCCTGACGTCGCGTCCGTCGCCCCGGCGGTCGCCGACGCTGGGGCGCCCCCGCGCCCCCGGCGCTTCCGACCAGCCTGCGATAGCCCGCCCCGCGCCCGCTTCGAGGCCCGCGCCCGGTTCGGGATGGCCGCGCCATCATCCGGGGCCGGCGCCCGATCCGGGGCGCGCCCCCGGTTCGAGGCCGCGCCCGGTTCGCGGTGGCCGCGCGCGAGCGGCGGCGGTAGTCTGTGGATCCCCAACGCGGACATCCCCGCTTCCCTCGGAGGTTCCGATGCCTGGCCACGAACGCGACTCCTTCCTCAAGACCTGGGAGCGCGAGAACCTGAGCACCATGCGGGTCCTCGACGCCCTTCCCGCGGACCAGTACGACTTCCGCCCCGATCCCGGCGGCCGCTCGCTCGGCGAGCTGGCGTGGCATCTGGCGGAGGCCGAGGCCTACATGACCTACGGCATCGAGCAGGGCAAGTTCGACTTCGCGATCAAGCCGCCGAACCTCGAGCGCCCGCGCGACGTGCGGGCGCTGGCCGCCGGCTTCCGGCGCGCGCACGAGGACGCCATGGCGCGCGTGCGGCGGCTCACGGACGAGGACTTCGACCGCACGATGCCGTTCTTCATGGGCGACCCGATGCGCGTCGGCGACATCCTGTGGTACGCGCTGCTCCACCACCTGATCCACCACCGCGGCCAGCTCGCGCTCATGTGCCGGCTGGCGGGCGGCAGGACGCCGGGCATCCACGGCCCGAACCGCGAGGAGATGGCGGCGCTGAAGGCACAGACCTGAGACGCCGCGCGACGACTCGCATCGCCGACGCCCGCCCGGGACGCTCCCGCGGCGGGCGTTGGCGCCGGCGCGAGGCTCTGCTATATCTCCCCGGCCACGCGCGTTCCCGGGACGCGGGCCCTCCGCGGGCCGCGTCCGATGCCGCGGGATCACGAGCCGTCCGGTCGGAGCCGGGGGTCCCATGGAGCTCCTCGAGTCGCACGTAGACACCAGCAGCGACGAGTTCAGGGCCAACGCCGAGCACCACCGCGCGCTGGCCGCGGAGTTGCGCCGCCTGCTCGAACAGGTCAAGCAGGGCGGGGGCGCGGACCAGGTGGCGCGCCACCGCTCGCGGAAGAAGCTCTTCGTGCGCGACCGCATCGAGCGCCTGCTCGACCCCGGCACCGCGTTCCTCGAGCTATCGCCGCTCGCCGCGCACGGCCTGTACAGGGGCGAGGCGCCGTCCGCCGGCGTCGTGACCGGCGTCGGTACGGTGCAGGGCCGCACCGTGATGGTGGTGGCGAACGACGCCACGGTGAAGGGCGGCTCGTACCTCCCGCTGACGGTGAAGAAACACGTGCGCGCGCAGGAGGTCGCGCTCGAGAACCGGCTGCCCTGCGTCTACCTGGTGGACTCCGGCGGCGCGTTCCTGCCGCTGCAGGACCAGGTGTTCCCCGACCGCGACCACTTCGGGCGCATCTTCTACAACCAGGCGCGCATGTCGGCGCTCGGCATCCCGCAGATCTCGGCGGTGCTCGGTTCGTGCACCGCGGGCGGCGCGTACGTGCCCGCGATGAGCGACGAGGCCGTGATCGTGAAGAACCAGGGCACCATCTTCCTGGGCGGCCCGCCGCTGGTGAAGGCGGCGACCGGCGAGGAGGTGAGCGCGGAGGAGCTGGGGGGCGCCGACGTCCACACGCGCATCTCGGGCGTGGCCGACCACTTCGCCGAGGACGATGAGCACGCGCTCGAGATGCTGCGCGACATCGTCGCCCACCTCGGCCCGGCCCAGCGCGCCGGGGTCGAGCTGCGGGCGCCCGAGCCGCCGCGCTACGACCCGTCGGAGATCCCCGGCATCCTGACCCGCGACATCCGCGTGCCCTACGACGTGCACGAGGTCATCGCCCGGCTGGTGGACGGCTCGCGCTTCCACGAGTTCAAGGCGCGCTACGGCACCACCATCGTCACCGGGTTCGCCCACCTCCACGGCATCCCGGTCGGCATCCTGGCGAACCAGGGCGTGCTGTTCAGCGAGAGCGCGCTCAAGGCCACGCACTTCATCGAGCTGGCGTCGCAGCGCGGCGTGCCGCTGCTGTTCTTCCAGAACGTGAGCGGCTACATCGTCGGCCGCCAGTACGAGCACGGCGGGATCGCCAAGGACGGCGCCAAGATGGTGCACGCGGTGGCGAATGCGCCGGTGCCGAAGGTCACGCTCATCATCGGCGGCAGCTTCGGCGCCGGGAACTACGGCATGTGCGGGCGCGCCTACCAGCCCAGGTTCCTGTTCATGTGGCCCAACAGCCGCATCAGCGTGATGGGCGGCGAGCAGGCGGCCTCGGTGCTGGCGCAGGTCAAGCAGGTGCAGCAGACGGCGGCGGGCAAGCCGATGACCGAGGACGAGGTGCGCGCGTTCAAGCAGCCGATCCTCGACCGGTACGAGGTCGAGGGCAGCCCGTACTACTCCACCGCGCGGCTGTGGGACGACGGCGTCATCGATCCGGTCGAGACGCGCACCGTGCTGGCGCTGGCGCTCGCGGCCGCGCTGAACGCGCCGATCCCGGAGATGAAGTTCGGCGTGTTCCGGATGTGACGGGTGCCAGCAGGGGTCCGCAGGCGTCCCGCCCTCTGAGTGCCCGATGGTGAGGCGACGTGCCGCCCGGGGCCGCCGGGAAACCGCCCGGGGTCCAGCCCCGAAGGTCTCCCCGGGCCGGGGGGTGCGGGTGGTCGTCGGGCTGGTCGTCGTGGGTCTCGCCCTCCTGGTCTACCGCCGGTCGCTGGCCGGCTACTTCGCACCCGACGATTTCATCCTGCTCGAGCGCACGCGCGGCCTGCTGCCGGCCTACGAGACGCCCTGGCGTGTCCTCTCGGGCACGTTCTTCTGGAATCTCTGCCCCCGTCTCTTCGACGGGGATCCGTTCCCCTACCACGTCGTGCTGTGGCTGCTGCACGGGCTGAACACGGGTCTGCTCTTCGCGCTTGCGGGCCGGCTCGGGGCCTCGACCGCCGTGGCGGCTCTCGCCGCGGGCGGCTTCGGGACCACGCGCCTCGCCTTCACGGCCGTCTATCCGGCGAGCTCCGCGGGCGAGGGCCTCGCGCTCGCCTTCACGTTCGCGGCTCTCCTCCTGCTCCGCTCCTCGCGCGGCGCTGGGGGCCGGGTGGCGGCCGTCGCGAGCTTCGCCCTCGGGCTCCTCAGCAAGGAGAGCGTGGCGCTGCTTCCCCTCGCCTTGATCCCGGCCCGAGGCGTCGCGAGCGGCCGGCGCCGGGCGCTCGAGGTCGCTCCCCTGCTCGGCCTCTCCCTGCTCTGGATCGCGTTCCTGGCCGCGACGGGGGTGACGGCCGGGAGCCTCGGAGGAGAGGCTTACGCGTGGCGGATCGGGCCTCACTTCTTCGCGAACCTCGCCCGCTACACCGGGGCGGCGCTCGATCCGCGGCCGGCGGTCGCGGACCCCGATGCGCCGCACATGGCCGCCATCGGGGCCGCGGGGCTGCTGGCGATGGGGCTGCTCGCCTGGCGGGCGTGGCCGCGCACGCGCCTGCCCGCAGTGGGGCTCGTGGGTTGGGCCGTGGGGCTCGCCCCCGTGCTGCCGCTGCTCCACACCCGCCACCTCCACTACGCGTACGCCCCTTGGGCGTTCCTCGCGCTGGCTCTCGCCGCGCTCGCGCTCTGGCCGGTGGAGCGCCTCGCCGCGTCGCGGGAGATCCGGACCCCGGCGACGCGCGCGCTCTTGCGCTCGCGCTCGCTCGTGCCGGCGGTCGCTGGCGCCCTGCTGGCGCTGTACGCCGCCCACGCGGAGATTGCGCTGGCCCGGCGCCACGCCGCCCGCATCGCGAGCCTCGATCTCCCGTTCGACAGCCTGCTGCGGAAGATGGCCTTCGCCCGCCGCGCGATCGAGGGCGTGCGCGCCGGTGCGGGAGGAGACTCCGTGCGCGTGGCCTTGGTGGTTCCACCGTCGCGCGAGCAATTCTACAGTGTGCGGACCGGGCAGTCCGTGAGCCCGGGCAACGCCCGGGTGCCGCAATACGACTTCCTGACCGCCGTGCTCGACAGCGGACGCGCGATCCGTGCGGTGCTGCCCGGCGTCCGGGACGTGCGCATCGTCCGGCACTGGACGGCGGATCTGGCGGGCTATCTCGTGGCGACGAACTGGGTGAGCGGGCACGTCGAGGTGCTGGGCCGGGGTGCGGAGGGCCACGAACGGCTGGCCCGCCTGTGGATGGACGCCGGGCTCGTGCGGGAGGCCGCAGGCTACCTGGAGGAGGTGCTGGCGAGCGGCCCGGACGACCAGCGCTTGCGGCTGCTGCTCGACGAGGCGAGACTGGGGCTCGCGCAGCTGCCCGGTGCGGACGCGCACGGCCCCCCGGTGGGCGTGCGCGCGGACGGGAAGGAGGGCACCCCATGAGCACGACGGTCGAGGTGACGCGCGAAGGCGCGGTCGCGCGGGTGTGGCTGAACCGCCCCGAGCAGCACAACGCGCTCTCGCCCGAGCTGGGCGCGGCGCTCGCCGCCGCGCTCCACGCGCTGGCGCACGACGGGACCGTGCGCGTCGCGGTGCTGGGCGGGCGCGGGCCGTCGTTCTGCGCCGGCGCCGACATCGGTATGATGAAGGCCTCGGGGAACGCCACGTTCGAGGAGAACCTCGCCGAGGCCGAGCGGCTGGGCGGGATGTTCGCGGCGGTCGCCGACTTCCCCAGGCCCATCGTCGGGCGCATCCAGGGCAACGTGCTGGGCGGCGGGATGGGGCTGCTGTGCGCCTGCGACATCCTGGTGGCTTCGGACGACAGCCGCTTCGGGCTCACCGAGGTGCGGCTCGGCATCCTGCCCGCGCTCATCAGTCCCTACGTCATCCGCCGCCTCGGCGACGCGCGGGCGCGCGAGCTGATGCTGACCGGCGAGCGCTTCGATGCCGCGGCAGCGCTGCGCGCGGGCCTGGTCCAGCACGTGGTCCCCGCCGCGGAGCTGGACGCGAAGGTCGAGGAACGCGTGCAGGCGCTGCTCGCGGGCGGGCCGCACGCGCAGGCGCGCATCAAGACCCTGCTCGAGCTGTGGAACGACACCACGTGGGAGGAGTACCGCTCCGCGCTCCCGCGCGTGCTCGCCGAGGTGCGCGGGGGGGCGGAGGCGCGTGAAGGGCTGGCGGCGTTCTTCGAGAAGCGGAAGGCGAAGTGGATGGAGGGGCGCTGAACCCCGGAGGCGGGAGGGGCCTCGCGATGGCGAAGCGATCTCTGGCCGTGGTCCGCCTGCTGGGACTCTCCGGCGCGCACCCCGCCGCGGCCGCGCCGC